>NZ_CBFHTG010000012.1:0-86338 GCF_965658795.1 Lentibacter sp. | reverse complement strand
ATCTCGGTGACGCGGGACGTGTTCCCGCTGGCGCAGGTCTTTACCATCAGCCGCGGCTCGCGGAGCGAGGCGCGGGTGCTGACGGCGCATGTGAGCGCGGACGGCGTGACCGGGCGGGGCGAATGCGTGCCCTATGCCCGCTACGACGAGACGCTGGAGAGCGTGACGGCGCAGATCGAGGGGCTGCCCGAGGCGGTGACGCGCGCGACGCTGCCCGGTCTGCTTCCGGCCGGGGCGGCGCGCAACGCGGTGGATTGCGCGCTCTGGGACCACGAGGCCAAGCGCGCGGGCAAGCGCGTGTGGGAGCTGGCGGGCCTGCCCGCGCCGGGGCCGGAGGTGACCGCCTACACCCTGTCGCTGGATACCCCCGAGAAGATGCGCGCGCAGGCGGCGAAAAACGCGCACCGGCCGCTCCTGAAGATCAAGCTGGGCACGCCGGACGACATGCCGCGGCTGGAGGCGGTGCGCGAGGGCGCGCCCAAGGCGCGGATCATCATCGACGCCAACGAGGGCTGGAGCGCCGAGGTCTACGCCGACCTGGCGCCGCATTTGCAGCGGCTGGGCGTTGCCCTGGTCGAGCAGCCCTTGCCGGCGGGCGAGGACGAGGCGCTGCGCGGGATGGCGCGGCCGGTGCCGGTCTGCGCCGACGAGAGCTGTCACGACCGGGGTAGCCTGCCGGGGCTGGCCGGCAAGTATGACGTGGTCAATATCAAGCTGGACAAGACCGGCGGCCTGACCGAGGCGCTGGCGCTGCGGCAAGAGGCCGAGCGGCAGGGCTATCGCATCATGGTGGGCTGCATGGTTGGCAGTTCGCTGGCGATGGCGCCGGCGGTCCTGGTGGCGCAAGGGGCGATGGTGACGGACCTTGACGGGCCGCTTCTGTTGGCCGAAGACCGCGAAGAGCATTTGCAATACGATGCCGCCGGCGTGCACCCGCCCGCGGCGAGCCTCTGGGGATAGGAGAGCACCCATGCGCACAGTTTACGTCAACGGCGAGTATATGCCGGAAACGCAGGCCACCGTCTCGATCTTTGATCGCGGGTTCCTGATGGCCGACGGGGTCTACGAGGTGACCAGCGTGCTGGGCGGCAAGCTGATTGACTTCGACGGCCACGCCGCGCGGCTGGAGCGGTCGCTGACCGAGCTGGACATGCCGGCGCTGCCGATCTCGATGGCGGACCTGCTGGAAGTGCACCGCGAGTTGGTGCGGCGCAACGATCTGACCGACGGGATGATCTACCTTCAGGTGACGCGCGGCGCGCCGGGCGACCGCGATTTCGTGTTCCCCGACCCCGAGACGACGGCGCCGACGATGGTGCTGTTCACCCAGTCCAAGCCGGGCCTGGCCGATAGCGCGCAGGGGCGCGACGGCATCAAGGTGATCAGCATCGACGATCTGCGCTGGGGCCGGCGCGACATCAAGACGGTGCAGCTTCTCTACCCGTCGATGGGCAAGATGATGGCGCTGGCCGCAGGCGCCGATGACGCATGGATGATCGAGGATGGACACGTCACCGAGGGCACCAGCAACAACGCCTATATCGTCAAGGACGGGCGCATCATCACCCGGCACCTGAGCAATGACATCCTGCACGGGATCACCCGCGCGGCGGTGTTGCGGTTCGCGCGCGAGGCGCAGATGGAGGTCGAGGAGCGTAGCTTTACCATTGATGAAGCCAAAGAGGCGGACGAAGCCTTTACCACATCAGCCAGTGCTTTTGTGATGCCTGTTGTGGAGATCGATGGTGTGGCACTGGGCGACGGAACGCCCGGTTCTGTGGCCAAGCGCCTGCGCGAAATCTATCTGGATGAAAGTCTGAAGAAAGCGATCTGAGATACTGACCAAGGTCGGGTTTTGCTTTGCAAAACCCGACCCGTCGGGGGGCCAGCCCCCCGAACCCCCCGGGATATTTAGGGCAAAAAGAAAGGCGCAAAGCCGTTTGTAAGGGCTGTTTTGTGCTAGCTTTTGTCGGTTACGTTTTCTTTGAACGCGACTTCAAAGTCGGCCTGTTTTTGTGGGCTGGCGTCTGTTTGGTAATTTGCTTTCCATTCGGCCATTGTCATGCCGTAGAAAAGCTCGCGTGCCTCGTCTTTTGACATCTCGATACCACGTGCGTTTGCGGCCTCTTGGTACCAGCGGCTGAGACAGTTGCGGCAAAAGCCTGTCAAATTCATCATGTCGATGTTCTGCACATCGGTGCGCTCTTCCATCAGGTGTTTGCGCAAGGCGCGGAAGGCGGCGGCTTCAAGTTCGAGCTGGGTTTGTGCGTCCATGGTTCAGGCCTCGTTTTCAAGGGTGATGCGCAGGGCTTCTTGCAAGGTCGGCGCAAGGCGTTTGGCCCATTCGGCTTGTTGCTCGTCAGTCTGGATAAGATCGTTGCGGATTTCAACCAGCGTGTTGTGGCGGCCCCGGGCGATGGCGTGGGTGTCGACGGTATCACCCGGCAGGTGTCCGCCGTAAGGCTCGTTGCGCCCGACGCAGAGGGTTTGGTCTTGGTGCAAGAGCGCCAGGAGCGGGTCGCTGAGGCGTTTGTCATCGGCGTGGAGCACACCCACATGCCACGGGCGCTTTGGGCGACCCGACAGTTGGGGTGTAAAGCTGTGAAGTGTCAGCAGGGCGGGGGCCTCGCGCGCATCCAGAAGCGCGCCTAGCGCCCGATGGTAGGGGCGGTGGCAGGCGTCAAGGCGGCGCTCTTTCTCGGTGGCGTCAGCGTGGCGGTTGGCAGGGATGATTGTGCCGTCATAGAGCTTCATCAGAAGCGTCGGGTCGTCTTCGCCGCGGTTTGGATCAATCACCAGCCGTGAGAAATTGGAGCAGATCACAGGCGCATCAAGCAATGCGCCAAGTGCCAGTGATACCCCTTTTGCGCCCACGTCATAAGCAATGTGGCGGCCCATGTCGCCTGCGGGCAGATCGAGGCTGCCGCCGTTGATGAAGGGGGGCACGGTGTTGGCGGCGTGGTCACAGGCGATGACCCACGGGCCCTTGCGCTCTGCTCCTGTGACCGTGAAAGGCGTATATGACATGCGTGTGAAATTCCTTTGGGTGCCCAAACGCCCTGTTGTGCCCACGCGCCAGACGCGCGATAAAACGGCAACGGCCAGAGCGGCCAGACCTATCAGGAGGCAGAACATATGAGACGGCTCAGAAATGTAAAGATCGTGGCCACTTTGGGGCCTGCCTCCAACGACTACGAAATGATCAAAGCGCTGCATGAGGCGGGGGCGGATGTGTTCCGGCTGAATATGTCACATGGTGATCATGGCGAGATTCGCGAGCGCCACCGTATCATCCGCGAGATCGAGCGTGAGCTTGAAAGCCCCATCGCTATTCTGGCGGATCTGCAGGGGCCGAAGCTGCGGGTCGGTGTGTTTGCCAATGAGGAAGAAGAGCTTGTTGAGGGCCAGAGCTTCCGCTTTGATCTGGACAAAACCGCAGGCACGAACGCGCGGGTTTGCCTGCCGCACCCTGAGATTTTCAAGGCGCTGGAAGATGGCACTTCGCTGCTGGTGAATGATGGCAAGATTCGCCTGAAGGTAGAGAAATGCGGCGCTGATTTTGCAGACTGCACTGTCACAACAGGCGGAACGATCTCCAACCGTAAGGGTGTGAACGTGCCTGAAGTGGTGCTGCCCTTGGCGGCTTTGTCTGAGAAAGACCGGGCCGATCTGGAGTTTGTGTGCCAGCTCGGTGTGGATTGGGTCGCGTTGTCGTTTGTGCAGCGCGCGGCGGATGTGGACGAGGCCAAAGCGCTGATTGACGGGCGCGCGGCGGTGCTCTCCAAGATCGAAAAGCCAACGGCTGTGGCCAGCTTTGATGAAATTCTGGCCGTGTCTGACGGGATCATGGTGGCACGGGGCGATTTGGGCGTTGAGCTGCCGGTGCAGAATGTGCCGCCGATCCAGAAGCGGCTTGTGCGGCGCTGCCGTGCGGCGGCCAAGCCTGTGATTGTGGCGACACAGATGCTGGAAAGCATGATCGAAAGCCCCATGCCGACCCGTGCCGAAGTGAGCGATGTGGCGACAGCGATCTATGAGGGTGCGGATGCGATCATGCTCTCTGCCGAGAGTGCGGCGGGGGATTACCCTGTCGAGGCGGTCACCACGATGAACAATGTTGCCATCGAAGTCGAAAGCGACCCGACATACCGCGAGATCATTGAAGCCTCACGCGTGGCCAAGCGCGAAAGCGTGGCAGACGGGATCGTGGCGGCCGCGCGGGAGATTGCGGAAACCGCAAACATCAAGGCGATTTGCTGCTTCACCCAGTCGGGCACAACGGCGCTTCTTACGGCGCGGGAGCGTCCGCGCGTGCCGATTATTGCGATGACAAGCCTGCGGGGCACGGCGCGGCGCCTGTCGCTGAGCTGGGGCACGCACTGCATTATGACCGGCGAGATCGAGCGCTTTAAGCAGGCAGTGGTTAACGCAGCGCGCGCGGCGCAGAGCGCAGGCTATGCAAGCGAGAGCGACCAGATTGTCGTCACAGCCGGTGTTCCTTTCAATGTTCCGGGCACCACAAATATCTTGCGGGTTGCACCCTGTGACCAGCGTTTGATTTTTGCCTCTGATCCAGAGTAAGCTTATCCCTGTTGGTTTTGTTTAAAGGGTGCGTACGGTGGACTATGATCTTTATCTTGTCATCGGCCTGGTGATTGCTGTGTTTGCTGTTCCGGCGGTTGTTTCGGCGCTGTCTGACAACCGCACGCCGCGGGCGGCGGCGATTGTGCTTATTGCCGGCGGCGGGCTGGTGGCTTGGGCGGCATCCTCAAAGCCTGCGGGCTACACGCTTGATCAGATCCCCACGGTGATTGTGAACGTGGTGGGGCGGTATTTGGGCTGAGGTTGCGCTGTTTCCCTCTTGCAATACGGCTAAAGCCGTCTTAAACGGTGCCTTCGTCTGCGTGACCGGCCAGAAGTGGCATGCCGAGTCGCGCATTGTAGACCGACCCAAACCAAGGAGACGGAAATGCCCAAGATGAAGACCAAATCGAGCTGCAAAAAGCGGTTCAAAATGACAGCCTCAGGCAAAGTCAGAGCTGCTCAAGCCGGCAAACAGCACGGCATGATCAAGCGCACCAATAAATTCATTCGCGACGCTCGCGGCACTACAATCCTGTCTGAACCTGATGCGAAAATCATCAAGTCCATGATGCCATACGCACGCTAAGGAGGATTTGATATGTCCAGAGTAAAAGGCGGAACCACAACACACGCACGTCACAAGAAGGTTATTAAGGCAGCCAAAGGTTATTATGGCCGCCGTAAAAATACCTTTAAGGTCGCGCGCCAGGCGGTCGATAAGGCCAACCAATATGCAACCCGTGACCGTAAGAATCGCAAGCGCAATTTCCGCGCGCTGTGGATCCAGCGGATCAACGCGGCTGTGCGCTCACACGATGAGACGCTGACATATTCACGCTTTATCAATGGCTTGAACCTTGCAGGTATCGAAGTGGACCGTAAAGTTCTCGCCGATCTTGCTGTACACGAGCCCGAAGCGTTCGGTGCGATCGTTGCACAAGCACAAGGCGCGCTGGCGGCTTAAGCCACGCTGACTTTGCGAAAAGAATTGACGCCGTGGTCCGCAAGGACTGCGGCGTTTTCTTTTGGGCGTGCGGTGGGGTTAAGGGTGGCGGAGCGCCGCAAAACAGGGGGGTGATATCTGTGCACCGGGCGTGCACCATGCGTGCACCGCCCAAACACCCCAAAGGTTAAGGCAAATTTACTTAATGCGGCGCGCGCTGCTGTGCTTTAGCTGCCGCGCTCGGGCTCATCGGGGTTGCTGGAGAAGATGGCAAGTTTGTTGCCCTGCGGGTCGCGCAGATAGCTCACAAAAAACCGAGGCCCGTAGGCGGCGCGAAAGTCGGGCTGGCCCTCGTCTTTGCCGCCTGCGGCCAGTGCCGCGGCGTGTAGCGCGCGGACCTGCGCCTGTGTGCTGGCCTCAAAGGCGACCATGGCGCCGTTGCCAGCAGTGGCGGGGCGGCCATCAAATGTAGGTTTGACATAAAAGTCGGGAAAGACAGGCCGCGCGCCTGCGGCAACGGGTAGGGCATAGCTGAGCCCCTCTGCGCCTTGGGTCAGCTCGTAGCCGAGCGCTGGCAGAAACGCGCTGTAAAACTGTTTGGCGCGGGCGATATCATCGGCTCCGACGGTGACGTATGCAATCATGAGGTGGCCCTTTCTGCGGCGAGGCTATGCCAGCCAGCGCGTGCAAGCAAGAATCAGCCCGCCTGCGGAGGGGCGCAGACGGGCTTTGGCCGTATGGTGCTTTGGAGAGCGGGGACGTTTAGAGCATGTTGGCGCAGTGATCGCTCACATTTGGTTTGTTGATGTGATGGGGGTTCTGGATCAGAACCCAAGTGACGCCATAGCCCGGCGCAAGGGTGCGCGAGTAAGAGCAGCCGTCGGCTGTGGTGAACCACTGGCTTTGGTAGCCCTCAGAGGGGCGCGACTGTGCGTCGGCGGTGCTGGTCAGAGTGGCCACGGCAAGAGCGGCGGCTGCGAGAAGCTTTGTTGTGGTCATCATGGCGTCATCCTCCAGAGTTGAACTGGGGGTAAGGTGCGCAGGGCTGGCGGCGAAGCCTTGGCCGAAATCGGGCAGCTTTGTGCCCTTTCAAAACCCTTTGAGAGAAATTGCTAGCGCCTTGCGAAACGGCGCTTGGCGCGCTAGGTCAGATGCGACGCCAGACAGGTAGATGACATGGACCATTTAAGAGACAAATACATCAGCGCAATCGCCGCCGCAGGCGACGAAGCCACACTGGAAGACCTGCGCTTGCAGGCAGTGGGCAAGAAAGGCGAAGTGAGCCTTCAGATGCGCGAACTCGGCAAGATGACAGCAGAGGAGCGGCAGGTGGCCGGCCCCAAGCTGAATGCGCTGAAAGACGAGATCAACTCGGCTTTGGCCGCCAAGAAGGCAGGCCTTGAAGATGCAGCGCTTGATGAGCGGCTGCGCAGCGAGTGGCTGGATGTGACATTGCCGAGCCGTTTGCGCGGGCAGGGCAGCATTCACCCGATCAGCCAAGTGACCGAGGAAGTGACCGCGATTTTTGCCGATATGGGCTTTGCCGTGGCCGAGGGGCCGCGCATTGACACCGATTGGTACAATTTTGATGCGCTGAATATTCCGGGCCACCACCCTGCGCGCGCGGAGATGGACACGTTTTATATGCACCGTGCCGAAGGCGACGAGCGCCCGCCGCATGTGTTGCGCACGCATACTTCGCCTGTGCAGATCCGCTCGATGGAAAAGCAGGGCGCGCCTATTCGGGTGATCTGCCCCGGCGGTGTGTACCGCGCGGATTATGACCAGACGCATACGCCGATGTTTCACCAAGTCGAAGGGCTGGCGCTGGATAAAGATATCTCCATGGCCAACCTCAAGTGGGTGCTGGAAGAGTTCGTGAAAGCGTTTTTCGAGGTGGATGATGTGGAGCTGCGCTTCCGCGCGAGCCACTTCCCGTTCACGGAGCCTTCGGCGGAAGTTGATATCCGCTGCTCATGGGAAGGCGGCACGCTCAAGGTTGGCGAGGGCGACGACTGGCTCGAAATCCTCGGCTCAGGCATGGTGCACCCCAAGGTGCTGCAAGCGGGCGGGATCGACCCGAACGAATGGCAAGGCTTTGCCTTTGGTATGGGGATCGACCGTATCGCCATGTTGAAATACGGCATCCCCGACTTGCGCGCCTTCTTTGACTCAGACCTGCGCTGGCTGCGCCACTACGGCTTTGCGAGTTTGGATCAGCCGACGCTGCATGGGGGGTTGAGTAGGTAGATGACAGATGCAGTGGATGGAGTGCTTAAGCCGTTGGGCTGCCAACTATTGGAAATGGTGGATCAAGCGGGTCGAAAGACGCCCTATGCTTTGGATTTTGTGCATGGGGATTTCGATTGTTCCAATTACGGATGCGGCTCAATCACTTGGACTGTTACTCCCATTCTTGGGATTGGTTTACTTGGTCTTGGTTCCGGCATTCTTTGCTGCGTTTAGTGTTCAGAAGCGACGAAGAGATGCTGAAATGAAGAAGCAAGATGCTGTAAAGCGAGCATTTGACGCGGCACAAAAGACGAAAAAGCTCATAAGGAATGGGCGGAAAGACGCAAATAAATGAAATTCACACTCTCTTGGCTGAAAGATCATCTCGACACGACCGCCACGGTCGACGAGATTTGCGGTGCGCTCACAGACCTCGGGCTTGAGGTTGAGGAGGTTCTCAACCCAGCCGATCGCCTCAAGGCGTTTACGCTGGGCAAGGTGACCCATGCGGAGCAGCACCCTGATGCGGACCGTTTGCGGGTGTGCACGGTGCAGACCGATGAGGGCAGCAAGCAGATCGTTTGTGGCGCGCCCAATGCGCGCACGGGGATCACCATCGTGCTGTGCAAGCCCGGCGATTATGTGCCCGGGATCGACACCACGCTGTCTGTCGGCAAAATCCGCGGGGTGGAGAGCCACGGGATGATGGCGAGCGAGCGCGAGCTTGAGCTGTCAGACGAGCATGACGGGATCATCGAGCTGCCCTCGGGCGAGATCGGCCAGAGCTTTGTGAGCTGGTTGGCGGAGAACGCGCCTGAGAAGGTCGATCCTGTGATCGAGATCGCCATTACGCCCAACCGCCCCGATGCGCTCGGTGTGCGCGGGATCGCGCGTGATTTGGCCGCAAGAGGCTTGGGCAAGCTCAAGCCTGTGGACACGCCCAGCATCGAGGGGCAGTTCCCTTGCCCTGTCACGGTGACGATTGAGGATGATGCCAAGGAAGACGGTTGTTTTGTCTTTGCGGGCCGCCTTATTCGCGGTGTGAAGAACGGGCCAAGCCCCGAGTGGCTGCAAAAGCGCCTCAAGGCCGTGGGGCTGCGCCCTATTTCGGCGCTTGTCGATATCACCAACTTTTTCACCTATGACCGCAACCGCCCTTTGCACGTGTTTGACGCGGGCAAGGTCAGTGGCAACCTGCGCGTCCACCGCGCCGAAGCGGGCGCGACGCTCGTTGGCTTGGACGAGAAGGAATATACCTTCTCCGGCGGTCAGGTTGTGATCTCGGATGACAAGGGTGTCGAGAGCATTGCGGGTATCATGGGGGGCTTGGAAACGGGCTGCACCGAGGAGACAACAGATGTCTTTCTTGAAGCGGCCTATTGGGACCACGTCCAGATCGCCATGACGGGCCGCGCGCTCAAGATCAACTCGGATGCGCGCTACCGCAACGAGCGCGGGATCGACCCGGGCTACAACATGCAGGCGCTGGAAGATGCGACGGCGATGATCATGGAGCTGTGCGGCGGTGAGCCGAGCAACGTGACTGTCGCGGGCAAGGTGCCTGATGTGAGCCGCGCCTATAAGCTTGATGCCAAGCGGGTGCAGAGCCTTGTGGGCATGGACATCCCTGAAGGCGAGCAGCGCCAGACGCTGACGGCGCTGGGCTTCAAGCTGGAAGGCGAGATGGCCAAAGTGCCAAGCTGGCGCCCCGATGTTCTGGGCGAGGCCGATTTGGTGGAAGAGGTGGCGCGGATTGCCAGCCTCACCAAGCTTGTCGGCAAGCCGCTCAAGCGCGTTGATGCGGGTGTGCCGAAGCAGATTTTGCTGCCGCTTCAGAAGCGGGAGCAGGCGGCGCGGCGCATGGCGGCGGGCCTGGGTTACAACGAATGTGTGACCTACTCTTTTGTAGACCAGAAAAGTGCTGCGCTGTTTGGTGGCGGAGCCGATGCGACGCGGCTGGAAAACCCGATTTCAAGCGAGATGAGCCATATGCGCCCTGATCTGCTTGTCGGGCTTTTGCAGGCCGCTGCGCGCAATCAGGCGCGCGGCTTTGCCGACCTTGCCTTGTTTGAGGTTGGCCCTGTGTTTCACGGCGGCGAGCCGGGCGAGCAGGCTTTGCAGGTCTCTGGCCTTTTGGTGGGCAAGACCGGCCCCAAGGATGTGCTGGGCGAAAGCCGCAACGTGGATGTATTTGACGCCAAGGCCGATGCCGAAGCTGTCTTGAGCGCGATTGGTGCGCCTGCCAAGGTGCAGATCATGCGCGATGGCCCCGCGTGGTGGCACCCCGGGCGTCACGGCAAGATCTGCCTTGGCCCCAAGAAGGTTCTGGCCATTTTCGGTGAGCTGCACCCCAAAGTGCTCAAAGAGATGGGCGTGAAGGGGCCAGCTGTGGCCTTTACCATCTGGCCAGAGCAGGTGCCCGAGGCGCGCAAGAAATCCGCCACGCGGCCTGCGCTGAAAGCGTCGGATTTGCAGGCGGTTGAACGCGACTTTGCCTTTGTGGTGGATGCGGGTGTTGAAGCGCTCACGCTGGTGAACGCAGCAGCAGGCGCTGACAAGGCGCTGATTGAAGATGTGCGCGTCTTTGACGAGTTCATCGGCGGTAGCCTTGGCGAGGGCAAGAAGAGCCTTGCCATCACCGTGCGGATGCAGCCCATCGACAAAACGCTGAAAGACGAAGACATCGAGGCCGTTGCGGCCAAGATTGTGGAGAAAGTCAGCAAAGCCACAGGCGGGAGCCTGCGCGGCTGAGCCAAGCCTGAAGGGGCATGTGATGGTGGATAGTAAAAAGTTCTGGGACAAGATGGCGCCGAAATACGCCGAAAGCCCCATGCGCAGTGTGGACGACTACGAGCATACGCTCGCCATCACCCAGAGCTACCTCACGCCGCAGATGCGGGTGTTGGAAATGGGCTGCGGCACGGGAACAACCGCGCTGCGGCTTGCGCCGCTCGTGGCCGCATATGTGGGCACCGACCAATCTTCGGAGATGATCCGCATTGCAGGCGAGAAGGCTGCCGAGGCGGGGCTTGAGGGCGCAAGCTTTCACACGCTGAGCGCGCAGGAAAGCACGCAGCTGGGCGAGACCTTTGATGTGGTGATGGGGTTTAACCTCTTTCACCTGACGCCTGACCGCGACGCGCTTCTTGCGGATATCTACGCGATGCTGGCCCCCGGCGGCCTGTTTATCAGCAAGACGCCCTGTCTGGCCGACAAGGCCTTCGGCTGGAAGCGCTTTTTGGTGCAGGCTGTTTTGCCTGTGCTCAAGCGGATTGGCAAAGCCCCTGCGGTGGGTTTGATGCAGCTTGCCGAGGTTGACCAGATGATCGCCGCGGCGGGCTTTGAGACGGTGGAAGCCGGAAACTTCCCCGCGATCTCGCGCTATGTTGTGGCGCGCAAAGCAGTTTAAGGAGAGCGACATGAAGATTTACCTGTCAGGCGAGATTCACACCGATTGGCGCGAACAGATCATTGCGGCCTGTGCGGGGCTTGATGTGAGCTTTAGCGCGCCCGTGACAGACCACGCGGCCTCTGATGACTGTGGCGTGGCGATTTTGGGGGCCGAGCCTGACAAGTTCTGGCACGACCGCAAGGGCGCGATGGTCAATGCGATCCGCACGCGGCAGGCTATCGGCGAGGCCGATGTTGTTGTTGTGCGCTTTGGCGAGAAGTACAAGCAGTGGAACGCGGCGTTTGATGCGGGCTATGCGAGCGCCTTGGGCAAGAGCCTGATCATTTTGCAGCAGCCCGAGCATGACCATGCTTTGAAAGAGGTCGATGCCGCCGCGCTGGCCGTGGCGCGCACGCCTGACGAAGTGGCGCAGATTTTGCGCTATGTGCAGACCGGAGCGCTCCCTGCTTAAGGGGAAGGACGCGGCGTCTTTCCCTTACCTGTTCTTCAGACATCTGTGTTAACCTCTGGCCATATGCTGCGCACAATGCGCGGGCAGACAACACAGTAAAACGGGGACGAGTAACCTATGCTACAAGAATTCAAGGATTTCATTGCCAAGGGCAATGTGATGGATATGGCCGTCGGGATCATCATCGGCGCGGCCTTTACCGCGATTGTCGGCTCATTGGTGGCTGATCTGATCAATCCGATCATCGGGCTTGCTATGGGCGGTGTAGACTTCACCAATATGTATGCCGTGCTGTCGGGCACTGTTGCGGAGGGGGCTTCGCTGGAAGCCGCGCGCGAAAGCGGTGCAGCTGTCTTTGCCTATGGTAGCTTCATCATGGCGGTCATCAACTTCCTGATCATCGCGTTTGTGGTGTTCATGCTGGTGCGCAATGTGAACAAGATCAAGGATGCCGCGGCCAAGGAAGAAGAAGCGGTTGAGGAAGCCCCCGCAGGGCCAACCGAGCTTGACCTTCTGGCCGAGATCCGCGACGCGCTTGCCAAGAAGTAAGCTGTGAGCTGATGACATGCGAAGGCCCGCTCGGGAGAGTGGGCCTTTTGCGTTTGGGCGCGGTTTTGGCGCGATAAATGCAAGAATTTGCGCTTAGGCCCAGCTCGGGTCAGTTTTGTGTTTGACTCCGCCCCAAGGCTTGGCTAATTCGCCAGCACTGGTTGTGAATGGCGTGATAGCTCAGTTGGTTAGAGCACAGCACTCATAATGCTGGGGTCGGTGGTTCAAGTCCACCTCACGCTACCACAAACCAATGCGAAAAAGCCCCGAGTTTTGCTCGGGGCTTTTTGTTTGGGCCGTGACGCGCGCGGGCGCAGGGCGCGGCTTTACGCTTTGGTTGGTTTTGCTGTGTTCCGAAAACAGAATTTATTTCAGACCCTTTATGTGGAGAGCTTGGGTTGATTGACGTTGCACCAGAGATTTTTGCGCTGCTTTTGCTTGTTGGCTTTGTGGCGGGGTTTATCGATGCGATTGCAGGGGGCGGTGGCCTTCTGACCCTGCCTGTCCTGATCATTGCAGGCGCGCCGCCGCTCACGGCGATTGCCACCAACAAGGTGCAGTCGGTCTTTGGGTCGGGGATGGCGGCCTATAGCTACAGCCGTGGTGGCCATGTGAATCTGTGGCGCCAGAAGTGGACGGCCCTGCTGGCGCTGGTGGCGGGCGGAACGGGCGCTTTGCTGACCTCTTCGCTGCCGACCGAGCTGATCCGCGTTGTGCTGCCTGTCTTGCTGATTGCGGTGGCTTTGTTCTTTGCGCTCAAGCCCGGGCTTGACGACCTTGACCGCACCGCGCGGCTGACGCCTATGGCTGTGGCGCTTACCATGGTGCCGCTCGTTGCCTTTTATGACGGGCTGATCGGGCCGGGCGCGGGGGCGTTCTATATGATCGGGTTTGTCACTTTGGCCGGCTACGGCGTGACCAAAGCGACGGCGCATACGAAGCTTTTAAATTTCTCCTCAAACCTCGGGGGGCTGCTGGTCTATGCGCTTGTGGCCAGCCCCCTCTGGATCACGGGTGTGGCGATGGGGCTGGCCCAGCTTACGGGGGCCTTTGTGGGCGCGCGTGTGGCCATGCGTGGCGGTGCGCGGGTGATCAAGCCTCTGGTGGTGGTCTCGGCCAGTGTCCTGGCGGCCAAGCTGATCTGGGATCTGCTCTGAGGCGCTTACGCGGCCCGCGACGGGCGGGGGCGGATATACCAATACCAGATGCGATAGCCTTCCAGCGCGATCAGCGGTGTGAAGTTGACCAGAGCGGCGGGCAGGCCTTCCCAGCCGTCTTTGGCGGCCCAATGCACCAGTGTCAGCACAGCGGCGGCGTAGACGGCGCGTTGCATGGTCTTCCAGCGTGGGCCCATGGCGCGCACAGCGGCATCAAAAGACGTGGCGGCAAGTGGCAGGAAAATGAGAAACGCCAGCCAGCCTGTCCAGATTTCCAGATGCGTTGCTTCGCCTAGTATTTTGGCGAACGACCCTTCCTTGAGCACGTAAAAGACAAGGTGCAGCGCGGCATAGGCAAAGGCCGCAACGCCGAAGGAACGGCGGTTTTTCTTGAGCCATCGGGGGAAGCTCTTGCCCTTGAAGAGCATGGCCAGCGGTGTGGCCATCATCGAGATGATCATAAAGCGCGCGGCAAACTCGCCTGACGGGTGCAGGGCGTGGCCGAGGGCCTTGGGGCTGGTCGAGGTCAGCACTTCGTTGAGGATACCGAAAGCTGGCAGGGCGAGCAGCAGCCAGAGCCAGTAGGGGGAAAGGCGGGAGAGCATGGAGGACCTCACAGTCTGAATTACAAGACTGATACGGGGCGCTCCCGCCTTTCTGTCGCGATTATTTAATCGCGAGTTGGGGTGACATCACATCAAGGCCGAGCGCTTCGCCGACGGCGTAATATGTCAGCTTGCCTGCGTGCACGTTGAGGCCTGCGAGCAGGTGCGCATCATCGGCGCAGGCTTGCTTCCAGCCTTTGCCCGCGAGCGCGAGCATGAACGGCATGGTCGCGTTGCCCAGAGCGATGGTGGAGGTGCGCGCAACTGCGCCCGGCATGTTGGCCACACAATAGTGCATGATGCCGTCGACGTCATAGATCGGGTCGGCGTGGGTTGTTGCCTTGGAGGTTTCAAAGCAGCCCCCTTGGTCGATGGCGACATCGACGAGTACGGCCCCCGGCTTCATGTCGCCAAGCTGTGCGCGGCTGATAAGCTTGGGAGCCGCAGCGCCCGGGATCAGCACCGCGCCGATAACCATATCCGCGTCGCGGATCAGCTCGGCTGTGGAGCCAGCGGTGGAATACTGGTTTTTGAACGTGCCGCCAAAGACATCGTCAAGATACTTCAGGCGCGGCAGCGAGCGGTCAAGCACGGTCACATCGGCGCCCATACCAGCGGCGATCTTGGCGGCATGTGTGCCGACGACACCACCCCCCATGACCACAACCTTGGCAGGGCCAACACCCGGCACACCGCCCATAAGAACGCCACGGCCGCCATTGGCCTTTTGCAAGGTCCATGCGCCGACTTGGGGTGCAAGACGGCCCGCCACTTCGGACATGGGGGCCAGCAGCGGAAGGCCGCCACGGTCATCGGTGACTGTCTCATAGGCGATGGCGGTGCAGCCAGAGGCGATAAGGTCGTGTGTTTGCTCGGGGTCGGGCGCGAGGTGCAGATAGGTGAAGAGAAGCTGGCCTTCGCGCAGCATCTTGCGCTCACCGGCCTGAGGCTCTTTGACCTTTACGATCATATCGGCTGTTGCGAAGATTTCTTCGGCCGTGTCGATGATGGCTGCGCCTGCTGTGATGTAGTCTTCATCGGTGAAGCCCGCGCCAAGGCCTGCGCCTGTCTGGATCAGCACGGAGTGGCCGCGCGCAACGGCTTCCAGAGCTGCGTTGGGTGTCATGCCAACGCGGAATTCTTGTGGTTTGATTTCTGTGGGGCAACCGATTTTCATAAGCGTCTCTCCCTGAGCTATGATGTGATTTGTGCCAGAATGTCGCAGGCGGCTTGCAAGTGTATTGAGAAGTGAGGCGTGTGATGTGGACTTTCTGGGAGAATCTTCGCATAAACGCCCTATTCTTCGAAGGGGTGTGCAAGAATGGCAATAGATGAGACAGATCGCCGTATTCTCAAAGTGCTGCAGCGCAAGGGACGGATCAGCAATGCCGAGCTGAGCGAGGCGGCGAACCTGAGCCCCAGTGCCTGCCACAGGCGGGTGCAGCGGCTGGAAAAGGAAGGCTATATTCGCGATTATGTGGCGCTGCTCAATGCGCGCAAGATGGGGGTGCCGACCACTGTTTTTGTCGAGATCACGCTGCAGGCGCAGGCAGATGAGGTGCTCGACGCCTTCGAGAAGGCTGTGGGGCGGATTCCTGATGTGCTGGAGTGCCATCTGATGGCGGGATCGGCAGACTACCTCTTGAAGGTCGTGGCGGAAAACACCGATGACTTTGCGCGCATCCACCGCCAGCACCTTGCGCGCTTGCCGGGTGTGGCGCAGATGCAGAGCAGTTTTGCGCTGCGCACGGTGTTCAAGACCACAGCGCTGCCTGTCTGAGGCTTTGGGTAAAATTTGAGGCAGAAACGCGGCGTGGTTTCATGCGGTGTTAGCTTTGCTGCGCCTAGGGTTTGGTGATCCGTAAGAGAGCGAGCCAATGCCCCAGATGCAACAGAGACGTGAGAGGCCAGCTTTGGCCCGCCTGCCAGCTTCGGGGCTGGAGCCTGCCAGTGCGACCCAGTCTGTGAGCTGGCTTGAGGCCAGCACGCGTGTGGCGACCGCGATGGGCGATGTGCGTGCTGATGCGCTCTGGCCTGATGACAGGGTCTTGACCCCTCGGGGGGCTGTGCGTGTGGCAAACTTTGATGTCTGGCAGGGGCTTGGCACGGGGGCGGGGGCGCCTGTTGTGTTTAGCCCCGGCGCGATTGGCAATGCCTTTCCGCTGCGGCTGGGGCAGCGCCAGCCTGTTCTTGTTGCGCTGCCCGAGGGCCAGAGCCACAGGGGCCACCGCGAGCTTTTGTTGCCAGCGCTGGCGCTTGTGAACGGAGAGGACATCTGCCTGCGGCCATGCAAGCACATTGCCTATGTGCGCCTTATTCTGGAGCAGGGCGACGTGATCGTGGCCGAGGGTGCGCTCTGTGAGGCGGCAGGGTCCATGCGGGGCCGTTTGCGTGCGCCGCGGCTGGCGCTGGGTGCGGCGCGGCTTTTGCTGGCCAAGCTGCGCGGTGAAAGCAGCGCGGCGGAAAACACGGGTTTGCCACTGCGCGGCTGACAGGCTAGCGTTGCCGCCTGACAGGCAGGCAAGGAGCGGCACAGGTGAGCTTTGATCATATCGTTATCGGCGCGGGCAGCGCGGGCTGTGTCATGGCGCGGCGCCTGGCTGATGGCGGGCGCAAGGTCTTGCTGCTGGAAGCGGGCGGGCGGGACAATTACCATTGGGTGCATATCCCGATGGGCTACCTCTACTGCATCAACAACCCGCGGACGGACTGGTGCTTTCGCACGGAAGAAGAAGCGGGGCTGAACGGGCGTTCGCTGCTCTATCCGCGCGGCAAGGTTTTGGGCGGGTGCTCGTCTATCAACGGGATGCTCTATTTGCGCGGCCAAGCGGCCGACTATGACGGCTGGCGGCAAATGGGCCTCACGGGGTGGGGCTGGGACGATGTCTTGCCCTATTTCAAGCGCTCTGAAGACTACTACGCGGGCGCTGACGAGATGCACGGCGCGGGCGGGCCCTGGCGTGTGGAGGAGCAGCGGCTGCGCTGGGATGTGCTTGACCACTGGCGCGATGCGGCGGTGAGCCGTGGCTTGCCTGCGGTGGATGATTTCAACCGTGGCGACAACGAGGGCGTTGGCTATTTCCGTGTGAACCAGCGCGGCGGCTGGCGTGTGAACACAGCCAAGACGTTTTTGCGCGGGGCCCCCAAGGGGCGGATCGAGACGGTGACAGGCGCGCATGTGCGCCGTCTTCTGGTGGAAGACGGGCGCTGTGTGGGGGTCGAGTATGAGCGCGCTGGCGCGGTGGTTGTGGCGCGGTCAGGTGGCGAAGTTGTCCTGAGTGCGGGCGCGGTCGGCAGCCCGCAGATATTGCAGCTTTCGGGGCTTGGGCCTGCCGATGTGCTGCGTGAACATGGTGTTGAGGTGCTGGCCGATGTTGCCGATGTGGGCGCGAACCTGCAGGACCATTTGCAACTGCGCTGTGCGTGGAAGCTGACGGGCGCGAAGACGCTCAACACGCTGGCCAATTCGCTGTGGGGCAAGGCCAAGATCGGGCTGGAATATGCGCTGAAGCGCTCGGGGCCGATGAGCATGGCCCCGAGCCAGCTCGGGGCGTTTTCAAAGAGCCGCCCTGATCTGGCGAGTGCGGATCTGGAGTATCATGTGCAGCCTCTGAGCCTTGGGGCTTTTGGCGAGCCTTTGCATGACTTCCCAGCCATGACGGCAAGCGTGTGCAACCTGCGCCCCGAGAGCCGTGGCACCGTGCAGATTGCCAGTGCCGACCCGAAAGTCGCGCCGAAGATTGCGCCGAACTATCTGAGCACCGAGGGCGACCGCGCGGTGGCTGTGGCGGCGATCCGTCAGGCGCGCGAGATTATGGCGGCCCCGGCAATGGCGCGCTACGCACCTGAAGAGATGAAACCGGGGGCCCATCTGAACAGCGATGGCGAGCTTATGGCCGCGGCAGGAGAGATTGGCACAACGATCTTTCACCCGACCTGCACCGTGCGCATGGGCACCGATGCTGCCGCGCCGCTGGACGCGGCGTGCCGCATGAAAGCGGTGGGCAACCTGCGGGTGGTGGATGCGAGTGTCATGCCCAAGATCGTGAGCGGCAACACCAACGCGCCGACGATTATGATTGCGGAGAAAGTGGCGCAGATGATGCTGCGGGGGTGATGTCGCGTGCTGGCGCACGCGACCGGGTGGGGGCGCTGCCCCCAGTTTCAAAAGCCATCCGGCTTATGAAACCTCCCCCGGGATATTTGTGGCAAAAAGAAAGGCGGGCGGTTTTATGCGCCCGCCGTTTGTCTTCAGCTTTGGGCGGCTTCGATTTTGTCTTGGGTCATGGTGTCAAAATCGGATGCGTCATGGCGGTTGCGCAGCTGGCTGGACAGCTCGCCCATGGCGCGGTTGACCATACGGCCACGCTGCACGGGGACGCGCGCATCAATGGCTTCGGCCCAGCGGACAACATTTTTGTAGGAGGCCACATCGAGGAACTCGGCAGCGTTATACTGGCGGCCCAGAACGAGCTGGCCATACCATGCCCAGTTCGCCATATCGGCGATCGTGTAGTCATCGCCTGTGAGGTAGGTGTTGTCGGCCAAGCGGCGGTCAAGCACATCAAGCTGGCGTTTTACTTCCATGGCGAAGCGGTTGATCGGGTATTCGTATTTTTCGGGCGCATAGGCATAGAAGTGGCCAAAGCCGCCGCCAAGGTAGGGCGCTGAGCCCATTTGCCAGAAGAGCCAGTTCAGGCACTCGCCCCGCAAGGTCGGGTCTGTTGGTATAAAAGCGCTGAATTTTTCAGCAAGCTGCAACATGATGCTGGCGCTCTCAAACATGCGGCGCGGTGGTGTTTCGGAGTGATCCATCAGCGCGGGGATTTTCGAGTTGGGGTTGATCTCAACAAAGCCCGAGCCGAACTGGTCGCCCTCACCGATGTTGATCAGCCATGCGTCATACTCGGCCTCGGTGTGGCCTGCGGCGAGCAGCTCTTCGAGCAGAACCGTGACCTTCACGCCATTGGGCGTGGCCAGAGAGTAAAGCTGCAAAGGGTGTTTGCCGACCGGAAGCTCTTTGTCATGGGTCGCGCCAGCGATGGGGCGGTTGATCGCGGCGAAGGTGCCGCCGCTTTCTTTTTCCCATTTCCAGACGGGGGGAGGCGTATATGTGTCGCTCATGGTCTTGGCCTTTCGTGGTTGCTTGGGCCTATAGGTAATGCTTTCTGGCCTGAATGACAGGTCAAAAGATGTAGGGTATCTGTGCGCTGATGCAGGGGCTACCTTCGCGAAAACTGAAGGTGAAAAACGCCTTCTGTGAAAACAGGTTTTGCTCACTTGCGGGCGCGGCTCCAATGCGTGTTGTCTTGGGGAAAGTCGGAACAGGAGAGACGAGTTGACCGAGCGGGCAAAAGTTGTCGTTATTGGCGGCGGGATTGCAGGGTGTTCAACGATTTATCACCTCACGCAAGAGGGGATCACCGACTGCATCTTGATTGAGCGCGACGAGCTGACCAGTGGCACCACGTGGCACTCGGCGGCGCAGGTGACAAACTTTGGCATGAACCAGACGATGGTTGGCCTGAAGTCTCATTCCATTGCGCTTTACAAAGAGCTTTCCGAAGACCCTGAATATCCGATCAACTACCACCACGCTGATGGCGGCATCCGGCTTGCCAACACCGAAGAGCAGATGGAAGGCTACCGCCACTTTGCCTCCATGGCGCGGGGCATGGGCGTGGAGTTTGAAGTGATTGATGCGGCGGAATGTGCGCGCCGCCACCCGCTTTTGGAAACCGACGGTCTGCTTGGCGGGCTATGGGACCCGATGGACGGCGATATTGACCCCGCCCAGCTCTGTCAGGCGCTGGCGCGACGGGCGCGCAACGCGGGGGCAAAAGTGATCCGCCACCGCCCTGTGACAGGGCTGACGCAGCGCAAGGATGACAGCTGGATCGTGCACACGGAAAAAGGCGATATCGAAGCCGAGATCGTGGTGAACGCGGGCGGCTACCGCTGCAACGAGATCGGCGCGATGATGGGGGTGAGCCACCCCGTTGCGAGCATGGAGCACCAGTATTTTCTGACCGAGCCAATCAAAGCGATTGAGGAGGCGGGCCACCGTATGCCGCTTATTCGCTGCCCAATATCGGACTATTACTCACGGCAGGAAAAGAACGGGCTTCTGATCGGCTTTTATGAGCAGGGCTGCAAGACGTGGGGTATGGACGGGATCGACCCGAACTTTACCAACGCGCTCAGCCCTGATGACCCCGAGCGCGTGATCGAGACATTTGAGGGCGCGATGGCGCGGATGCCTGCGATTGGCGAGGTGGGGATTCACACCATCGTCAACGGCCCGATCACCTATACGATCGATGGCGCACCGCTGGTTGGCCCTATCCCTGGCAAGCGCAATGCCTTCTGCATCACCGGTCTGCGCGCCGGGCTTGGCGAGGGCGGCGGCCACGGCTGGCTTCTGGCGCAGATGATTGCCCATGGTGAGGCCTGCTATGACACATGGTGCATAGACCCGCGCCGCTTTACGGGGCACGCCACTGTCGAGCTGACCGCGCTGAAGGCGATTGAGGATTATCAGAACGAATTCCGCTTCCACTTCCCTCATGAGCACCGCCCTGTGGGGCGGCCTATGAAGACCACCCCACTGACAGCCGTGCTTGAGGCGGAAGGCGGTCACTTTGGCGTTGTGAATGGCTGGGAGCGTTTGGAATATGTGAAGCCGAGCGCTGATTTTGAAGAAGAGCACAGCTTCCGCTTTACCAATGCGCACGACATCATCGCAGATGAGGTGCGCGCGGTGCAGAGCGGTGTTGGCCTGACCGAGGTGAGCGGGTTCAACCGCTTTGAGATCACGGGGGCGGATGCGCATGACTTTCTTGACCGTATGACCTGTGGCCGCTTGCAGCGCACCGAGGGCCGTGTGGGCCTGAGCTACCTGCTCAACCATCAGGGCATGGTGAAGGCCGAAGCCACTGTTGCCAACCTGCCCGGCGGGCGCATCTGGTATGGCTCTGCGGCGGCGTCTGAATATCACGATATGGACTGGCTGACGCAACACATCGGCGTGGATGAAGATGTGCAGATCCGTTCGCTGACCAACGACATGACGATCCTTGTGATCGCGGGGCCCAAGGCGCGGGATGTGCTGGCCGGGGCTGCGCGGGGCGATTGGTCAAACGAGGGCTTCAAGTGGCTTGCTGTGCGCGAGGCCTTTGTCGGCATTGCGCCAGCCACGGTCATGCGGGTGAGCTTCTCGGGCGAGTTGGCCTATGAGATCCATGTGCCCAACCAGAGCCTGCGGGCGGCCTATGATGCGCTGCGCGCATCGGGTGCGGCACACGGGCTGCGCCTCTTCGGGTCGCGGGCAGTAGAATCGATGCGCCTTGAGATGGGCTTTATGCACTGGAAGGCCGAGCTGCTGACCGAGTTCACGCCTTACGAAACATCGCTTGATCCGTTTGTGAAGATGGAGAAGGACTTTGTCGGCAAGGCTGCTCTGGCCGCCCATGAGCCCAAGGTGAAGCTTGTGACACTTGAGATCGACAGTGATATGGCGCCTGCCCATGGCGGTGCGTCTGTCATGCTGGGGGGGCGTGTCGTGGGCACTGTGTCGTCAGGGGATTGGGGCCACCGCACGGGCAAGAACATTGCCATGGCGTTTGTCGAGAAAGCTCTGGCCAGTGAGGGGCATGCCTTTGACGTGGATGTGATCGGGCAGATGCTGCCGGCCAAGGTGATCTCGGGGCGGATTTATGAGGGCGCGAGGTAGACCGCTCCTTGCTTGCCCGCAACCCAACAAAAACCCCCGCAGCTTGCGCTACGGGGGTCATTTATTTTCTTGTGCCAGAAATGCTCTGAGACAGAAGAGATGGTTACATCCCGTTCTCGCGCTGGAGCTTTTTGCGCGCCAGCTTGCGCTGACGGCGGATCGCTTCAGCTTTCTCGCGTGCTTTTTTCTCGGACGGTTTCTCGAAATGTTGCTTAAGCTTCATTTCACGAAAAACGCCTTCACGCTGTAGCTTTTTCTTCAGGGCGCGGAGCGCCTGATCGACATTGTTGTCGCGAACACTAACCTGCATGTGGTTTTCACCACCTTTCTAGTTTGAAGTTGCAAGGATTTGCAGGAACAGCCCACCTAACAGTCCCCTCTGCATTTGTCGAGTCTTGCTCCCGGGCGCGCTGGTGCGTTCTGCCCCATGGCCAAGTGCTTCCGGGGCGGGTAAGTTGCCCCAAACGAGGAGCGAAACGATGCAGAGTAAAGACAAGCTTCTGGAGGCGGCCCTGCCGCATGTGCCGTTTGACGGCTGGAGCGAAGCCACATTTGACGCGGCTATCGCGGATTGCGGGATCGAGCCTGCCTTGGCGCAGGGGCTCTATCCGCGCGGCGCGGTTGACTTGGCTGTGGCCTATCACAAGCTGGGCGACGCACGCATGCTCGCGCGCCTCAAACAGGCCGAGCTGGGCGAGATGCGCTATTCGGCCCGCGTGGCTGCGGCTGTACGCTATCGGCTGGAAGCGGTGGACGACAAAGAGCTGGTGCGCCGCGGCACAACGCTTTTTGCCCTGCCTGCCTATGCACCAGATGGCGCGCGCCTGATCTGGGAGACATGCGACGCGATCTGGACCGCACTTGGCGACACCTCTGATGACCTCAACTGGTACACAAAGCGCGCCACGCTTTCGGGCGTCTATGGCGCAACTGTGCTCTATTGGCTGGGAGACGAGAGCGAAGGCCACGCCGCAACATGGGCCTTTCTTGAGCGTCGGATCGAGGATGTGATGCGCATTGAAAAGGCCAAGGCAGTGCTGGGCCAAAACAAGCTTTTTGGCGATCTCCTTGGCCGCGTGACAGAGGCCGTTCGCGCCCCCGCGCCTGCCACTGATATGCCAGGAACCCAGAACAAATAGGACAGTCCAATGCGTGTGATCGAAATATCCGAAGCGGGTGCGCCCGAGGTTCTCAAGCTGGCCGAGCGCGACGCGCCCGCGCCGCGCCATGGCGAAATACTGATCAAAGTTGCCTATGCGGGGGTAAACCGCCCCGACGCCTTGCAGCGCGCAGGCGCCTATGCGCCACCCAAAGGCGCAAGCGACTTGCCCGGTCTTGAGGCCAGCGGCACTGTCGCCGCGCTGGGCGAAGGCGTGAGCGAATGGGCCGTGGGCGATGAGGTCTGCGCGCTTTTGCCGGGCGGTGGCTATGCCGAATATGTGACGACACCTGCCGCCCATGCGCTGCCTGTGCCAAAAGGGCTGAGCCTCAAGCAGGCGGCCTGCCTGCCCGAGACCTTCTTCACCGTCTGGACCAATGTGTTTCAACGGGGCGGGTTAAAAGCAGGAGAGCGCTTTCTGGTGCACGGGGGCTCCTCAGGCATCGGCACAACAGCGATCCAGCTGGCACGCGCCTTTGGAGCGCGGGTGTTCACCACTGTGGGCAACGAAAGCAAGGCGGAAGCCTGTCGCGCGCTTGGCGCCGAACGGGTGATGAACTACCGCGAAGAAGATTTTGTCGAGGTGCTCAAGGCCGAGGGCGGGGCAAACCTCATCCTTGATATGGTCGGGGGAGATTATATCCCGCGCAACATCCGCGCCTTGGCCGATGACGGGCGTCTGGTGCAGATCGCATTTCTGACAGGGCCAAAGGTCGAACTCAATTTCGCTCAGATCATGGCGCGTCGCCTCACCGTAACAGGCAGCACCCTGCGGCCCCAATCTGACCTCGCCAAAGCGCGCATCGCCCAAGAGCTGCGCCAGCATGTCTGGCCATTGCTTGAGAGTGGCGCGGTTGCGCCTGTCATGGATCAGGAATTCGCGCTTGCAGAGGCAGCTGCGGCGCACACCCGCATGGAAGGCAGCACGCATATCGGCAAGATTGTGCTTAAAGTCGCCTGATCTTTCTTTTTGCTGAAAATATCCTAGGGGGTTTGGGGGACCAGTCCCCCAACTCACAAACCCTGTGCGCCGAAGGCGCGCCTTTGGGTCAGTCTATCGGCTCAAACAGCGCGTCTTTCATTTGGCAATCCCGCGACACGTCGCGCCCGCAGGGCACCGGTGCGAGGTCTTTGCTCAGGCAGATGCGCGCTTCCTGAATGTGGCGCGCGCGGCAGGTGATGGTGATCATGTCGCGGCTCAGGGTCGGGTTGGCTTTGATAAACGCGTCTTCCACAACAGATGCGGGCAGTTTCACTGCCCTGTCGAGCTTGCGAAAGACCTCTGGTCGCACCACGCTGTCATAGGCTTTGCGCGACAAATCATAATAGGCGCGCGCAGACAGCCCTGAGCAGACGCCATGCTTTTTCCATTGATACCAGGCCAGCCCCGAGGTGCCCATGATATCGGCCATGGTGTTTGTCAGGCTGCGGGGCGGCTGGGGCTGGGATGTCGGGCAGAAAGACGGCCAGCCTTGGTGATGCTGTGGCCAGAGGCCGTGCAGCACCCAGCCGTGGTCTTCCTCACATTGCGGGGAGCCCTTGGCCTCGCCCTCCAGCGCGCACCAGTTGGGCGACCATGACAGCGCCATCACATAGTAGTCAAATTCACCCGCGCGTTCGCCTTTGGCGTGGGCCGCACTGGTGAGCAGAAGAAAACCGACGAGAACCCGCAACAACATTCACTCTTTCCTTATGTTTCACGGGTTAGTATATAGCCAACAAGTTCCCCGACAACGGTAACCTGAGCCCCTCCAAAGGCTCGCCCCCTCAAGGGCACGGGAAAGTTGTATGGGAAAGGTTTTTTGATGGAGGCGAGAATGTCTGACAAACCGATTATGGCAAAGGCCACAGCTGTCTGGCTGGTGGACAATACAACAATCAGCTTCAAGCAGATCGCCGATTTTGTCGGTATGCACGAGCTTGAGGTTCAGGGCATCGCAGATGGTGATGTGGCGGCAGGGGTCAAAGGGTTTGACCCCGTGACCAACAACCAGCTGACGCAAGAAGAGATCGACGCGGCGCAGGAAAGTGTTCTGCACAAGCTGAAGCTCAAGTTCAACGCCTCGGCTGTTGGCGAAGAAAAGCGCCGTGGCCCGCGCTACACGCCGCTGTCCAAGCGTCAGGATCGCCCCGCCTCTATCTTGTGGCTGGTCAAGTTCCACCCCGAGCTGACAGATGCTCAGGTCTCCAAGCTCGTTGGCACAACCAAGCCGACCATTCAGGCGATCCGTGAGCGCACGCACTGGAATATCTCCAATATTGACCCGATTGACCCCGTTGCACTTGGGCTTTGCAAGCAATCCGAGCTTGACGCCGCTGTGCAAAAAGCGGCTGCCAAGAAGGCTGCGAGCGGTGGGGTGATGAGCGATGACGAGCGCCGCAAGCTGGTGAGCACAGAGCAGAGCCTTGGCATGGATGCGGAGCCCAAGATCCCGACCGCTATCGAAGGTCTTGAGACCTTCACCTTGGGGGGGCACAGCGATGACGACGAGGACAAGCACGACAGCTCGCGCTCGGCTGACAGCTTCTTCAACTTGCCAGACGATGGTGACGACGAAGACGACAACTGATCACCAAGGTTTTGTACGCCGTTCTGAGAGCGGTTGTGCGAGACCCTGACCAAATTTGAGACGCCCGTGGCCCTGCGCTGCGGGCGTTTTGCTTTGGGGCTTTGTATCTGCTCCAATGTGGAAACAATGTGTCATCCGTTTGAGCGCAATTTGTTCTCCGAGATCAGGCGGGTGCCTGTCGATTGGTGGCAAGTGGCTAGATAAATCAGGCCTTCTGCGGTGTTTTATGTGCCACGCGGTGCTCTGGCCTCGCTACGTCTGAAGTCTGTGAGGCAAGTGGCCTTAGCACAATATTATCCCATTTCGATCATATCTCTGGCGGGTTCGACAGCGATAAGGGCCTTCAGTTTGGCGTGAAGTGCGCCAGTTTTGTTGTGAGGTGCGTTCCATGCCAGTCAGTCAGGTTTATTTTTACAGCTGGAGTGATATCGGGTTTGCCGCAGGGACCACAGGCTGGGTTGGAGCAAACACCACGAACACGGTGACAGGTGCGCCGCAGGTTATGCATATCTCTGATGATGATGCGGTTTTTCAGGAAGCCACCGGCTACACCACAAACAGTGCGGACACTGGTACAGGTCAGACACTTGACCAACCCATAACAATTGACGGAAGCACCTCGTTTGTGGCGGGCACGACCGTTTTGAGCCAAGCGTCAACAACAGTTGTCAACTCCACCACGAGCCAAATAGGTCAGGCTTATGTTGTCTCCATTGATGGCGGGACGACACAATACGGGTTTGTTTCGACAATCCCGTTAGAGGTCGGCGATTCTATTTCATTGGGCACTTGGGATTATGCGAATGATGCGGTGAGCTATGCCTCGCTCTATGCGCCATCTCCGCTTGATTACATCGTTGAAGGTACGGGTGGAGACGATGTTATCGACGGCTCCTATGTGGGTGACCCTGACGGCGACCGGATCGACAATAGCGACCACTCGGACGGTTCAAATGCCGATTCTGTTTATGGGGGTGCAGGCAATGATAGCATTGTAGCAGGTCTTGGGGATGACACGGTGTTTGGGGCTGATGGCTCGGACACGATTCTGGGCGGAGATGGCAACGATACTCTGGATGGTGATGATGGTGCTCCTCTAGGTGCGGCTGATTCCATCAATGGCGGTGCGGGCAATGACCAGATCATCGGGGATTATGGCAATGACACACTTATTGGTGGCGTGGGGGATGACACTGTCTACGCCGGAGATGACGATGACGTTGTCTACGGTGATGGGGGCGCTGACCAGCTGTTTGGCCAAGCAGGCGATGATTCGCTCGAGGGAGGCGGCGGTGACGACACGATTTATGGCGGCCTGGGCAACGACACTATCGATGTTGGGGTTGGTGCTGACATTGCCTACGGTGAGGCGGGAAATGACTATCTGATCGATGGTTCGACAGGGAATGTGGCTGCAACGCTGTTTGGTGGCGATGGAGATGATACCCTGCTGTCTGGCACGGGCGACTCCAACGCACTTTATGATGGCGGCGCGGGCAATGACCTGCTGCAAGATCGTGGTGGCAGCACGGGCAACCAGACATGGCTGGCGGGCGGAGGCAATGACACCGTTGAAGCCGCTGGCGGGGCTGACACCATCGATGGTGGCGCAGGGGATGACAGCATCGACGGCGGCACAGGTGACGACAGTATCGACAGCGGCACAGGTGACGACAGTATCGACGGCGGCGACGGCGATGACAGTATACTTGGCGACCTTGGCAACGACGTAATTCTTGCGGGGGCTGGCGACGACACTGTGCGCGGCGGAATTGGCGATGACACCATCATCGGTGGCAGCGGCAATGACGAGATTTACGGTAACGAAGATGACGACAGCATCGTTGGCGACCTTGGCGACGATACGGTTTATGGCGAGACAGGCGATGACTTTGTCTCTGGCGGCGCTGGCAACGATAGCCTTGAAGGCAATGAAGGTGCAGACACGATCATTGGCGGCACGGGTGACGACTGGATCCGCGGCAGTTTTGGCAACGACAGCATCGAAGGCAATGAGGGCGACGACTACCTTTGGGGCGGCTATGGCGACGATACAATCGTGTTTGCCGATAACTTCGGTGACGACACCGTAGAGGGCGAAGAGGCCGACGAGACCGACGGCGACACAATTGATCTGAGTGCAGTCACCTCTGACCTGACGCTTGATCTGACCTCTGCCAACCCTGAGGCAGGCACATTTACCGACGGCACCGACACCGTGAGCTTTGTCGAGATCGAGAACATTGTTCTGGGCGGCGGCGCGGACACGCTTGTGCTTGGCACGGGCGGGGGCGACGACCGCGTGGAAGGCTTCACCATTCCGACCGAGAGCGGTGGTGTCTATACGGGCGTAGACCGTCTGGATGTGAGCACCTTGCTCGACACCAACGGTGCGCCTGTGAACACCGATGATGTAACCATCACCAGTGATGCGAACGGCGATGCTGTGCTCGGCTTCCCCAGCGGTGAGAGCCTGACGCTTGTGGGTGTGACGGTGGCAAGCATCAACAGCCCCGCTATTCTGGAAGCCATGGGCATTCCGCAGCCGAACTATGTTGTGGACGGTACGGGTGGCGCAGACCAGATTGACGGAACCTATATCACGGACCCGGATGGTGATGTGATTGACGGGCTGGACAACGCAGCTGGCACCAATGCCGACAGCGTGGCTGCGGGCGCGGGTGATGATACTGTGCTCAGCTATGTGGGCAATGACACCATTGATGCTGGCGCAGGCAATGACACCGTTGATGCAGGTGATGGCGATGATGTTGTTCTGGGCGGCGCGGGCGATGACACGTTGCAAGGCTGGTTTGGCGACGACAGCCTTGAGGGCGGTGCAGGCGATGACAGCCTCATCGGCTTTTTGGGCGATGATACCCTTGCTGGTGGCACAGGTGACGACAGTATCGAAGGCGGTGACGATGAAGATCTGATCGTTCTAGAAAACGGGTTTGGCGACGACACCATTGATGGTGGCGATGGCGGCTTGAGCGACTTTGACACGCTGGATGCCAGCGCGGTTACCGAAAACCTCACGCTTGATCTGAGTGCGCAGGGAGCTGCCAACCCTGAATCGGGCACGCTTACCAGCGACGTTGCACCCATAGCGCCACCGGGCCAGCATTATGTGCGGGTGTTTGAGCCCAATGATCCAAGCTCGATTGTAGGCTTTGGAGTTTATCCGCAGGGTAGTATCGACTTCTCGGATGGGACATTTCACTGGGTCCTGGTCGATGACAACGACTCTGTTTTGACAGACAGTCAGGGAGGACTATGGCCGCAAGATGCCACCCAGTCGCTTGCGACGGATCTTGACGGGTTGGGCATTGTTGGCAGCAATATCGGCTCGCCTGGTTTATCCACGCACACCGATGGTAACGGCAACAGCTTTCAGGCGGGCTGGCTTCAGACATATGGTGCTGGTGCTGGCACAGTACCGGCGCAGACATATCTCATCATTTCGGACGCTGCCGGGGGCGACCCTGTCGGGAGTTCAACATTCACTGGTTCAAACAACGCCTTGGCCGATTTCAACTATTCGAGCTTTACGCCAAGCGGCGATCAAGCAGAATTCAATGACATCGAAACTGTGCTACTTGGTAGTGGGGATGATACGGTTCTTGGTTCGTCCGGGGATGACAGTGTCTCGACAGGCGCTGGTGCGGATACGGTCGACGGCGGCGCAGGCAATGACAGCTTTGATGTCGGTGCAGGCGATGGAGACGTGGACACTGTTGTGCTGGAAGACGGTGACGGCGATGATACGATCACCGGCTTTGAGGCTCCAACTCCCCTAGGCGGCGGCGCCTTTACACCGCAGGACCAAATCGACGTAAGCGGGCTGACAGACGCGGACGGCAACCCTGTGAATGTGCTCGACGTGACAATCACCGACACCAACGGTGACGGCACGGGCGACGCGATCCTGAGCTTCCCCAATGGCGAGAGCATTACGCTGGTCGGCGTCGACCCTGCAGGCATCGACAGCTATAGCGCGCTTGTGGCGCTTGGTATTCCAGGCACAGACGAGATTGTCAGTGGCACGGCAGGCAGCGATGTCATCGGTGCCAGCTATACGGGTGATCCTGACGGCGACATGATCGACGGGTTGGACAACGCGGCTGGAAACAACGACGACTCCGTGGATGCGGGCGCGGGGAATGACTCGGTCTACTCAGGCGCGGGTGATGATACTGTTGATGGTGGCACAGGAGACGACTTGCTCCAAACGGGTCTCGGCGACGACTATATCATCGGTGGCGCAGGCAACGACACCATCAACTCGCAGAGCGGCCAAGACACTGTTTACGCCGGTGACGGGGATGATGTCGTCGGGGCGTCTATTGGCGGAGATTACGTTGATGGCGGCGCTGGCAACGACTCCATTGATGGCGGTGGCGGTGCCGACGTTATATCTGGTGATGCTGGGAACGATGTGATCACCGTGAACGAGAACGATACGGCCACGGGTGGCGACGGTGATGACTACTTTGAAGTTTCACCGGGCTTCGAGACAGGCGTCGGCTCGATCAGCATTACCGGCGGCGAAGGCGGCGAGACGCTTGGGGATACGCTCGACTTTAACGGGCTGATCGGCTTTGGCGATGTGACTTACACCAATGCCGATCCCGGTGTGGGCGGGGGCCTCACAGGTTTTGCCACGCTGGGCGATGGCACGGTTGTCAACTTTACCGAGATCGAGAATGTCATCATCTGCTTCACGGAGGGCACACGGATTGCCACGCCACGTGGTGTACGCGAGATCGAGGATCTGGAAGTCGGTGATCTGGTTGTCACCCGCGACCACGGGCTGCAGCCGATCCGCTGGGTGGGCAAACGCACTGTGCCTGCGCGTGGCGCGCTTGCGCCCATCCGATTTGATGCAAACGTCATGGGCAACGAACGCCCGCTCTATGTTTCGCCGCAGCACAGAATGCTGGTTCAGGGCTATGAGGCTTCGTTGCTCTTCGGGGAAAGTGAAGTGCTGGCGAGCGCCAAGCATCTCGTCAACGGTTCGAGTGTAACGGAGGTGCATGGCGGAGAAGTGACCTATGTGCACATCATGTTTGATCAGCACGAGATTATCTATGCCGAAGGGGCAGCAAGCGAGAGCTTCTATCCGGGCGGCACAGGGCTTGACGCTGTTGAAGCGGAGGCGCGGGAAGAACTGTTTACCATCTTCCCGGAGTTGCGCAGCCATGAGGGCGCGTATGGCGACACGGCCCGTCTCTGTTTGAAAGCCCACGAGAGCCGCCTGCTCCGGCTCGGCTGATCTGACGATCTGTGAGATCAGCAAAAAGGCCGCCCCTTTGCCTCGGGGCGGCCTCCCTATTTGTTTAAAAAGCCAAGGCTTACTTGAAGCGCTTGATCTCGCCTGATTTGAGGCGTGCCACGTAGCTGTTCAGCTCGCGCTTCACGATTGGCATCAGGAAGTAGAGACCAAAGATGTTGACCACAGCCATGGCAAAGATTGCCGCATCGGAGAAGTCGATGACAGGTCCGAGGCTGGCGGACGCACCGATTACGATGAAGACGCAGAAGATCGCCTTGAAGGTCATTTCTTTGCTTTTGCCTTCCCCGAAGAGGTAGGTCCAGGCCTTGAGGCCGTAGTAAGACCAGCTGATCATGGTTGAGAAAGCAAAGAGGATCACCGCAAGCGCCAGAACATACTGGAAGCCGCCAAAGGCAGAGGAGAAGGCCGCCGACGTGAGCGCCACGCCTTTGTTGCCATCAACCGTCTGGATTGTGCTTGCGCCTTCGTCCAGGAGGTACATGCCTGTGTTCGGATCGGCGACGAGCTGGCCTGAGATGATGATCACAAGAGCTGTCATGGTGCAGATCACGACTGTGTCGATGAATGGCTCAAGCAGTGAAACATAGCCTTCGGTGATCGGCTCTTTTGTTTTCACCGCTGAGTGGGCAATGGCGGCTGAACCGACACCCGCTTCGTTGGAGAACGCCGCACGCTTGAAGCCTTGGATGAGTGCACCCACCATGCCACCGGCAACACCGAGGCCTGTGAAGGCACCTGCGAAAATCTGGCCAAAGGCCCAGCCGATTTTGTCATAGTTTATCAGGATGATCACCAATGCGGTGAGGACGTAGAGAATGCCCATGAAAGGAACGACTTTCTCTGTCACTTTGGCGATGGATTGCAAGCCACCCATGATCACGAGGCCCACGATGACCGCGAAAATCACGCCAGTGATCACACCCGGGAAGTCGCCGACGACATTGGCGATTTGCGCGTGAGCCTGGTTGGCCTGGAACATGTTGCCACCGCCAAGAGCCCCGAGGATACAGAAGATCGAGAACAACACGGCGAGGACTTTACCCCCTGGCAGGCCACGCTCGGCGAAGCCTTTGGTGAGGTAATACATCGGGCCACCCGAGACGGTGCCATCGGCGTATTCGTTGCGATACTTCACACCCAAGGTACATTCGGTGAACTTTGAGGCCATGCCGAGAAGGCCTGCAAGGATCATCCAGAAGGTTGCGCCTGGCCCGCCGATCCCGACAGCAACGGCAACACCCGCGATGTTGCCGAGGCCGACTGTGCCCGAGAGCGCTGTGGCGAGCGCCTGAAAGTGGCTGACTTCGCCTGCATCGTTCGGGTCAGAGTAGTCGCCCTTCACCAGCGAGATCGAGTGGCGGAAGGCTGTGAACTGCACAAACCCGAAGTAGAGTGTGAAGACCGTGGCCGCCACGACAAGCCACATGACAATCCATGGAAAAGTCGTGCCGGGAAACGGGCTGAAGATGAGGTTGACGAACCAGCCTGTTGAGCTGGCAAAGATGCTGTTGACCGTTTCGTCAAAGCTTTGGGCGGCTGCGGCAGCGGGCGTAAGGGCCAGCGCTGCGGCGGAAGCCGCGAAACGTGTTGGTGTTTTCATTATAGTGTCCCTTATTCTTTTTATGGCACGATCACGACAGGCACAGGCGCAGCTTGCGCCAGTGTGCCAGCCACAGACCCGAACAGGCGGCTTGAAAGGCCCGAATGGCCCGTGCGCCCGATCACCACCATGGCCGCGCTTTCTTCTTTTGCGATGTCGATCAGAACTTCGGCGATGTTGCCATATTTGAGCGCTGTCTTAACCTCAAGCCCTTGGTCGGCGAGCTTTTTGACGAGAGGAGTCAGCACGGCTTCTTCCGCGCGGATCAACTCTTCCCGACGGCGCTTTGTGCGCTCTTCGACCTCTTGTTTGGTAAGGAATGAATATGGCGACCATTCCAGTACGTGAGCAACCACAAGCGACCCACCCGCCGCTTTGGCCTGCGCAACTGCAAAGGCCAGAGCCTTGTCAGAATCGCTACTTCCGTCGTAACCGACGACTATCTTTTGGGACATTTTGCCCTCCCTATTTTGTACTTTGCCCTCTTTCGGACAGTTTTAGTCTAACTGTCCGGACATCGGAAAGGTTCCTGTTTTTCTTGCGTGTTCGGAAATTTTCATAAAAAATAGCAAAATACGAGTTTGTATCAGGAAAATTTACGATGGATGCACTGGATAGGTCGATTCTTTCCGTTTTGCAGAAGACGGGTGATATCTCAATGGCGCAGTTGTCGGAAAAGGTGGGGCTCTCGCTCTCCGCGTGCCACAGGCGGGTGAAGCTTTTGGAGAGTAGCGGGAAGATCTCGAACTACGAAGCGCGGCTCAATCGCAAGGCGATCGGCTTGGCGCTTCAGGTCTTTATCGAGGTGAAGCTCTACAGCCAGCAGACCGAGAGCATTGTGGCCTTTGAAGCCGCGATCAAGGATATGCCGGAAGTGCTGGAGTGCCATCTGATTTCGGGCGAGTTTGACTACCTGATGCGGCTCGCTGTCCGCGATACCGAGGCCTATGAAGACCTCTACCGCAACCGCCTGTCGCTGATCCCTTCGGTGTCGCAGATGAAAACGCTGATCAGTCTTTCGACGGTCAAGGAATTTGGCGGATTTTACCTTGGTTAGATGTCTTTGCGGGCGTTGAGCGCGGCGGTGATGGTGCCGTCATCCAGGTAATCAAGCTCGCCGCCAATGGGCACGCCTTGGGCCAGAGAAGTGAGGCGCACGCGGCCTTCCAGCTGGTCGGCGATGTAATGCGCCGTTGTCTGGCCATCGACGGTGGCGCCAACCGCCAGGATCACCTCGGTGACGCCTTCGCTCTCAAGCCGTGTGACGAGCTGGGGGATGCGCAGGTCTTCGGGGCCGATACTGTCGAGGGCGGAGAGCGTTCCGCCGAGCACATGGTAGCGCCCTTTGAAGACGCCGCTGCGCTCCATGGCCCAGAGGTCGGCCACATCTTCGACCACGCAGATTTCGCCATTGGCGCGTTTGTTGGAGCTGCATATATCGCAGATATCAGCGGTTCCGATGTTGCCGCAACGCAGGCATTCACGCGCTGTTGCTGCGACTGTTTGCATGAGGTCGGCCAGCGGCGTGAGCTGGAGCGCGCGCTTGCGGATGAGGTGCAGCACGGCGCGGCGGGCGGAACGCGGGCCGAGGCCCGGCAGCTTGGCCATCAGCTCGATGAGCGCGTCGATATCACGGGTGGAGTTGCTCATGCGGGGCTTTCACTTGGGGCAAGGCCGGGGGGCCAGCCCCCCAGACCCCCGGGATATTTTTGGCAAAAAGAAAGAGCGGGAGGTGTTAGAACGGGAGTTTCATATCTTTTGGAAGGCCGAGGCTTTCGGTGATGCGCGCCATTTCTTCCTGGGCTTTTTCGTTGGCCTTGGCCTGAGCGTCTTTGATCGCGGCCAGGATCAGGTCTTCGACGACTTCTTTCTCATCGGGATTGAAGATCGACGGGTCGATGTCGAGGCCTTTCAACTCGCCCTTGGCAGAGCATGTTGCAGTGACAAGGCCAGCGCCACTCTGGCCTGTGACCATCATGTTGTGCAGCTCGTCTTGCAGCTCTTCCATTTGCTTTTGCATGGCTTGCGCTTTTTTCATCATGCCTGCCATATCGCCAAGCTGGCCCAGTCCTTTAAGCATTGTCGTCTCCTTGAAGGTCGTTGTTGTCTTTAGATAGGCGGCATTGCTGCGCGGGGCAAGCTACCAGCCGAATTCGGAATATTGGGTGCCGTGCGCGATGTGTTCAAGCGCCGCGCGGATGTAGGGGATGGTGAGATCAGGGAGCGCGTTGCGCGGCTGCCATGTGAGGGCGGCGCATTTTTCGGGTTCCATGTTTTGGGGTGTGCCGATGGGGGCCTCTGTTGTGAAGAAGAGAGAGACGCGCTCTGTGTCGGAATTGCGGTGCATGATGTGGGTAAGATGCAGCGCTTCGGGTGCAAGTGTCAGGCCTGCTTCTTCCTCGGCTTCCCGCGCCATGGCCTCGCGAAAGGTTTCACCTGCATCGACATGGCCGGCCACCAGCCCCCAGTGGCCATCCATGAAGCCTGTGTTCTGGCGCAAAAGCATCAGCAGTTCGCCCTCCCGCTCGAGCACGAGGTGTGCCTCGACAAAGAATGTGTCGCGCGTATCGGCCACGTCAGAGTCTCTTTTCGCGGCGGGCGGTGTAGATAACAGCGGCGAAGCAGAGGGCTGCAGAGGCCGCGATAAAGAGCGTGGGTTGGGCTTCGCAGCCTTCGGCGATGCGGGCGCTGCGCTGGCCTGTTGCATCTGGCCAGATGATCATCGAGATGAAAAAAGACCAGAGCAGCGCGACAATGGCTGTGCCCATAGCGTGGCGGAAGAGAATGGCGACGGCGAGCGCGCCAAGGAGGAAGAGGGGAATGGGCGACTGGAACAGCCCAACCGCTTCGTCGAGGAGGGTGACGGGTGTGCCGTCCCACTCGGGGCGGTCTGTGTCGCAGACGTCTGCCAGCGCCGGGCTGGCCAGCAGGGTTGTTGCAACAGTGAGGGTCAGTCTTCCTCGAAAGGATCCCATTCGTCTTCCACTTCTGGCAGGGCTTCTGACTGAGCTTCGGCGGCGATATCGGCTTCGCTGCGGATGCTCAGGATTTTGGCGGTTGGAAAGGCGTCGAACACGGCAGACACGAGGGGGTGGGCGCGGGCCTCTGCCTCTTTGGCGCGCTCGCCAGCTGTGCGGCGTTCTTCAATGGTTTCGGCGCCGTCTTCATTGACCAGCGTGATGGCCCAGCGGTTGCCCGTCCAGCCCTGAAGGCGCTGGCCGAGGCGGTTGGCCAGATCGGAGGGGGCCTTGGGGCTTGGCTCGAAGGTGATGCGCCCCGGCTGATAGGCCACAAGGCGCACACCTGCTTCGACATCCATCAAGAGTTTGCCATCACGGTTTGCGCGGATGAGCTCGACCACATGGTCAAATGTCGGGTAGCGCGAGAGGGCTTCAAGCGGGTCTTGCGCAAGTGCGGTTGCGCCGCCTGCCGAGCCTGTGCCGGCCGCGCTTGCGCGCGCGACGGCTTGGGCACCTTGGCTCATCGAGCTGCCAGCACTTGCACCGCCGCCACCGCCGCCGCCTGAGGGCGGGGTGCTGGGCGGGGGTGTCTCGCCGAGCTTTTTGACCAGCTCGTCAGGTGTGGGCAGATCGGCAACATGGGTCATGCGGATGATCGCCATTTCGGCCGCCATCATGGCGTTTGGCGCATGGGCGACTTCTTCGAGCGACTTGAGCAACATTTGCCACATCCGCGCCAGAACACGCAGGCCCAGCCCCTCGGCGTAGCCCTGGCCACGGGCGCGCTCGTCGGGGCCGATGGTGGGGTCGTTGGCGGCGTCAGGCGTGATTTTGACAACAGAGACCCAATGGGTCAGCTCGGCCAGATCGCGCAGAACGGCCATCGGGTCGGCTCCGTCGGCATATTGCGCAGAAAGCTCGGTGAGAGCGCCTGAGGCGTCGCCCTTCATGACCATCTCAAATAAATCCATCACGCGGCCACGGTCGGCGAGGCCGAGCATGGCGCGGACCTGACCGGCGGTTGTTTCGCCTGCGCCGTGGCTGATGGCCTGATCAAGCAGAGACGTTGCATCGCGTGCGGAGCCTTCGGCCGCGCGGGTGATGAGCGCGAGGGCGTCATCGGCTATCTCGGCTTGCTCGCTGTCGGCAATGCGGCGCAGCATCGAGATCATGTCTTCGGGCTCGATACGGCGCAAATCAAAGCGCTGGCAGCGCGACAGCACCGTGACGGGGACTTTGCGGATCTCTGTGGTTGCGAAGATAAACTTCACATGTGCGGGCGGCTCTTCCAGTGTTTTCAAGAGCGCGTTGAAGGCCGAGGTGGACAGCATGTGCACCTCATCGATGATGTAGATTTTGTAGCGCGCAGAGGCGGCGCGATAGGCGACAGAGTCAATGATCTCGCGGATGTCATTGACGCCTGTCCGAGAGGCGGCGTCCATTTCCATCACATCGACGTGGCGGCCTTCCATGATGGCGGTGCAGTGCTCGCAGACGCCGCAAGGCTCGGTTGTGGGTGTGCCTGTGCCGTCGGGGCCGATGCAGTTCATACCTTTGGCGATGATGCGGGCGGTCGTGGTTTTGCCAGTGCCTCGGATGCCTGTCATGATGAAGGCTTGGGCGATACGGTCTGCTGCAAAGGCGTTTTTGAGCGTGCGCACCATGGCGTCCTGGCCGACAAGATCGACAAAGGTTTCAGGGCGGTATTTGCGCGCGAGAACCTGATACGCTGTATTGGGAGTGTCGCTCATTGTATGCCTTGCTGGATTCGAAGCTACGCGAAGGTAGCTGCCTGCGCGGGTGAGGTCTAGCGCTTGTCGGAGATAATCGCTGCGCCACCGCGTGTGCGAGTGCTTGGCAGGGGCGGAAAAATGAGCCAGTCTGGGCCGAGTTGGGGGAGTTGGGCATGAAGACGCAGCTGCGCATGATCACACGAGAGCCAAGCGGGGCGGGGTTGAACCGCGTGCAAACGCCTAGAGGCGTATCGCGATGAGCGTGCTTGAGCTTGCGGCGCTTTCGGTCGGGGACGGGACGTTGGCCATTGCGTCGCTGCCCGGACGTGGGGGCGACCTAAAGGGGGATATGGCGCAATTTGGCGATTTCAAGCCCAGTCTCGTCCTGACGATGGTGACTGAGGCCGAACTTCTGGAGGTGGGGGCGCCTATTTTTGGAACCGATATTCAGGCTCTTGGCAGCCGTTGGGTTCATCTGCCTGTGGGCGATTATGGTGTGCCTGACGCGGCAACCGCGGCCAAATGGGCTGACGCCAGCCAGAGTGCGCGTGCCGCATTGGCCGGTGGTGGGCGCGTGATTGTGCATTGCAAGGGCGGGTGCGGGCGCTCGGGGATGGCTGCGTTGCGGCTCATGATTGAAGCGGGCGAGGCGGCAGATATGGCGTTGAAGCGGCTTCGGGCCGTGCGGCCCTGCGCGGTTGAGACCGCAGAGCAGCTGAGATGGGCGACAGAGCCTGATCGGCGCGCTTGATTCGGCAAATTTGACTGGCGGTAGAAAAGTTGTTTATGTAACCAAAAGGTGTGTTTGCCAGCAGAGAGCTGAAAAACCCCTTGTTTTAGTCAACTTAGGCCAGCGCCGTTTAATTTGGTAAAGTAATGTTACCAATCGCACGAAATTTTCGTTGTATTCTACAGGGAGTTGCTTAGTAATTGGCACTGGAGGGGACCCAGCGAAGACTGGGGCTGTTCATAAATATACCATATCGAACGTGGAGGATGAATATGGATCGTCGTAAATTTCTTAAAGGTGCTGCTATTGGTGCCGGTGCAACGGCACTCGCCGCGCCTGCCCTTGCCCAAGGTGGCAAGCAGCTGACAATCGTATCGACATGGCCGCGGGACTTCCCGGGTCTCGGCATGTCAGCACAACGCCTTGCCGCTCGCATTGCCGAAATCGGCGATGGTGCGTTCAACGTTGAATATTTCGCTGCTGGTGAGCGCGTTGGTGCGTTTGACGCATTTGACGAAGTCACATCAGGCAACAGCCAAGCTTACATCGGCCCAGACTACTACTGGACAGGTAAGCACCCAGCATTCGCATATTTCACGGCTGTGCCTTTCGGCATGAACGTGGCCGAGCGCAACGCTTGGATCGGTTTCGGTGGCGGTCAAGAGCTTTGGGACGAGATCTCAGGCGAGTTTGGCCTGAAAGCGTTCCAGTGCGGCCCAACAGGTACGCAAGCTGGCGGTTGGTTCAACAAAGAGATGGAAAGCCCTGACGACTTTAAAGGTCTGAAGATGCGTATTCCGGGCCTCGGCGGCCAGGCTCTGAGCAAAATGGGCGCTTCAACAGTGTCGCTTCCAGGTAGCCAGATTTATGAAAACCTTGTTTCAGGTGCGGTTGACGCGACTGAGTGGGTTGGCCCGTATAACGACTACTTCATGAAGTTCTATGAAGCTGCCAAGTACTACTACACTGGCGGCATGCACGAGCCGAGTGCGTCTATCGCATTTGGTATGAACAAAGCATGGTTCGACGGCCTGACAGACCACGAGAAACTTCTCATTGAAGTTGCTTGTGCCGAAGAGCACGCCAAAGCCCACCAAGAGTCGATCGCGAAGAACGGTGAGTACCTCGCCAAGCTCGTCAACGACCACGGTGTTGAAGTGCGTGAATTCAACGAAGACATCTGGGATGCCTTCGGTGATGCGGCCGCAGAAGTGTTTGCAGATACACGGGCGCACTCGCCTTTGGCTGCGAAGATTGATGACAGCTTCCAGGCTGCGCTGCGCAACTACGGCACATACCTGCACAACTTTGACGGCACGTTTGTCCGTCAGCGGGACCGCGTTCTCGGCATCAGCTAAGCTGAACTTACCAAAACTGAAACGGGGCCTCATGGCCCCGTTTCGCTCACACAGACACAGTTTTCGCGGCCTTGTGTGCTTCGGGCCAGATGCCCTTGAAGCCGAGGCTGTCATCGGGAGGCGGATACACACATGGCTTTTGCAGCTGATCTTTCGCGAACAGGTGGGGCACCGGCCCTTTTTGCGCGCGGTTTTGCCTGGGGTATGCTGGGGTTCCTCGCCGCTTTCCTTGTAAATAACGTGCTTAACATCGGTTGGGGTGTGCCAAACCTTGCCGATATGCTTGCGGGCCGCGCAGGTACACAGCTCTGGATGCCGCTTCTGATCCTTGCGTTGGGTGTAGGGGCGGGCATTGCCTACGTAATGGGGTCTCGCGAGACGTCTCTGCGCTGGGATGCTATGAAAATCAACGGATTTAACAGCTATATTATTCGGGCCTGCTTCTGGATCGTCTTGCTGACGGGGATCGTGGATGCGACCGTTGCTTTGACGCGCGTTGAAGGTTTCTTCTCAACGATCCTGACGCCAGAGATGATCAACAACATCGCACGGTCGCAATTTGTCGGTCCAATGATCCACTTGCCGCTTGTTGTGCTGGGCGCGTTGATTGCGCTGTGGCACCGCGGCCTCGGGTTTCATTGGCTTGCGCTGCTGATTGTTTCGGCTGAACTCTTGATCGTGATCTCCCGCTTTGTTTTCTCTTACGAGCAGGCGCTGATGAGTGACCTTGTGCGCTACTGGTATGCAGCACTTTTCTTGTTTGCGAGCGCCTACACGCTGTTTGATGACGGGCACGTCCGCGTGGATGTCTTCTATGCGGGCTTCGGGCGCACCAAAAAAGGCTTCGTGAATGCTTGGGGCTGTATCTTGTTGGGCATGATGACCACATGGGTCATTATCTGGATTGGTCTTGGGAGCAAAACATCCATCATCAACGCACCCATCCTGAACCTTGAAATCACCCAGTCTGGCCCAACGGGCCTCTACATCAAATATCAGATGGCGGCCTTTCTCGGCATCTTCGCCATTACAATGCTCATTCAGTTTGTGAGCTATTTTCTTGAATCGGTGGCTGACAAGCGCGACGAGCCGGGACACCGCACCGTCACACCAACAGGCCACTGAGGAGCGACACCTATGGAACTATTCTTTCTTGCCGTTCTGGTCATCACAATGGCCGGCGCACTTGGTTCGGGCTTTCCCGTGGCCTTCGCACTGCCCGGTGCTGCGATCATCTCGATCTCGTTGGCCGGTATCACGGGTTTAATTTTTGCAGGTGATGCGTCAGCTTATTTCCACTCCGGTGACCCACAGCAGTGGCTGTCGGCGGGGGTAACCAACCTCAGGGGGGTTTTCTGGGAGGTTGAGCGAGATACGCTGATTGCGATTCCGCTGTTTATTTTCATGGGCATTATGCTTCAGCGCTCAAAGATCGCGGAAGACCTGCTTGTGACCATGGCGCAGCTGTTTGGCCCTGTGCCAGGTGGTCTGGGGATTTCTGTTGTTTTCGTTGGCGCGCTTCTGGCGGCGACAACGGGTATTGTTGGCGCGACGGTTGTTGCGATGGGGCTTATCAGCTTGCCGGCGATGCTGCGTAACAACTACTCGCCCTCTCTTGCCACGGGCACGATTGCGGCATCAGGCACATTGGGCCAGATTATTCCGCCCTCTATTGTTCTGATCATTCTGGCTGACCAGCTCGCCAGTGCAACCGACCAAGCCAGCACGGCGCGTAAAGCCCTGCACAAGGCGTCGACAGGCGAAATCTCGATGCCGTCGAACTTTGATGTTTCGTCCACGTCGGCGGGCGAAATGTTCCTCGGTGCGTTTGTACCGGGTATTCTGCTTGTTCTGATCTATATGGCATACATTCTGATCTATGCGTTCCTCAAGCCTTCTGCTGCGCCTGCGGTAAAGGTTGAAGGCAAGTTTGACAGCGCCTTCTGGGGCACTGTTGCGCTGACGCTTATTCCGCCGCTCACGCTGATTTTCTTGGTCCTTGGGTCTATCATCGCAGGTGTTGCGACTGTGAACCAAGCGGGTGCGATTGGCGCGGCTGGCGCTATGATTATGGCGGGCTATCGCCTCTATGAAGGGCCGAACAAGAAGATGACGTTTGTGCCGGCGATCCTTGCGCTGCTGGCACTCGGGTCTTTGGCTTATGTGATCAGCAATTACGAAATGAACCTGAAGTCGGTCGATACCGCAGAAGACCAGTTTGGAATCATGCTCGGTGTGATTGCATCGGTTGTTATGATTGTGGCTGTGGTCTGGAGCGGTTGGCGTGTGTTTAAAACACATGGCACGCTGGATGGTGTGATGATGGAAACGGCGAAGACGACGTCGCTTGTGTTTATCATTCTGTTGGGCGCTGCGATGCTCACATCGGCCTTCCGTGCCTTCGGGGGCGAAGAGCTTGTGCGCGAGTTCCTTAATTCGCTGCCGGGTGGGTTCTGGACACAGTTCCTGATCGTTATGTTGGTGATCTTTGTGCTCGGTTTCTTTCTCGACTTTATCGAGATCGCTGTTGTTGTTGTGCCGATTGTTGCGCCAATTCTTCTGGCTGACCCAAGCGCAAACATCACTGCGGTTTGGCTGGGCGTCATGATTGGTCTGAACATTCAGACCAGCTTCCTGACACCGCCATTTGGGTTTGCCTTGTTCTATCTGCGCGGCGTTGCGCCAGCGACAGTGAAGACTATGGCAATGTATAAGGGTGTGATTGCCTTTATCAGTTTGCAGCTGATGGCTTTGGCTGTGGTCGGGTTCTACCCGCCGCTTGTAAACTACCTGCCAAACCGTGTGTCTTTCCTTTCGGACAATGCTCCGCCCCCGCGGAACCCCAAGTTGCAATACTGCCTTGAGGAATATGTGGGCGGCCAAGATACCGGTGCGAGCTCTGCTGTCATGGTGGCGATCACGAAAGCACAGGGGCTTGACCTGAGTGCGCTGCCACAAAGCATGGCAAAAGACCTTGCCGAAGGGTTCAGCGCTGCGTCTGAAGCTTTTGTGAGCCTTGATGAAGCTTTCGCGATGGAGCAGGCCGTTGAAGAGGCTGCAGTGGTTTACCGCCCCAAGCAAATCATTGTGCGCAAGATCGAAAAAGAGATCCGCAAGCTTGAAGAAGAGGCCGATGACATTCGTATCATCGCGGGCCGTATGAGAGACGAGTCTCTCGCGCCGCGCCGCGAACGTCTTGAAGCCAAGCGTGAAGCTATGCTGGCTGAGGCCGAGGTTCTGAGAGCCGAGATCCCTGCCACATGGGAGCCTGTGCACGACGAGTTTGCAGCACTGACGACCGCCGAGCAGAAAGCCCGTTCGATGTATCAGCGCCATGCTGACACATCATGGGAAGCTGCAATGGAAGCCGTTCAGACGTTGCGGGCCAATGATGCGTTTATGGTTCTTGAAGACGAGCTGCGTGCCCTGCGGGGTTATATCGAAACCGTTGCCGAGACAGACGAGGCGGCTGAAGACACTGTGAAAGCGTTGGAAGACAAGTTCTCTGATGTCGAGGGCGCTGGCGATGTCAGGTCGGCTCTGGGTAAGGCGCGTCGCGATATGCGGGTCAACAAATTTGACCGCGAAGCCGCTTTGGAAGAGTACGATGAAGCGCTTGCCGAGTATGAAACGCAGAAAATCTGGCGCGCTGAGGCTGTTGGCCTTGTGCCCGAGCTTGAAGCCTATCTCGATGGCATCCGCTCGACGCTTGGCCTGCGAAGCCAGGACGGGCTGAGCCGTGACGCAGCTTTGTTCATGGCGTCTTGCAGCTCCAAGCACCGCGATATCTCGCTGAACTTCTGATCAGCCTGATAACCAAGTTAAAGCCGCCGCCCGCGCAAGTGGGCGGCGGTTTCTTTTTGTGCGGTCTGCGTTAATGTTGCCTCAACAGAGAGGGAGGCTGAGATGGCTGTATTGAGCGGTGTGACAATCCTTGAGGTCGAGGGGCTTGGCCCTGCGCCTTTTGCGGGGATGCTTCTGGCGGATATGGGGGCTGAAGTGATTGTGGTGCACCGCAAGGGCGGCAAGCCTGCCCCGGGGATGCCTGCGCGCTCGGTGCTGGACCGTGGCAAGCGCTCGATTGAGTTGAACCTGAAGGACGAGGCGGACAAAGCTGTCTTTTTCAAACTTGTCGCGCGCGCGGATGCGCTCATCGAGGGCTTTCGCCCGGGCGTCATGGAGCGCCTTGGCCTTGGGCCTGAGCCTTGCCATGCGATCAATCCTGCGCTTGTTTTCGGACGTATGACAGGTTGGGGCCAGACCGGTCCGCTGGCGCATGCGGCGGGGCATGATCTGAACTACATCGCGATGTCAGGCGCGCTCTGGTATGCGGGCGCACCCGACACCGCGCCTATGCCACCTGCGACACTTGTAGGCGACGTTGGCGGCGGCGCCATGTATCTTGTCACGGGGATTTTGGCTGGAATCTTGCAGGCCCGTACGAGCGGGAAAGGCACTGTGGTCGATGCGGCGATCTATGATGGCTCAGCTCATATGATGAACCTTCTCATGGCGCTGCGTCAGACTGGCGGGATGCCTGAAGAGCGAGGCCAAGGGCTATTGGACGGGCCTCACTGGAGCCGCACCTATCGGTGCGCTTGCGGTGGCTTTGTTTCGGTGCAGAGCCTGGAGCCACAGTTTTATGCGGAGTTCTTGCAGCTGATGGGCCTTCAGGAGGATGCAGCCTTCCAGAAGCAATATGAGAAAGCGCTTTGGCCCGAATTAACACAACGGCTGGCTGAACTCTTTCTGGGGCAGACCCGGGATGCTTGGGCGGCTGTCTTTCTGGGGCGCGATGCTTGTGCGGCCCCCGTCTTGTCACCTGACGAGGCTGCGCACCACGAGATGAACGCGGCGCGGGGGACTTGGAGAGAGGTTGACGGTGTCTTGCAAGCCGCGCCAGCGCCACGGTTTGAGGGAAGTGGCCCGTGGCAGCCAACCCTACCGCCAGAGCGGGGGGCAGACAGTGCAGCTATTCTGGCAGAACTTGGCGGCTAGGCCTGGTTCAATGTGACAGCGTCACCTCTGTGCGCTCGGTGCTCCAACCATCTCTGGAGCAACGTGCGCGCACCCAGATTTTCTTTGTGCCGTCGGCTATCATCACGTTGCGCAGCGACCGTGTGAAGGGCTGTTCCTCGACATGCGGGTGCATCAGCTCGCGAAAGGCAATCTGGTTGCCGGCTTCGTCCAGAAGCTCCCAGCCGTCTGCGAAGTGCTCCCAGCCGGTGTCGGGGTGCGTCACGGTGACATCAATGCGCCAGCCCATGCCTGCGCGTGTGGCTTCGACCTTGGTGATCGTGGGCTGATCAGCGAGTGTGGCTGTGCCTGCGGCGAGGGCAATGAAGAGAACGAGATGTTTAATCATGATTGCTAGGTAGCATTGGGGCTGTGAAGTTTCACGACACATTTTTGTGTGATTATGCGAGGAAATACCGCAGGATTGAAGGAATCGTTTGAGTTTTATCGCAATTGGTAATATTCTTTTACCAATTTAGGAGATGCCATATGCAAATGCCTGCCCCTGACCCCGTCATCCTTGCAAAGAAGGCCAAGCTGACAGAGCGGCTGGTCGCTGTGCTTGGTAAGGAAGGGGTGATTTCCGAGGATATCGCGCTGAAGGCCTATGAGTGCGACGCACTCACCGCCTATCGCTGCCCTCCGATGTTGGCCGTGTTGCCGCGGAGCACCCAAGACGTGTCAAAGGCTTTGCGGATCTGTCATGAAATGAACGTGCCTGTCGTGCCGCGGGGCTCGGGCACTTCGCTTGCAGGTGGGGCCATGCCGACGGCGGACAGCGTTATTTTGGGTGTCAGCCGCATGACTGACGTGTTGGAAACCGATTATGACAGTCGCATCATTCGCGTGCAGTCAGGCCGAACAAATCTGGCTGTGACAGGTGCCGTGGAAAGTGAGAATTTCTTTTATGCGCCTGATCCGTCAAGCCAGCTGGCCTGTGCAATTGCAGGCAATGTCGCCATGAATTCGGGCGGCGCACATTGTTTGAAATACGGTGTGACAACCAACAATCTCATGGGCGTCACCATGGTGATGATGGATGGCGAAATCGTTGAAATCGGCGGCTCTCACCTCGATGCAGGCGGGCTTGATTTGCTTGGCCTCATTTGTGGAAGTGAAGGGCAGCTCGGCGTCGTCACCGAGGCGACGCTACGGATATTGCATAAGCCTGAAGGTGCGCGGCCTGTTCTGATCGGGTTTGATAGCAACGAGGTGGCGGGGGCCTGTGTCTCTGACATTATTCGCGCAGGGATTTTGCCTGTCGCGATCGAGTTCATGGACCGTATGTTGATTGGGGTTTGTGACGACTATTCTGGCGCAGGCTACCCTGACTGCGAGGCGCTTCTGATCGTGGAAGTGGAAGGCAGCGAGGCCGAGATTGAGCATCAGCTGGGCCTCATCCACGATATTGCAAAACGCCATAACCCTGTCGAGTTTCGCAAAGCGACCGATGCAGCCGAGGCCGGGCGGATCTGGGCGGGGCGTAAAGCGGCCTTCTCGGCGATTGGTAAGGTCAGTGACTATATGTGCCTTGATGGCACGATCCCTGTGAGCCAGCTTCCCTATGTGCTTAAGCGCATTGGCGAGATGAGCCTGAAATACGGGCTGGCTGTGGGCAATGTCTTTCATGCGGGCGACGGCAATATGCACCCGCTGATTTTGTATGATGCGAACAAGCCAGGTGACCTGGAAATCTGTGAAGCGTTTGGCGCAGAGGTTCTGAAGCTCTGCGTTGAGGTCGGAGGCTGCCTGACGGGCGAGCATGGTGTGGGCATCGAAAAGCGTGATCTGATGCTAGACCAATTTGCGCCAGATGATCTTGATATGCAGATGGCTGTGAAAGATGTGTTTGATCCAAAATGGCTTTTGAACCCTGCCAAAGTGTTCCCGCTGGCGTCCAGCGCGGCACGGCGTATAGCGGCGGAGTAAGCCCATGGACTTAAGACCGAAGACTGAGGCCGAGCTGGCCGAAATGGTGGCTGGGCTACAAGCCCCTGTGCGGCTTCAGGGCGGTGGCACACGTGCGATCGGGCAAGTGGCTGCTGACGATGTGCTGACCCTTTCTGGCATCAGTGGCGTGGTGGATTACGAACCAGGTGCTTTGACGCTGGTGGCCAAGGCGGGCACGCCGCTTGGCGAGATCGAAGCCCTCTTGGCTGCAGAAAACCAGCGCCTCTCTTTCGAGCCGATGGATCATCGCGTTTTGCTAGGCACTCAAGGGGAACCGACGATTGGCGGCGTTGTGGCTGCCAACGTGAGCGGACCGCGGCGGATTTCTGTGGGGGCTTGTCGTGACTTTGCGCTTGGTGTGCGGTTTGTCGACGGGCTGGGCCGTGTGCTCAAGAACGGTGGCCGTGTTATGAAGAATGTGACGGGCTATGACCTTGTAAAGCTGATGGCGGGGAGTTGGGGCACTTTGGGGGCGATGACGGAAATCAGCCTGAAAGTGATGCCTTGCCCTGAAGTAGAAGCAACCTTGGCTCTGCATGTCAGCGCGCCTGAACAGGCTGTTGCAGCGATGTCGGCTGCGCTCGGCTCGCCCTATGAGGTGACAGGGGCGGCGCAGAGCGGATCTGTTTATCTGCGCATCGAGGGGTTTGCGCCGTCTGTGGCCTACCGTTTGGAGGCTTTGGAGGCACGTCTGCGCCGCTTTGGCGATATAGAGCGGATCGAGGCTGCTGCGTCAGCAAAACTCTGGCAAGATATTCGCGACGTCAGGTCTTTTGCCAAGCATGACTTTGTCACCCGCGTGTCGCTTCGCCCGACCGAGATGCCAGTGTTTTTGGCCAAAGCACAAGCTGATCACAGCTTCGAGACGCTGCTGGATTGGGGTGGCGGCTTGGCTTGGCTTGCATCGGATAAAGACGCGCTTGGCGGGTTTGCCCAAGCCTATTGTGCTGCCCATGGTGGCCATGCAACGCGGATCAAAGACGCTTTTGAGGCCTGCGCCTTTCAGCCAGAAGCCGCACCTGTTGCGCGCTTGAGCCAAGGGGTACGACAGCGGTTTGATCCTAAGGGGTTGTTCAATCCAGAGCTGATGGCGCGCGGATGATGTATTGGGCCGCATATTTCACTGTCGTTGTGGGTGGCCCGCTCCTTATGCTGCTGCTGACGCGAGGTGTGGTATCACAGCTGAGCTTTGTGCTGGGCGCAAGTATTGTGGCCGCTCTTATAGCTGCAGCACTGTTTTCAAATTCTGCGCCAGGTCTTGAGACCTTGGTGATGGTCTGGTTGGCTTGGGTTGGAACAGTTTCTTTATGTGTTCGCGCAGTGATGCGGTGGATTGAGACGAAACGGGGCCTTGCCCTGACAAAGGCGCTTGGCGCGATGGCCTGTGTGATCCCTTGGATCGGGCTGGCGGCGGCAGATTGGATGACAGGTTAATGCAAACGAATTTCACTCCTGAGCAACTCAAAGACAGCGGCACCGCGCGCGCCAACGAAATTTTGCGCAACTGTGTGCACTGTGGGTTTTGTACGGCCACCTGCCCGACCTATCAGATTTTGGGTGACGAGCTGGACGGGCCACGCGGACGAATCTACCAGATCAAGGACATGATCGAAAACGACCGTGTGCCTGATAAGAAGACGGTGATGCACATTGACCGTTGTCTGAGCTGCCTTGCCTGTATGACAACCTGCCCCAGCGGTGTGCATTACATGCACCTTGTTGACCATGCGCGCGAGTACATCGAAAACAATTACAAGCGCCCTTTGACAGACCGCGCCTTGCGTTGGGTGCTGGCAAAGATCTTGCCTTACCCCATGCGATTTCGTGTGGCGCTTTTGGGAGCCAAGATCGCGAAGCCATTCAAGGCGCTTGTTCCTGATGCGCGGCTGCGTGCGATGCTGGAAATGGCGCCAAAAGAAATCCCGCCTGTCAGCCGCAATGATGACCCGCAGACATTTGCGCCCACGGGTGAGAAGAAGATGCGTGTCGCGCTCATGACGGGCTGCGCACAGAAAGCACTCAACACAGATATCAACGATGCCACCATACGTCTTTTGCGCCGCTTTGGGTGTGAAGTTGTCATTGCCGAGGGCGCGGGCTGTTGTGGGGCGCTTACCCACCACATGGGCAAAACATCTGAGAGCCATGCGACAGCTGAAAAGAACATCGATGCCTGGACGGCTGAAGCCGACGGCAGCGGGTTGGACAGCATTGTGATCAACACCTCGGGTTGCGGCACGACCGTGAAGGATTATGGCCATATGTTCCGGGATAGCGGAAAGGCTGTGGCGGCTGCAAAGGTTGCTGATTTGGCGCAAGACGTAAGCGAGCTTCTGATGAAACTCGACATTCCCGAAGGGGCGGCCAAAGGCATTCGGGTGGCTTATCATGCGGCCTGTTCCTTGCAGCATGGCCAGCAGATCAAGACCTTCCCGAAAGATCTGCTCAAGCGGGTCGGGTTTGAGGTTGTTGAACCCGCAGACAGCCACCTATGTTGTGGATCAGCCGGGACGTACAACCTTATGCAGCCGAAGATTTCGAAAGAGCTCAAGCGCCGCAAGGTCGATACTTTGGAAGCTAAAAACCCAGATATCATAGCCGCTGGAAACATCGGCTGTATGATGCAGATCGGGGGCGGAACTGGTGTTCCTGTCGTGCATACCGTAGAATTGCTGGACTGGGCGACGGGCGGGCCAAAGCCGCGCGCGCTGGTAGAGTAACGATTGGGCCAAGGCGCAACGCCCTAATTTTGCCATAAGTTTTCGCTACCTCGGACCACCTGACCTGGATAGGGGCGTCTAACCTGATGCTGCGTGCTTTTCTTTTTGCTCTTCTTGCGGCGCTGGTGGCGACACCTGTTGGTGCTGAGGCCACAGGCCTCAAGCGGCTGGATACGGGCGACGACAGCCGCGGCTGGGAGGCTGTCGGACGGCTGAATATTGATGGCAAAGGCTTTTGCACGGGGGCTTTGATCGCGCCTGATCTCGTGCTGACAGCGGCGCATTGTCTTTACAGCTCTCGCACCAAAAAGCGGATTGACCACGGCCAGATCGAATTTCTGGCTGGGTGGCGCAACGGTCGGGCCTCGGCCTACCGTATGGTGCGGCGCGCTGTTGTTCATCCAGAGTATAACTTCACAAGTGATGTGACAGCGGATCGTGTGCGCAATGATGTGGCTCTTCTTGAGTTGCACCACCCTATTCGCAACACCACGATTGTCCCTTTTGCGACGGATGTACGCCCTGCCAAGGGCGATGAAATCGGGGTTGTGTCCTATGCGCTTGACCGTGCCGAAGCGCCGAGCTTGCAAGAAGTTTGCGGGGTGCTTGCCCGCCAGCAGGGTGTTCTGGTGACCTCGTGCAATGTTGATTTCGGTTCTTCTGGCGCGCCGATCTTCAGCTTCCGCAACGGGACACCGAGGATTGTCTCGGTTGTTTCGGCCAAGGCTGAAGTTGAGGGGCTGCCCGTCTCTCTGGGCACCCAGCTTGAGACCCCTCTGGCGCTTTTGCGCGCCGAACTGGCCGCAGGCGGAGGTGTATTCCAAGACAAGGGGCCGAGGGTAAACCGCATTGGTGTGACCGAGACCCGCCGCGATACAGGCGCGAAGTTTATCAAAAACTGAGCTTGGACGGCCCCTCTTGAAAGCCGGAAAATCATCCCCAAATTTTATGATGTAGAGCGCCACTTCCGGGCTCTGCTGATTTGGCCTGTCCTGTTGAGGAAGGCCGTTACCTTGGAATCGCTCATTGGAGGATACCCTATGCGAAACTTTGATTTGACCCCCCTTTATCGTGCAACTGTCGGCTTTGACCAGATCGCTGATATGATGGACCGCGCCTTGTCTCATGATGTCGGGCAGGCGAGCTATCCGCCGTATAACATCGAGAAGACAGCCGATGATGCCTATCGTATCTCTATTGCTGTGGCAGGATTTGCCGAGGCTGACCTGACAGTCGAGGTGAAAGAGCATGCGCTTGTCGTTTCGGCCAAGAAGGCTGAAGACGAAGCACCGCGCACCTTCTTACATCGCGGAATTGCGACCCGAGCCTTTGAGCGCCGCTTCCAGCTGGCGCAGCATGTGCGTGTGACGGGTGCAAGCCACGCGGATGGAATGCTACACATTGATCTGGTGCAAGAAGTACCCGAGGCGCTGAAGCCACGCCGCATTGAGATTGCGTCTTCACCTGCGCAAGAGGCTGACGTGTTTGACGGCCAAACCGTGAATTAACACACCCAGATAAAGAAAGGGCGCCGGTTTTGATGCCGGCGCCCTTTTTTGTGTTTGTGCAGGTCTTAGACACTCATGCAGATATATTTCATCTCCAGATAGTCTTCGATCCCGTGGTGGCTGCCTTCACGGCCCAAGCCTGACTGCTTTACGCCGCCAAAAGGTGCAAGCTCGGTCGAGATGATGCCGGTGTTGACGCCAACAATCCCGTATTCCAGCGCCTCGGCGACTTTGTACACGCGGCTCAGGTCTTTGGCGTAGAAATAGCTCGCAAGGCCGAAGATCGTATCATTCGCCATGGCGATCACTTCATCTTCGTCTTCAAACTTGAAGAGCGGTGCCATTGGGCCAAAGGTCTCGTCTTGGGCGACCTGCATATCTTGGGTCACGCCTGTGAGAATGGTTGGCTGAAAGAACGAGCCGCCTAGGTTATGGGCCGATCCGCCGAAGACCACTTCTGCGCCTTTGGAGACAGCATCGTCGATATGGGCGCGAACCTTGGTTGCGGCCTTTTCGTTGATCAGAGGGCCAAAGGCTGTGCCATCTTCTAGGCCATCGCCAACTTTCATCTCTTTGAGTTTGGCGGTGAGCTTTTCTGTAAAGGCCTCATAGACACCCGCTTGCACATAGATCCGGTTGGCGCAGACGCAAGTCTGGCCGTTGTTGCGGAACTTGCACATGATTGCGCCGTCAACGGCTGCATCAAGGTCGGCATCATCAAACACGATGAACGGCGCGTTGCCGCCGAGCTCCATGGAGCATTTCATAACCTGATCCGCGGCTTGGCGTAGCAGGATGCGACCCACGGCTGTAGAACCTGTGAAGGTGAGTTTGCGCACGGTCGGGTTTTCGCAGAACTCCTTGCCTGTCGATGAGGCATCCGAGGTTGTGACGATGTTGAGCACGCCAGCAGGAATCCCCGCGCGCTCGGCCAGCACGCCAAGAGCGAGAGCGGAAAGTGGCGTGAGCTCGGCGGGGCGCGCGACAAAGGCGCAGCCTGCGGCGAGGGCTGGCGCGGCCTTGCGGGTGATCATCGCATTGGGGAAGTTCCACGGCGTGATCGAGGCTGCCACACCGATAGGCTGCTTGAGTACGGTGATGCGCTTGTCGCGCTGGTGGCCCGGGATCGTCTCGCCATAGATGCGCTTGGCCTCTTCGGCAAAGAATTCGATAAATGATGCGCCATAAGCGATCTCGCCTTTGGCTTCGGCCAGTGGCTTGCCCATTTCGGCGGTGAGGATGGTGGCAAGGTCATCGGTGTTTTCGATCATTAGATCAAACCAGCGGCGCAGCACTTGGGCGCGCTCTTTGCCTGTCCACTTGGCCCAATCTTTTTGAGCGCTTTCGGCGGCTGCAATGGCCTCGGCGACCTGGGCGCGTGTGAGGTCTGCGACCTCGGCGATAACATCACCTCGGGCAGGGTTGATCACATCAAATGTGGTGCTGCCAGCGACCCATTGACCGTTGACATAGGCCTGTGTCGCAAGGAGCGAGGGGTCTTTAAGCAGTGATTTCAGGTTTGTTGTTGTGTCGAGCATGGCGTCCTCCCGAGAATATATCTCGCCAAGGGAAACCATTTGCGTTTAGCTTTGTCCAGATGATTTGATCAAATTGGAGTAAGCGATGAAGCTCGATGATGCCTATGCCAACGCCGCCTATATCCCCAATGGCGAGAGTTATCCGCCGCGTTGGGACGCGGCTGCGGCTGGCTTTCGCGCGGGTGCGAAGGCCGCCCAGCTTGATCTGCGTTATGGGTCCGCCGAGCGCGAAAAGCTTGATCTGTTTTGCCCTGAGGGGCCGCCCAAGGGGCTCTTTGTCTTTGTGCACGGTGGCTTCTGGCGGATGTTGGACAAGAGTTATTGGTCACACCTTGCCGCAGGGGCGTTGGCCAACGGGTGGGCTGTGGCCATGCCGAGTTATACGCTGTGCCCAGATACAAGCATCGCAGGGATCACCCGCGAGGTGGCTGCGGCTGTGACCCATGCCGCCAAGGCTGTGAACGGGCCTGTCGTGCTGGCCGGGCATTCGGCGGGGGGCCATTTGGTGGCGCGGATGCTGGCGCGCGGTATGCTGCCTGACGCCGTAGCGGCACGGTTGCAACATGTCATGCCAATCTCGCCGCTGTCAGACCTGCGCCCGCTTATGCAGACCTCGATGAATGATGACTTCAAGTTGGATGAGGAAGAGGCTGTGGCCGAAAGCCCGATCTTTATGAGTGATCGGGTAGACTGCCCTGTGACTGTCTGGGTTGGGGCGGCAGAGCGGCCCGCCTTTCTTGATCAGGCGCGCTGGCTGAGTGAGGCTTGGGGCTGCGCACTCGTGGAAGACGCAGACAAGCACCACTTTGATGTGGTGGATGCGCTGGCAGATCACGAGAGCGAGATGCTCAGGCTGTTGCTCGGCTAAAGCGACTGCCACACAGGCAAGGGGTCGGCTTCCATCGGGGTCGCCGCATAGATTGCGCGGGCGATGGCGCGGGCCATGACCGTCGCGGCGGCGTGACCGAGATAGAGCGTGTCGGCGAGTGGGTTTTCCAGAGGCTTTGCGCCCGTGGCCGCGGCGAAGATCAAATCGCCATCCATAGGGGTATGAGAGGGAACAAGCGCGCGGGCGTAGCCATCATGCGCGGCTGTTGCCAAGCGGGTGCATTGCGCTTGAGTTAGGGTCGCGTCAGTTGCGACAATGCCGATGGTGGTGTTGGCATGCGCGGCAAGCTTGGTGGGTGGCATGTGAGGCTCTGGGAAGTTCGCTGGCAGGCCGTGGCCACCAAACTCCTTTCCAAGCTCAAAAGGAGCCGCCCAAAAGTGTTTGCCCGCGCCCACAGTTGCCGAGCCGAGGGCATTCACAGCAACCAGAGCGCCGACGGTATGCCCGGAAGGCAGTACCACGGAGGCCGAGCCCAGCCCGCCCATGAGCGTAGCGGTTGTCGCGCCTGTGCCTGCGCCTGTGCGGCCCAGCTCGAAAGACACAGCAGCGTTGTCGAGGGCTTCACGACCAAGGCGCTTGTAAGGGTTTTCACCCCAGTCCTTGTCGCCACCGTTGATGAGGTCAAAGAGGATTGCGGCGGGCACGATGGGCACGGTCTGATCTCCGACAGCGAAGCCGCGCCCTTGTGCGCGCAAGGCATCAGCGACACCTGAAGCTGCATCCAGCCCGAAGGCTGATCCGCCTGACAGCACGAGTGCATCAACCTGCTCAACGGTTTTATCTGCGGCAAGCAGATCTGTTTCGCGGGTGCCCGGGGCCCCCCCCATGACGTGAACGCCCGCCGTAAAGGGCGCATCGGCCAGAAGAACGGTTGCGCCTGTTTTAACGTGCGCATCGGTTGCGTTTCCCACGCGCAGACCTGCGACATCTGTTATAAGATTAAGCGGTCCAGCTTGTGGCATGGGTGTGTTTCCTTTTCGATGCTGTTTTATCTTGCCAGATTGCACGGAATCAGCAATGTGAAACTACGCGAGGGCGGTGGCGCCGCCTGACTTAAAGCGATTATCATTCAGTCCTGAACGCCGGGACCTTTCTTGTGCTAAGGAGGGTCAATATGACTGCACGTCCAGAAATGTACCGTTTCCACAACGGTGAAAAAGCGCCGCTGCAATTTGCAGTGAGCGAATATGAAACACGCGTGGCCAAGCTGCGTGCCATCATGGCAGACTTGGGGGTTGATGCGGCTGTCTTCACCTCCATGCACAATGTGTCTTACTACTCAGGCTTCACTTATTGTGCGTTTGGCCGCCCCTACGGGCTGGTTGTGACGGCGAGCGAATGCGTCACAATTTCAGCAGGCATTGACGCGGGGCAGCCTTGGCGGCGCTCGTTTTGTGACAACATCACCTACACGGATTGGCAGCGCGACAACTACTGGCGCGCGGTTATGAGCGTGTCGGGTGCGGGTAAAGTTGTTGGCTATGAAGGTGACCATATCAGCATGGTACAGATGGCCAAGCTGAACGACTTCCTTAAGCCATCACAAACCGTCGATATTGCGCCTGCGACGATGTTGCAGCGTATGCACAAGTCTGCAGACGAGCTGGTGATGATCCGCGCGGGTGCGGCTGTTGCGGATGTTGGCGGATATGCGATCCGCGACGCTGTGAAAGAAGGCGCGCGCGAGATTGATGTGGCGATGGCCGGTCGTGACGCAATGGAGCTGGAAATAGCCAAGCGCTTTCCGGATGCGGAGTATCGCGACACATGGGTTTGGTTCCAGTCTGGGATCAACACCGATGGGGCGCACAACCCGGTCACATCGCGCAAGCTTGAGCGTGGGGATATCTTGAGCCTCAACACTTTTCCGATGATTTCAGGCTACTACACAGCTCTTGAACGCACCATGTTTGTGGGCGAAGTGGACGCGGCGAGCCTGAAGATTTGGGAGGCCAATGTTGCGGCGCATGAGCTCGGGATTTCCTTGCTCAAACCCGGTGCAAGCTGTTCTGAGGTGACCCATAAAATTAACGCGCTCTTCGAAGAGCATCAGCTTTTGCAGCACCGCACCTTTGGGTACGGCCACTCGTTTGGCGTGTTGAGCCACTACTATGGCCGCGAGGCCGGACTTGAGCTGCGCGAGGATATCGACACAGTGTTGGAACCTGGCATGGTGATTTCGATGGAGCCGATGCTGACGATTGCAGATGGCGAACCGGGTGCTGGCGGATATCGCGAGCATGACATTTTGATCATCACGGAAGACGGCAACGAAAACATTACGGGGTATCCATATGGCCCCGAGTTTAACGTTGTTGGCTAAAGACAGTCTCGGATGGCGCTTGCGCGCCATCCGATCCGTTGAGGGGGCTTTGCCCCCTCAAACACCCCCAGGATATTTCGAGCAAAAAGAAAGACTCTGTCTAGAGACGGATCACATAATCTTTGCGCGTTGTTTCCAACACTTCCCAAGTACCGGAAAAGCCGGGGCGGATGATTTGACTGTCACCCGCGGTCAGGCGTGTTTCTGTCCCGCTTTCATCGGTCACAATCGAGACGCCCTCTAAGATGCGGAAATATTCCCATTCATCATAGGAGATGCGCCATTTTCCCGGAGTGGATTGCCAGATACCAGCGTAGAGGCCATCGTTTTCTTCTAGGTTCCATGTCGTAAAAACAGGATCACCTGCGATGAGCTTTTCCGGGGCAGGGCGCTCGGTTTCGGGTGTGGTTGTGGGAGCGACTTTGAGAAAGCGTTGCATGGGCGTGTCCTTGGACGGGTGTTGAAAAGGAAAAGGTTCAGGTGCCAAAACGGGCGAGTGTTGTCTCGACGGCTTCATAGACCACTGTGTTGACTTCATCTTCACTGAATTTGCTTTGAACGCCGAAGATGGCACGGGTCCAGAGGCGGGTGCGGCAGAGCTCGGAAAACTGCTCGGCGATTATATTGGGATCCGCCTCGATCAACTCTCCTCGGGCCATCGCAACTTTGAGATATTCTGCCATGCGCTGGTGCCCCATTTCGGGACCGTTCTTGTAGAAGGCTTGTCCCAGCTCTGGAAAGCGTGCCGACTCTGCCACGCAGATACGGAACATTTGAAGCGAGAAGTCTGACAACAAGAAGCGTGTGAGGTTTTGAGCGGCGGTGGTGAACGCCTCGCGCGGGGGGGCCAAAAAGTCGATTTGAGATAGGGTGGTTTTGGCCATACGCTCACACTCGGTGCGGGCGACCTCGAGGAACAGCTCTCGCTTGTCTGTGAAGTAGCTGTAGAGTGTGGCCTTGGAAACGCCGGCCGTGCGGGCAATATCATCCATTGATGTGCCTTCAAACCCATCACGCAGGAAGACTTCTCGCGCGCCTACGAGCACAGAGTCATACTTGCGCCCCTTGGGGGGCAGGCGCTTTTGATGTGCTGGTTTTGGTGTGGCAATGGCCATGCTGGCTCCTTGGCGGGTGGGCGCAGTTAAACCAAAGGCTTTGGGTGCAGCAAGGATTTTCCCTTGAAGGGGCATGCAAGACGGCGCTATAATTTAGAATAGTTCTAAACTGGAGAGTGACATGCGATTTCTACCGCAACGCCGCAGATTTTCTGATCTGAGTGAACAAGAAGTTCTCGCGCTCGCGATTTCCTCGGAAGAAGACGATGCGCGCATTTACAGAAGCTATGCCGAGCAGCTGCGCGGCGAGTTTCCGGACACGGCCAAGGTTTTTGAGGGCATGGCCCAGGAGGAGGATGGCCACAGGCAGGCGCTGATCGACTTGCACTGCAAACGCTTTGGCGAGGTTATTCCGCTTTTGCGCCGTGAGCATGTTGCGGGCTACTATACGCGCCGCCCTGTCTGGCTGGTCGAGAACCTCGGGATCGAGCGTATTCGAGAAGAGGCCGAGGGCATGGAGCGTGAGGCGGAACGGTTTTATCTGAATGCAGCCAAGCGCACACAGGACGCGGACACACGCAAGCTTCTGGGCGATCTGGCTGTGGCCGAGGCGGGCCACCAAAAGCGCGCAGGCGAGCTTGCTGAGGCGCATCTTGATGATGCAGCGCTTGAAAGCGAAGAGGCCCAATCCAAGCGTCAATTCTTGCTGACATGGGTGCAGCCTGGCCTTGCGGGGCTGATGGACGGGTCTGTGAGCACGTTGGCGCCCATTTTCGCCACGGCTTTCGCGACCCAAGACACATGGACCACGTTTCTTGTGGGGCTCGCGGCAAGTGTCGGTGCGGGCATTTCCATGGGCTTTACCGAAGCTGCAAGCGATGATGGCGAACTGTCTGGTCGTGGGAGCCCTTGGAAACGGGGCGTAGCGAGCGGTGTCATGACAACGCTCGGTGGGCTGGGCCATGCGATGCCCTATCTCATAACCGATTTCTGGACGGCGACAGCGCTGGCCATCATTGTTGTGTTTGTAGAGCTCTGGGCCATTGTCTGGATACAGAACAAATTTATGGACACGCCGTTCTTTAGGGCGACCTTTCAGGTGGTGCTTGGGGGCGCGCTTGTCTTTGCTGCGGGTGTGATCATCGGGGGCGGCTAGGGGCGCGTGCTCTTGCAGCCTTCTGCGCAAGCCGCTAGTGATTTTGCATGATCGAGATATTCCTGAAGACACTGCCATTCTTTGCTATCATCGGGCTGGGCTACGGCGCGGGTAAGACACGCTTTTTCTCCGAGGAGGCGACAGCTTATATCACCAAGTTTGTCTTCTACTTCGCGCTGTCTGCGATGCTGTTTCGTTTTGCGGCCAACCTGAGTTTTGCAGAGCTGATCGACGTACGCTTTATTGCAGCCTATCTTTGGGGCACAGCTTTTGTTTATGGCATCGCCATGGGCGTCTCGTTCTATATGGGGCGCAGTGTCGAGGAAGCCGCGATCGAGGCCCAATGCGCTGCAATCGGGAATGTCGGGTTTCTTGGCATTCCTATGTTGGCGCTCTTGATGGGAGAGGCTGCGGTCAAGTCGATCATGCTTTTGCTGGCGATTGATCTGATCGTCTTTGGCTCGCTGATTGTTATCCTTGTGACGGGTGCGCGCGACGGGCGCATGAGCCTCGGGATATTGAAGACAGTTGGCGTTGGCCTGCTGAAAAACCCCATGATCGTGTCGATTGTGCTCGGGCTTTTGTGGTCGGCCAGCCGCGTGCCTTTGCCGGGGCCTGTGAATGAGTTTGTGACTATTTTGGGGGCGGCTGCCACGCCGGGGGCGTTGTTTGCCATCGGGGCGTCTCTGGCCTCAAAATCTGCAGAACGGATCATTGTCCCGGGCTGGTTGAGCTTTTGTAAGCTGGTGCTGCATCCCCTCTTTGTGGCCTTTGCTGCGCTCGTTCTGTTCCCGGTTGATCCTTATCCAGCGGCCGTGATGATTGCGGCAGCCTCGCTACCGGTGGCGGGCAATGTCTATATTCTTGCGCAGCACTACGGCGTTGCGCCTCACCGTGTTTCAGCCTCAATCCTGATCTCGACAGCGGCGAGTATTGTCACTGTGTCGGTGATCATCGCTTGGGTTGTGACGCTTTACTAGGCTCACGCTCTGCGCGGCTTTTAAGGCTTTTAACCGCAGATTGACCATTTGGGGATATGCCCCGCGGCTGTGCCTTGGTATGGCTGGTCGCGAATTTGAGACTCATTGGAGGCGAAGCCCATGAAAACAATAGCTGAAAACAAGTGTTTTGGCGGTGTGCAGGGGGTTTACGCGCATAGCTCTAAGGCAACGGGCTGTGACATGACCTTTGGCCTGTTTCTCCCCGAAGAGGCGCGCGACGGCCCTGTGCCTGTGCTCTGGTATCTTTCGGGGCTGACCTGCACGCATGAGAACGCGATGGTGAAAGCGGGTGCCCAAAGCTGGGCGGCCGAGCAAGGCCTTGCGCTCGTCTTTCCTGATACCTCGCCGCGCGGCGAAGGCGTGGCCGATGATGACGCTTATGACCTTGGCCAAGGCGCCGGCTTTTATGTGAACGCAACGCAAGACCCTTGGACGCCGCACTTCCAGATGTGGGATTACGTGGCCGAAGAGCTGCCTGCGCTCGTTGCCTCGGAGTTTGCGATTGATGCCACGCGGCAGGCCATCACGGGCCATTCAATGGGTGGGCACGGGGCGCTAACCTTGGCGATGGCGCGCAAAGGGCAATATAAGTCAGTTTCGGCTTTCGCTCCGATCTGTCACCCCACTGCGAGCGAGTGGGGCCGCAAACAACTGGGCGCGTATCTTGGCCATGACGAAAGCACATGGGCCAAACACGACGCGGCGCTGATGATGCGTGAGGTTGGCTTTGACGGGCCTGTGCTTGTGGACACAGGCACAAGCGACCAGTTCATCGACTTGCTCAAGCCCGAGGCGCTGGCCGAGGCCGCCAACGCGCGCCGCCAGGAGGCGACACTGCGCCTTCAAAAAGGCTACGACCACTCATATTTCTTTGTTTCAACCTTCATGGAAGACCACATGGCCTTTCATGCCGAAGCACTCTACGCATAAGGACGGTTCATGGCGCATTACGATCTGATTATCATCGGTTCCGGCCCAGCGGGGCGCGCGGCGGCCATTCAGGCGGGCAAGCTCAAGCGCAAGGTTCTTGTTGTTGATCGCAAGGACCGTTTGGGCGGTGTGTCTGTCCATACGGGTACGATCCCGTCCAAGACATTGCGCGAGACGGTGCTCAACCTTTCCGGCTATCGCGAGCGCAGCTTTTATGGCCGGTCCTACCGTGTGAAAGATGATATCGACGCAGGCGATTTGAAGGCGCGGTTGCACATGACGCTCGACCACGAAGTCGATGTTTTGGAGCACCAGTTTAACCGCAATCACGTTGACACGCTTTTAGGTATGGCGCGGTTTGTCGGGCCAAACGAGATTGAGGTTGCCACAGAAGCCGGTGACACGAGCCGCATAACCGGTGACAAGTTCCTGATCTCGACAGGCACCAAGACCTATCGCCCTGACTATGTGCCGTTTAACGGCCGTACGGTTGTGGACAGCGATGAATTCCTCGAGATGTCTGAGATTCCACGCTCCCTTGTTGTGGTTGGAGCGGGTGTGATCGGGGTGGAATATGCCACCATGTTCTCGGCGCTGGATGTTACGGTCACATTGATTGAGCCGCGCGACAGTTTTCTGGACTTTATCGACAGCGCGCTGATTCAGGATTTCACCCATCAGATCAAAGAAAACGGCGTTGATTTGCGCCTTGGATCAGCGATTTCAAAGATCGAAGATACAGGCCAGCATGTTGAAGTGAGCCTTGAAAACGGCCGCCATGTGCGCGCCGAGATGCTGCTGTTTGCGGCGGGTCGTATGGGCGCAACAGACAAGCTTGGCCTTGAGGCGGTTGGCCTCAAGACAGATCACCGTGGGCGTATCGAAGTCGACCGCAAGACCTATCAGACGACCGTGCCGCATATCTACGCTGCGGGCGATGTGATCGGCCACCCGTCGCTTGCATCAACCTCACTACAGCAGGGCCGCGTTGCGGCCTGCCATGCGCTTGATACGCCAACGTTGCCCGAGAGCCCTTGGTTCCCTTACGGGATCTATTCTGTGCCTGAGATCAGCACTTGCGGCATGTCTGAAGAAGAAATGCAGGAGCGCGAAATCCCTTATGAAATTGGCGTCGCGCGCTTTCGCGAGACAAGCCGTGGCCATATCATGGGGTTGGAGCACGGGATGCTCAAGATGCTTGTGAGCCTCAAGACACGGCGGGTTCTGGGCGTGCAGATTGTCGGGGAAGGTGCAACCGAGCTGATCCATATCGCGCAAGCGGTGCTGAACCTGAAAGGCACAGTCGACTACTTTGTGAAGAACACGTTCAACTACCCGACCTTGGCGGAAGCCTATAAAATCGCGGGTCTTGATGCGTTTAACCGCATGCCTATTCCAGATGAGTTCAAGGTGAAGAAAGCCAAGTGATTTACGTAGATGCCGATGCCTGCCCCGTGAAGGACGAAGTGGAGCGTGTTGCCACGCGCCACAAGGTGATGGCTGTGATGGTCTGCAACGGCGGCTTGCGCCCGTCTGCCAACCCCTACGTGAGCCATGAGATCGTTCCGGACGGGCCAGACATTGCGGATATGTGGATCGCTGAGCGCGCAGGCAAGGGCGATGTGGTGATCACATCCGATATCCCGCTCGCGGCCAAATGTGTGGAAGCCGGGGCGCAGGTTCTCAAGCACAATGGCGAGGCTCTGACCGCCGCCAACATCGGGAATGTGCTGGCCACGCGTGACCTCATGTATGATTTGCGCGCCGCTGACCCCTTTCGCCAAGGGAGCGGAAAGGCCTTCAGCAAGACAGACAGATCGCGCTTTCTGGAGGCGCTGGAACGTGAGCTGAGGAAGGCTTCAAAGTGAAGATTGAGGCTGTCGTTTTTGATATTGGCAATGTGCTGATCGAGTGGAAGCCAGAGAAGCACTATCGCAAATGGCTTGGGGCCGCCCGTCAGGACGCCTTTTTTGAAGCGTTTGATTTTCATGAGTTGATGAACGAGATTGACGCGGGCGCACCGTTTTCTGAAACCGTTGCAAAAGCGGCTGCGGAACAGCCTGCTTATAGCGCGGAAATCCTCATGCTGCGTGACGAATGGCTCACGCTTGCTGGCGGTGTAATGCACCGCTCTGTAAGGCTGTTGCGGGCGCTGCGGGCGGCAGGTGTGCCTGTTTTTGCGCTCTCCAATTTTGGCTCCGAGAACTTCCGCTGGAGTGCTGCTGCGCACCCTTTTTTAAACGAATTTGATCGCGCCTATATTTCGGGGGATATGGGGCTGCGCAAGCCGTTTGAGGCGATTTATGCAGCGGTTGAGGCTGACTGTGGTGTGGCGCCTGAGCGGCTTTTGTTCGGGGATGATCGCGATGATAACCTTGCGACAGCGCAAGCGCGGGGCTGGCAGACCCATCGCGTTGACAGTGAGGGCAGCTGGGCGCAAGCTCTTGTTTCACATGGGTTGCTGAGCGAGGAGGCTGCGCGATGAGCATTGAGATGGTTCCGTTTCACGAGGGTGAAAAACTGCTGGACTGGGTCGGGCTGACGCAGGCCTTTGAGGCAGGGCACAGGCTGCCCAAAGCCGAGATTGGCGATACCTTTCTCTACCGTGGCTCTGACACGCTTCTGAGCCGTTCCGCATGGATTGATGGCATGGGCATCGCGGTGAAGTCGGCCACGATCTTTCCCAACAACCCGAGCGCAGGAAAGCCTGTCGTCGGTGGTGGGGTGAACCTCTATTCTGACGCAGATGGCAGCCTTGAGGCGCTGGTTGATTTTCACCTTGTGACCAAGTGGAAAACAGCAGGAGACTCGCTTTTGGGCGCGCTGAAACTGGCGCGAAAAGACAGTCGCAAAATTCTGATTATCGGCGCTGGCACGGTCGGCCGCTCGCTGCGCGAGGCCTATGGTGCGGGCTTTCCCGACGCGGAGTTTACCGTCTGGAACCGGACGCGCGCCAACGCCGAGAAGATGGCCGCAGACTACCCCGGTATGAACGTGGCCGAGAGCCTTGAGGCGGCTGTAAAGGAGGCTGATATCATCACATCAGCCACCATGGTCACCGAGCCAAACCTCATGGGTGCCTGGCTACAGGCGGGGCAGCATGTTGACCTTATCGGCGCATACCGCCCCGATATGCGCGAGGCCGATGACGCAGCGCTGACGCGTGCGCGCATTTTCGTCGACAGCTACAACACCACAATCGGCCATATCGGCGAGATCGAAATCCCCCTGAAAGCGGGGGTCATCACCCGCGCAGACCTGATCGCGGACTACTACACGCCCGAAAAAATGGTGCGCACCTCGGATGAGGAGATCACCTTGTTCAAAAACGGTGGCGGCGCGCATCTTGATCTGATGACGAGCCGCTATGTTCTTGAGCGGTGGCGCGCACGTTAAGCGCAAACCTGTCTTGAGCCTATAAAGCCAGAGAAGTCTTTACGGAGTGTTTACGCCACGGGCGAGGCTGCTGGCGCGCGGTTTTCGCGCACGGGCAGGTGCACGAGCGCCGAGAACAGACCGACGCCCACACCGAACCACCAGACAGTGGTGTAGCTGCCGTAGGTGTCATACATCCGCCCGCCGAGCCAGACGCCAAGGAAGCTGCCAAGCTGGTGGCTGAAAAACACGATCCCGTAGAGCGTACCCATGTAGCGCAGCCCGTAGATATGGGCGATAAGGCCCGATGTGAGCGGCACAGTGGCCAACCATAGCGCGCCCATGATGACAGAGAAAAGAAGCACTGTTTCAGGGCTCATTGGCGTGAGAATAAAGGCCGCGGCAACGATTGTGCGCGCAAAATAGATGCCCGCGAGCAGGTATTTCTTGGAGTAGCGCTTGCCCAGATAGCCCGCTGCGAGCGTGCCGCCAATGTTGGCAAGGCCGATGAGCGAGATGGCGACAGCGCCCAAAGCCGAGGTTGAGGTGATGCCGATATTGTGCAGAAGCGAGCCTGCCGCGATGGGGCTGCACATCTCTGTGACAAAGGCGGGGAAGTGCGCTGTGACAAAAGCAAGCTGATAGCCGCACGAGAAAAAGCCCAAGAAAATCAGGGTGAAAGACGGGTCACGTGCGGCGCGCTTGAGGATTGTTCCCATGCTTTCTTCAAGCTCCTGCTTGGTGGCCGCGACGGGCGCGCGCATAAACGGCAAGAGCATGATCAGCGACAGGACGGCTGCGGCGAAAGCCAGGAAGACCGACTGCCATGTCATGAAGCCCAAGAGATACTCGGCCAAGGGGGCACCGAAGACCTGCCCGCCACTGGCGGCGGCGGTGACAATGGCCAGTGACATGGAGCGGTTTTCATCGGAGCTGGCGCGGCCAACAACCGCGAGGATGACGCCAAAGCCTGTGCCCGCAACGCCAAATCCTACAAGGATTTCATAGAGTTGGTGCTCAAGTGGGCTGACGGCGAATGACGAGAGCACAAGCCCTGCGGCATACATGAGCGCGCCGATGATGACGGCCTTGCGGTCGCCTATCTTCTCGGCAATTGCGCCGAAGATGGGCTGGCCGATACCCCAGGCCAGATTCTGGATCGCGATGGCGAGCGAAAATTCGGCGCGCAGCCAGTTGAACTCTTCGGCGATCGGGATCTGGAAGACCCCGAAACTGGCCCGAATGGCAAAGGAAACAAGGATGATCACACACCCTGTGAGGAGAACGGGGGTGAAGAGTGAGGCCTGTTTTTGCATATCTGTCTCCTGTGCGCCGCCAGACATTACGACCGTTGCGGGAAAGGTCAATTATACATTTGTTAACAGTCGTGAAGACGCGGCGTTCGCCCTGAAACAGGGGGGTGAAACCCGTGCACCGGGCGTGCACCCCCCGTGCACCGCCTAAACGTTAATTTCTGTTAAGGGAATTTGGTAAACGGAGCGTTCGATGCGGCGCGAGGATTGGCGGTGCGGGTCGGGGTGGTGGGTTGGCACCCACCCTACGTGCAATGCTCGGCGGCGGGGTGCCGGGCAGATGTGGGATTTGGATATTTTGGCAAAAAGAAAGACGAGGCGCAGCCGCTTGCGCGCCAGAAGCGATCGCAAGATGCGCTAATCTGTTGCGCCGGATTTTTGTGCGGTCGATGCGGGATGCGACATTTGGGCGAAAGCGTGCCAGCCGACCAGAAACAACAAGCCTGTTGCGAGCGGAAAAAGGGGCAACAGGAGGGGAGCCGTTCTGGCTCGAAATGTGAGCCCGGTTGATGAGAAGTTGTGCAGCACCAGAAACAGGCCAGCACCAACAAGCATGAGGAACAGCCCCCTGAACGCGGATGGCGAGGGTGCAGACGTGGCCATATCTCGGGTCGCAGACTGAACGAAACCGCGCAAACGCACGGGGGCTGACGCAAAATAAAGGACGATCGCCACCATGACGGCCTCACCAACCAGAAGCATCAAATAGGCCCACTGGCCCTTGAGGGAGCCACCCAGCGCTTGCTGGGCCAGTTTCGTTTGTAATGGTCGGGTTTCGGCCATGTAGCTGATAGCTTGTTTTGCCCCGGGCAAGAGAGTGTTCCCGAACAAGAAACTCAAAACAAGCCCAAGGGCGAGCGGGCCAAGCAGAACGATCAGGAGGCGTTGATCAACTTGCGTTTCTTCTCTGCTCGGGGCGATATTTTGGGTGGCGATCAAAGCCACCACGAGCGTTGGGACGATCGCGTAAAAGCCCAGAGCGACCCAAGAGACTGTCAAAATCACACCCGAAAATACGCCTACCAAACTTACGCTCCTATCTCTAAACAAGCCGTCTTTTGCCATGGTCGCTGTATAGCGGGGTAAAGTGGAGAAATTTTGGCTTGTTGTGCTCCGTAGAGCCGCTTGCGCGCCTTGGGCGAATGGCGGTAGGTAGACGCCATGACGCGCGATATACTCTCTGAATACGCGGCCCGAGTGGCTGATGGCAGGCTGCGGGCCGATGCAGCGCAAGAGGCGGCTTTGCCCGAGCTTGAGCGCATTCGCGCGGCCTTGGCACAACCTGTCAAACGCGGCTGGTTTGCCAAGAAGCCCGAGCCCGTTCGCGGGCTCTATATGTGGGGCGGGGTCGGGCGCGGCAAATCCATGTTGATGGACCTGTTTGTCGCGTGTCTCGATGTGCCTGTGCGGCGCGTGCACTTTCACGCGTTTATGCAAGAGATCCACAAGGGCATGCACGAGGCGCGCCAGAACAATGTTGAAGACGCGCTTGCGCCTGTGGCGGCCAAAGTGGCCAAAGAGGTGCGCTGCCTTGCCTTTGACGAGATGCAGATCACCGATATCACCGATGCGATGATTGTCGGGCGCTTGTTTGAGGCGCTGTTTGCGGCGGGGGTTGTTGTTGTGACCACGTCAAACCGTGTGCCGGATGACCTCTATAAGAACGGGCTGAACCGCCAGCTTTTCTTGCCGTTCATTGCCATCATCAAAGAGCAGCTTCAGGTGCATGAGCTGGTGAGCGCGACCGATTATCGCCAACACAGGCTGGCGGGCGAGGCGACATATTTCAGCCCTGCCGATGAGGCGGCGCGCGCGGCGATTGAAAGCATCTGGGCCGATATGGGCGGGGCGGCGGCCAAGCCCTTGCGCCTGAGTGTGAACAAGCGCGAGGTGGTTGTGCCTGCGTTCCAGAGTGGCGTGGGGCGCGCGCGCTTTCATGACCTCTGTGGCAAGATGCTTGGCCCTGCGGACTACCTTGCCATTGCCGAGGCGGTGCGCGTGCTGATCCTTGAGGATATCCCGCGGTTGTCGCGCAACAACTTCAACGAAGCCAAGCGCTTTGTGACGCTGATTGATGCGCTGTATGAAGCCAAGGTGCGGCTTATTGCGAGCGCGGCTGAAGCGCCCGAGATGCTCTATATCGAGGGTGAGGGCACCTTTGAGTTTGAGCGCACGGCAAGCCGTTTGCGCGAGATGCAGGGCGAGGACTGGGGCGACATCTGAGGCCCAGATAAAGAAAGGGGGCCGTTGGTTCGGCCCCTCTTTCATCTGCTCGAAAATATACTCGTTACCACCTGTTCGGTGTGTCCTTGCTAGCCCGATGCGATATCGGGGATGCTGAGCCTTTGGCCTGCGCGGACGCGGTCGGGGCTGGACAAAATCTGACGGTTGGCGCTGAAGATTGCGCTGTAGAGCGCGGCATCGCCATAGAATCTGTGTGCAATTGCGCCGAGGCTGTCGCCTGACTGCACTGTGTAGAAGTGATATTTGACGGACTCTGACCCGCGCTGGACCACGCGGACTTCAACGCCGACCCCACCCGGAACCAGCGCGGCGGGCGCTGCGCCAGAGGTCGGGGTAGACTTGGCCACGAGATCAGCCAGCAGCGTGCTTGTATCAACGCGGCCCGTGTCTGTGCGCAGGGCAACGGGCACGGTGATGGCACCGCTGTTGGCCGCCTCGTTGAGCAGCGCGTCGATGTAGGCGTCTGACTGGCCCTGTTGCAGCGCTTGGCTGATGATCGCGGCCATGGACTGCGGTGCATCGGGCGTTGGTGCGACATTGCCTGAGAGGTTTGCGAGCACCCCTGAGGTCAGGTTGCGCAGCGGATCATCGCTTGCCTGGATGACTGCGGGCGCGGCGGGCTGCGGCTTTGCGCCTGCGAGGCTGGCGAGCACATTGGCTGTCAGCGCATCTGTGGGAACACTGGCGGGCTGTGCTGTGGCAATGCGCGGCACGCTCATCAAATCGGTTGTGGCGCGGGTGACTGTGTCGGCGTCAGCCTCTGCGGTTGTTGCGAATTGGGTGTCTTCCAGCTCTGCTGTCGGGTTGGACGGCTGTAGCAGGATCAAGACCAGCGTGACTGTCAGGAAAGCCGCGCCAATGATGAGCAGGCGGACGAGGTTCGGGTTTGTGGATTCAAGTTTCATCATGATGTCGGCTGCTTCACTGAGAGGCCGAGGAGCAGCCAGACTTGCATACCACCACGGTAGTATTTGAGCTTGTCCGCAGGGTAGCCTGCGTCGCGCAGCGAGCTGATGGCACGGGGAGATTGGTCACACCACGGGCCGTTGCAGAAGAGCAGAAGCTCTTTGGCGCTCGTAAAGTCCCAGCTGCCGCCCGTGTTTTGCGCGCCAAGGGCTTTCAGGATTTCGTCGCGGTAGGGGTTTGCTGCGTCGAGGGTTGCGAAGGGAACATTGACCGCGCCGGGGATGGTGCCTTTGGCAAACCAGTCAGGCATACGGCTGTCCATGAGGAGGCCTTGGCCTGTGGCAACCGAGGTTTCCAGAAAGGAAATCAGCTCAAGCTCACCAACAGTTTCGACGCCAGCGCCAGCGCTCATTTCGTGGATGCAGAACGGCGGGCAGCTGCGGGATGTTTTGGTGAACTCACCTGCAAGCTGGTGGGCGCTGTCTTGGATGCGGTCAATAACAATTTCTTCGCCCGAGCCGAGAACAATCGACTTGGACGTCATGTCAGGTGTCAGTCGCACGTCTTGTGCAAATGAGGCCACTGGTGCGGCAAGCAAACCAGCAGCGATCAGGCCGAACAGGCATTTCATAGGGATCCCCCAAAGATCTAAGCGCGCCTTTTGTGGCAGTCGGCGCATACTCGTTACACTTCAACATATAGGCGAATCACTGCGAATCGGTCAACCGGAAGTGATTCGCTTTTGGGCGAATCGAGGGCTTTGGGGGGCTAAGCCTTTGGAAGAGAGTCGCATTTTTTTGTAACCAATGCGGCGATAGCGCGGCCAAAGCCTAGTAGGAGGCCGCTTCTGCGCGCAGGCTGGCGGCGTATGGGTCGCTTGTGTTGAGGCTTTCGGTCAGAGAGCGCTGTACAAGGTGATAGAGCAGGCTACCCCTTTCGCCTTGCTGGCGGCTCTGGCCTGTGGCGCGCTGAAGGTTGCCGAGCGTGGCCCATGTCATCGCTTCCAGGTCTTTGGCTGGCGCGGTTGCGCCGGTTGCTGTCGCTGCGGCGGGCTGTGCCCCCGTGGGTGTGTCAGTGTCTGGCTGTTGAGGCGCTCCGATGGCTTCGGTGAGCGCTTGCGCGACGAGCGCGTCCAGCGGGGCAGGCTCGACCGTATCAAGCAAATTGACGGCGTCACGGCTGACCGCTTCAATGGGCCGGGGGGCGCTGGCCACCTCTTCTTCCAGCGAAGGCTGGAGCAGGACAAGGCCAAGGGTGACCGCCACAAAGGCGGCGATAATGCTGTAAATGCGAACCATCTTAAAAATAACCACTCGTTTTTGGGCAGAGCTATCAGCACAGCGCAGCGCAGGTCAATATGCGCGCGGCGGACTGTGGCGAAAAGCGACTTTTTAACAAATGGTTAACGCAGGTTGCGCCGCGTTAACCCTGAAGGATCAGCTGTGTTCGCGCAGGATGTGGCCTGCGAGGTAGAGCGAGCCGCAGATCAGCACGCGGGCGTTTGGCTCTTCAGCTGTGATCTGGCGCAGTGCGGCGGCGACGCTCTCGGCGGCTTTTGCTTTCAGGCCTGCGTCGGTGGCCGCTTTGGCGGTGGTCGCGGCGGGCAGCGTGTTGGCCTCACCGGGAATGGAAACGGCGTGCAGCGCTGTGATATGGGGCACCACAGGGGCAAGGTAGCCCGCAATGTCTTTGGTGTTGAGCATACCGCAGATCATATAGGTGGGGCGCTTGGGCAGACGTGTGAAGGCTTCGGCCAATGTTGCGCCACAGGCGGCGTTGTGGCCGCCATCAAGCCAGAGCTCGGCTGTGGGAGCCGTGTCGATCAGCGGGCCTTTGGAGAGCTTTTGCATCCGCGCGGGCCATGTGGCTTGCGTGACGGCGGCTTCATAGGAGGCCTCGGGCAGGCCAAGCTTGCGTAGCCCTGCGAGGGCCGCGCCTGCGTTCTGGAACTGGTGCGCGCCCATGAGCGCGGGCGCGGGCAGGTCAAGCAAGCCTGTTTCATCCTGATAAACGAGGCGTCCGCGCTCTTCAGAGACGTGCCAGTGCTGGCCTTGCGCGATCAGCTCGGCGCCAAGGCTGGCGGCGCGGGCCTCGATCACCTCGGCGGCGTCTTCGGTCTGGCCTGACAGGATGAGCGGTACGCCGCGTTTGATGATGCCTGCTTTTTCGCCCGCGATCTCGGCGACGGTTTCGCCCAGAAACTGCGGATGGTCATAAGACACTGGCGTGATCACGGTGAGGGCGGGGCGCGCGACCACATTGGTGGCGTCAAGCCGCCCGCCAAGGCCCACTTCAAGCAGCGTATAGTCTGCCGGCGTGCGCGACATGGCCAGGATGCCAGCGCAGGTGGTGATCTCGAAATAGGTGATCGTCTCGCCATTGTTGGCGGCATAGCACTCGTCAAGCACCTCGGTGAGGTGCTCTTCCGTGATCAGCTCGCCTGCCAGCACGATGCGCTCGTGAAACCGCGCCAGATGCGGCGAGGTGTAGGCGTGGGCCGTCAGCCCTGCGCCCTCAATGCCTGCGCGCAACATGGCAAGGGTTGAGCCTTTGCCGTTGGTTCCTGCGATGTGGATCACGGGGGGCAGCTTGTCTTGCGGGTTGCCCAATGCATCGAGCAACTTCCACATACGGTCTAGCGTCAGGTCTATGACCTTGGGGTGTAGCGCCATCATCCTTTCAAGGATGAGATCTGAACTTCCGCTCATTTTTTGGCGTCTTCCTCTTTTGCGGGGGCTGTGGCCAGCTCTGCCTCGGCTGCATCGGGCGCGGGCAGGTCGCCTGCTACGGCGGGGGACATCCCCATGAGCATACGGGTGATTTTGATCAGCTCTGCGCGCATTTCTGTGCGGGGTGTCACGCGGTCAAGCATACCGTGATCGAGCAGGTATTCGGCGCGCTGGAACCCTTCGGGGAGCTTTTCACCGATGGTTTGCTGGATGACGCGGGGACCCGCGAAGCAGATCAGCGCGTTTGGTTCGGCGATCTGGACATCGCCCAACATGGCGTAGGACGCGGTGACGCCGCCTGTTGTCGGGTGTGTGAGCACAACGATATAGGGCAGCCCAGCTTCTTTGAGCATTTGCACAGCCACTGTGGTGCGCGGCATTTGCATGAGGCTGAGGATGCCCTCTTGCATCCGTGCGCCGCCAGCAGCGGAGAAGAGCACGAGCGGGCGCTTGAGCTTTACCGCGCGCTCGGCGGCGGCGATGATGGCGTTGCCGACATACATACCCATGGAGCCACCCATGAAGGAGAAGTCCTGCGCAGCAGCCACGATGGGCGTGCGCCCGATCTCGCCTTCGACCACGAGCATCGCTTCTTTTTCGCCCGTTGATTTCTGGGCGGCTTTCATGCGGTCGGGGTAGCGCTTCTGGTCGCGGAACTTGAGCGGGTCTTCGATGGGCAGGGGCACATCGACCTCGGCAAAGATGCCGCCGTCAAACAGGGCTGTGAAGCGGTCGCGCGGGGAAATACCCATGTGGTGGCCACAGGAGGTACAAACATTGAGGTTGTTGGCCAGCTCGCGGTGAAACAGCATTGTGCCGCAGTCGTCGCATTTGCTCCAGAGGTTCTCGGGCGTGTCGCGGCGCGAGAAGATCGAGTTGATGCGCGGGCGGACGTAGTTTGTGATCCAGTTCATAAAGGAGCCTTTGCCGTTTCACTTGTCTTAAGGTCAGATAATCAGGACGGGCGGGAAATGCAATCGGCGCGTGGTGCTTAGCGGCGCAGTGCGATGCGCGCGGTGAGCCACATGAGCAACAGGATGCCTATTTCCAGAAAGATTTGCGGGCTAAAGAGGGCTGTGGCGCTTGTTTCAAAGGCTTCGTCGAGCGCCTCGGGCGGAAACAGAAACAGCGCAAAGCCGGAGGAGGGGCCATCGGCCTCGCCATAGAGCAGGAAGGCGAAGGTGTTGTTGGCCAGGTGAAAGGCCAGTGCGGGGCCAAGCGTACCTGACCGTGCGGTGAGATCAGAGGCCAAAACGCCGAAGGCAAAGGCCCAGAGCACATATTGCAGGCTTGCCGCCCCGCCTGCGCCTGCCTCCCAATGCGCCAGCCCAAAGGCGACGTTGGTGAGGATGAGCCAGCTTGCGGGGTGTTCAAACACAGTGGCGAGCTGTTGTTGCAGGTAGCCACGGTAGAGCAGCTCTTCTGCGCCGATCTGGACAAACACCATCAGGAGCGCAGGGGGCAAAAGCACGGCCCAGAGCGCAACATTGCGGGTGCGCTCAAGCGCATCACCGCTCCACCATGGGGGGATCAGCTCAAGCACAAAGAGCAAAAACAGCAGCGGCAGAAAGACAGCTGCAAACTGCCGCGCGGCCAGCCCCGGAGGGCCGATGAGGGTGAGGGCCGCGCGCTTGTGTAAGATGCGGGTCACCAGCATCACCGCTGCGCCAAGGGCGGCAAAAGAGAGCAGTTGCGCGCCAAGGCTGAGCGGTGTTGCGCCAAGGTAGAAGGCTTCAAGCATCTCGGGGTCGGCGCGGAGCAGGAGCGCATCAATCAGATCATAGGTGATATGGTAGATCAGCTCGATCACACCAAAACCGAAGATCAGCAGCAAAAGCCCTGTGCGTTTGAACGCAGGCGCAACAAAGGCACGGTGTGGGGCATAGGGCGACGGGCGCATCTGTTAGCGGCCCAGCGAGAGCCGCGCAGCGAGCCATGCGCAAAGCAGGATCATGAGGTCATAAGGCAGCCAGACGGGCAAAAGCGCAGGGTTGGCCAGCTCGAACGGGTAGGTGTAGAGGGCAAGGCCATAGAGCCTGTCACCGGGTGCAAGATAGAGCAGCGCCGTCGCATTGACGAAGAGATGCAGCGCAATGGCCGGAGCCAATGTGCCTGAACGGGCGGTCAGATCGGCGGCGGCAAGGCCAAAGAGCGAAGCGCTGACCGCCAGCGCCCACGCGTTGCTGCCTGCGGCGGCAGGGTCATAATGTAGTGCGCCAAAGACGAGCGCGGGGAGCACAAGCCAGACCAGCGGGCTTGAGAAGCGCGCGGCAAGCTGGCTTTGGGCATAGCCGCGAAAGAGCAGCTCTTCGGAGGTGACCTGCACAAAGAGCAGTGGCAGCGACAGGGGCAGAAGCGCGAGCCAGCGCAGGTAGTCAATGTTGTGAAAGGGCTGGAGCAGCGCAGGCTCGGGCAGAACCCAGAGCAAAACGGCAAAGCCCGTGAGCGCTGTGCCGACGCGCAGAGACTGGGCGGCAAAGATGCGCCCCGCACCAAAGAGCGTGGACAGATGCCGCCCGTGCAAAAAGTTGACCACAAGTGCGAGAGAAATAATGATAAAGCCGAAAGAGGCCAGTATCGCCAGCATCCCGCGGGCGCTGCTGCCTGTGTCGATTTCGCGGGCCAGAGCGGGCCAGTCTTGCGGCGTGACCAGCTCGGCAAGCAGGGTGAAGTAGCTATAGCCGAGCGCCAGATAGCAGGCGGCCACTAGGCCCAAGCCCAAGGCAAAGCGCCAAAGCTCACGGCTTGGGCGCGCTGGGTCTGTGAGAGAGTCTTGGGCCTGATAACGCATGGCTGAGGCTTAGCCCCAAACGCGCGCGCCGCAAAGCCAAAGGCGGCGCGCTCTGCTTATTTTTGCCAAGATGTGGCTGCGGTGCTTAGGCTTCCATGGCCTTGATCATGTCAACGCGGGTGGCGTGACGCCCGCCTTCAAACTCGGCAGAGAGGAACGCATCGACGATATCCAGCGCCAGACCCTCGCCCAGAACGCGCACGCCAAGCGCGAGCATATTGGCGTCATTGTGTGCGCGGATCATGCGGGCCGAGAAGGTATCGGAGCAGACGCCGCAGCGCACACCTTTGACCTTGTTGGCCGCCATCATGATACCCTGGCCTGTGCCGCAGAGGATGATGCCAAGAGCACAATCGCCTGAGGCGACCCGCTCGGCGGCCTCGGCACCATGCTTGGGGTAGGGTGTGCTTTCGGGCGTGACAGGGCCGATATCAACCGCCTCATAGCCGAGCGCTGTAATATGGGCCGCAATGGCCTGACGTGTGCCAATGGCGGCGTGATCACTGGAAAGAACGATGCGTGTTTTGGCTGTCATGGGGTGGTCTTTCTTGAGTTGGCTATCAGGCGCGTATGCACCTGAGGGCGCTTTAGCGGCAAAACCCGCTTGGTGCAAAGGGGGACTTGGGCATTTTTGCGTGATACCTTTCTGCTTGGCCAGACGGCCAGGTTTCAGAAGATACGAAAGAGCAGGTTGAGATACAGCAAGGCAATCAAGCCAGCCGCCAGCAATAAAAAGCTAGGACAAAGGGCATAAGTAACATTAAGAAAGGTCTCGTGCTTTCGCCAGATCACCCAGCGAGGGGCAATTGCGAGGTAGGCCGATCCTGATATTATGCCGCAAATGATCGTCGCCCAGCTTAAGAAGATCAGTGTGACAGTGGTTTTTGAAATCAGCACCTCTGGTATCTTGCTTTCGAGCGTCAAGACCACGACGACTGCGGGCACGGCCAGTGCAAATAACAAGATGCCAATTATATATTTGATGACGTCTACCCGCAGCTCCTGAACGATCTGCCTGTGCTCCCGCTTGGAGTATTCAAAAACTTCGTCCTGCATTTAAACGTCCTAATTGATTTCAGGATAACAGCTATGTCTCTTTCAGCCACCGAGCGCTTGCGCGCCGGCAGTGATCACCGCTCCCTGTCAGCAGGATACACCCCGATGATCTGGATGTAGGATGTGAAATAGTCCAGCTCTTCGAGTGCCAGCTTGACGTTGGGGTCGTCGGGGTGGCCGTCGATGTCGGCGTAAAAGCGGGTGGCGGTGAAGCTGCCATCAACCATGTAGCTTTCCAGCTTGGTCATGTTGACACCGTTGGTGGCAAAGCCGCCCATGGCTTTGTAGAGCGCGGCGGGGATGTTGCGCACTTCAAAGACAAAGGTTGTCATCATGTTGAGCTTGCCACGGCGGGCGCGGTCGGGCTTTGGGCCCATTATGACAAATCGGGTCGTGTTGTGGCCGTGATCTTCGATATCACTGGCCAGAACGGTGAGGCCGTGGATGTCGGCGGCAAGTTCGGAGGCGAGGACGCCCTCATCGGTTGCGCCGCTGCGGGCCAGATCGGCCGCTGCGCCTGCACTGTCGGCTGCTGCGATCGGCTCTATGCCGTGCTCTTTAAGGAAAGTGGCGGACTGGGGCAGCAGCACGGGGTGGGCGCGCACGCGTTTCACAGCCGCAAGCGGCACGCCAGCATTGGCCATGAGCGCGATCCGCACGCGCACGAAGGCTTCATCGACAATGAACAAGCCGCAATCCGGGATCAGGCGGTGGTTGTCGGCCACGCGGCCATAGGTCGTGTTTTCGACGGGGAGCATGGCAAAATCAGCTGCGCCTGACTTGACCGCAGCGATGGCCGCCTCAAAAGAGGGGCAAGGCACGGGCGTGGCATCGGGGCGGGCTGTGCTGCAGGCTTCGTGGCTATAGGCGCCAAGCTCGCCTTGAAACGCGATCTTCTGGGTCATTTTTTAACCTTTTTCGTACATCCCCTGAGACAAGGGGCGTTTAGCCGCAGAAACTACACCTTGCGCAAAGGGAGTGGAAGCGGATAGATAACCGCCAAAAGCTACCAAACGGAATCTGGCCCATGTTTGATACAATGACGTTTACGAAAATCCTCGGCGCTGTCTGCGGATCTCTGCTTGTTCTGCTCCTCGGCAAATGGGGTGCAGAATCGCTCTATGCTGTTGGCGGTGGTCACAGCTATGGCGAAGAGCACGCAGCTGGCTACCTGATTGAAGTTGAAGACACAGGCGAAGCCGAAGTTGAGGAAGAAGGCCCCGACTTTGCAGAGCTTATGGCAGCGGCTGACATCGGCGATGGCGCGAAAGTCTTTAAGAAGTGCTCTGCCTGCCACAGCCTCGTGCAAGGCGAAAACAAAATCGGCCCGTACCTTTACGGCGTTGTGAACCGCGATATCGACGCTGCAGTCGGCTTTGAATACTCCGAAGCGCTTCTGCAAGTGGGCGACGTCTGGACACCTGAAGCGCTCAGCGCCTTCCTTGAGAACCCGCGCAAAGCGGCACCGGGCACAAGTATGAGCTTTTCTGGCCTCAAGAAAGCAACAGACCGCGCAGATGTGATTGCGTATCTGGACAGCCTTGACGACTGATCACGCCTGACATGACGACATTGCGAGCCGCCAGCGTTGAAAAACCGCTGGCGGTTTTGCGTTGTGGGGGTGTCTGATCACGAATTCTCAACTTGAATGTCAGCAGAGTTGGAAACTAGGGTGTTGTGACCCTAGATTGTTTGCATGATTTCTCTGACAGGAGGCGAGTATGACCCGACCACAGGCAACAACCGCGCGTTATGCAAAGGCTTTGGCCGATTGGCGGCCCGCACTTCTGCTGAGCGTGGGGATGCTTGCCGCATCGGCGCTTATGTTGCGCGCCGAGAGCGAGATCATCGAGAGCCACGGGTATTCCTATTTTGGCGATCTCAGCTACCCTGAGGATTATACGCATTTCAACTATGTGAACCCCGATGCGCCCAAGGGAGGCGAAATCTCTATCGCTGTGGCGGGCACCTTTGACAGCATGAACCCCTACACCCGCAAAGGCCGCGCGGCGGCTTTGGCTACGGTTGGCTACGAATCCCTTCTCGGATCGGTTTTGGCGGGGTCGGGCGCTTTGCCTGCGGATGTGGATGGAGAATATTACGGGCTGCTTGCGCACAAGCTGGAGTATCCCACGGATAAATCATGGGTGATTTTCCATATGCGCCCGGAGGCCAAGTTTTCGGATGGCAGCCCTGTGACCGCGCATGACATTGCCTTTAGCCACAACCTGCTTCTGGATCAGGGGCTGAAATCTTACGCCGATGCGGTGCGCAAGCGCATTCCCAAGGTTGAGGTTCTGGATGACCACACCATCAAGTTTTATTTTGCCGAGGGCATTTCGCGCCGTTCGTTGATTGATCAGGTGGGGTTTGTGCCTGCGTGGTCGAAGAAATGGTACGAGGAAAGTGGGGCGCGGCTGGATGAAAGCCGGCTTGAGATATCACCCGGCTCCGGGCCGTATATGGTGGAAAGCGTCGATGTGAACCGCCGCGTGACCTACCAGCGCAACCCTGAGTATTGGGGCAACGACTTGCCCATCAACCGCGGGCGGCACAACTTTGACCGTATTCGCATCGAGTATTTCGCCGATGCCACGGCGGCGTTTGAGGCCTTTAAGGCGGGTGAAGTGACCTACCGCAGCGAGGCAGACCCCAAGCGCTGGGCCACCTCTTACGAGTTTCCTGCGCGCGACAGCGGCTTTGTGAAGCTGGAAGAAATCCCCGACGGGACACCGCCTGCGAACACCGGAGTAGTCTTCAACCTCGGGCGCGACGTGCTGAAAGATGCGCGTGTGCGCGACGCTGTGGCGCTGGGCTTTAACTTTGAGTGGACCAATGCTTCGTTGCTATACGGGCTGCAAAGCCAGCAACAGTCGTTCTCGACGGGTACAAAATATGAGGCCCAAGGCGTGGCCGAGGGCGCGGAGCTGGCGTTTTTGCAAGGGTTGCAAGCCGATGTCGCCCCCGAGATGCTGAGCGCGGCGGCGCGTGTGCCGCACAGCTCAAAGCCAGAGCGGCTCAACGACCGCCGCAACCTGCGCACAGCGATGAAGCTTTTGGACGATGCGGGCTGGGCTGTGGGCGATGATGGCAAGCGCAGGAACGCTGCGGGCGAGTTGCTGACCTTGAATTTTCTTTTCAACTCGTCAGACACACCCACCAACAAGGCGCTGGCCGAAAACTTTGTGAGCAACCTGCAAGTCTTGGGGATTGATGCGAAGTTTGAAGCGGTTGACCCCTCGCAATACACGTCGCGCGAGCGCGACAAGGATTATGACCTTGTGCTTGACGGCTACCCCGCGCTGTTCGGTGTGGGCACGGGCCTGCAACAGCGCTTTGGCTCTGAAGCGGCGGAGTTCTCTCTGTTTAATCCGGCCGCGCTGGCCAGCCCTGTTGTGGACGAGATCATCGAAAAGGCGCTTTTGAGCGAGAGCCAAGCGGAAGAAGACATGATGCTGCGTGCGCTTGACCGCGCGTTGCGCCACGAATTTTTCCTCATTCCGACAGGGTATGTGGCCGATCACTGGGTTGCCTACTGGGACCAATACGGACGCCCCGAAGATATTCCGCCTTTTGCGCTCGGTGCGCTTGATTTCTGGTGGTATGACGCAGACAAGGGCGAAAACCTGAAAGAACAAGGGGCACTGCGGTAACCTTATGGGCGCCTATATCCTGCGGCGATTGCTGCTGATCATTCCGACACTTTTCGGCATTATGCTGATCAACTTTGCTCTGGCGCAGTTTGTGCCCGGTGGCCCCGTGGAGCAGGCGATTGCGCGTGCGCAGGGCGAGGGCAATGTCTTTGGCAGCTTTGCAGGGCAAGACGGCTCTGAAGCGACGCTTGGCACAAGCACAAGCGAGTATGTGGGTTCGCGGGGGTTGCCGCCCGAGTTTATTGCGGAGCTTGAAAAAGAGTTCGGCTTTGACAAACCGCCTGTGCAGCGCTTTTTCCAGATGCTGGGCAACTACATGCGCTTTGACTTTGGCGAGAGTTATTTCCGCTCTGCGAGCGTGATCGATCTGATCAAGGAGAAGCTGCCTGTCTCCATCACGCTTGGGCTTTGGTCGACCCTCATCGCCTATATGATCTCGATCCCGCTGGGGATCCGCAAGGCTGTGAAAGACGGGACACCCTTTGACACATGGACAAGCGGCGCGATTATCGCGGGCTATGCGATCCCCGGATTTCTGTTTGGTATCTTGTTGCTCACGCTTTTTGCGGGCGGCTCTTACTGGCAAATCTTTCCGTTGCGCGGCCTGACCAGCGACAACTTCGAGACGCTGAGTGCGTGGGGCAAGGTGAAAGACTACCTCTGGCACATCACCCTGCCTGTGCTGGCCTCGACCATTTCGGGCTTTGCCACGCTGACACTGCTCACCAAAAACAGCTTTTTGGACGAGATGAAAAAGCAATATGTCATGACCGCCAAGGCCAAAGGCCTGAGCGAAAGCGCGGTGCTTTATGGCCACGTGTTCCGCAACGCGATGCTGATTGTGATTGCGGGTTTTCCCGCTGTTTTCATCGGCGTGTTCTTTGGCGCCTCGCTCATCATCGAGACGATCTTTTCGCTTGATGGTCTTGGGCGGCTTGGCTTTGAAGCCGCTGTTGCGCGGGATTACCCCATTGTCTTTGGCACGCTCTTTATCTTCGGGCTGATCAGCCTCGTTGTGGGGATCTTGTCGGACCTTATGTATGTTTTGGTTGATCCGCGGATCGACTTTGAGCGGAGGGAGGGCTGATGGCTTTGATGACGCTTTCCCCCATCAATGCGCGCCGCTGGCGCAACTTCAAGACCAACAGGCGGGCCTATTGGTCGATGTGGATTTTCAGTGTGCTGTTTGTGCTGAGCCTGTTTGCCGAGTTCCTCGCCTATGACAAGCCGATCCTTGTGAACTATCGCGGCCAGTATTATGCGCCGATCTGGACTTTTTACCCCGAGACCGAATTTGGCGGAGATTTCCAGACAGAGGCGGTCTACCGCGACCCGGAGGTGCAATGCCTCATCGCCTCAGGCGGGGTTGAAGACTGCTTTGACGACCCCGAGGGTATCATTGCAGCGATTGAGGCCGGTGACTACGCGGCTGAGGGCTTTCAGAAGGGCTGGGCGATCTGGCCGCTTATTCCTTATTCGTTTGATACAGCTGTCGAGCGCCCGGGTGCGGCCCCACTGCCGCCCAATGGCGAGAACCTTCTGGGCACCGATGCCACCAAGCGCGATGTGCTGGCGCGGGTCATTCACGGCTTTCGCCTCTCGATCCTTTTCACACTGATTGTGACGGGGGCGGCCTCGATCATCGGTGTCGCGGCGGGGGCTGTGCAGGGCTATTTCGGGGGCTGGCTTGACCTTGTCTTCCAGCGCATCATCGAAATCTGGACATCTACCCCGCAGCTCTATGTGATCATCATCATGTTCGCTATTCTGGGGCGCAGTTTCTGGCTGCTTGTCGCGCTGATGGTCTTGTTTGGCTGGATGTCGCTTGTGGGTGTCGTGCGCGCCGAGTTCTTGCGGGCGCGCAACCTTGAATATGTGCGCGCGGCCAAGGCGCTTGGCGTGAGCAATGCCACGATCATGTTCCGCCATATGCTGCCCAACGCCATGGTGGCGACGCTGACGATGCTGCCGTTTATTGTGACAGGGACAATCTCTTCACTGGCTGTCCTGGACTTTCTCGGCTTTGGTCTGCCTTCAAGCGCGCCGAGCCTTGGCGAGCTGACGCTGCAAGCCAAGCAGAACCTTGAGGCGCCATGGCTGGCCTTTACGGCGTTTTTCACCTTTGCAATCATGCTCTCGCTGCTTGTTTTCATCTTTGAGGGCGTGCGTGATGCCTTTGATCCGAGAAAGACCTTCCAATGAGTTTGCTTGAGGTTCAGGGCCTGAACGTCACCTTCCGTCAGGATGGCAAGGCCAACCACGCGGTGAAAGATGTGAGCTTTAGCGTGGACCGTGGCGAGACGGTTGCGCTGGTGGGCGAGAGCGGCTCTGGCAAGTCGGTGAGTGCGCTTTGCACCGTGTCTTTGCTCGGTGACAGCGCCGAGGTGTCTGGCTCTGTCAAATATGACGGCCAAGAGATGATCGGGGCGAAGGAGAAGCTGCTGCGCAAGGTGCGTGGCAATGACATCAGCTTCATTTTTCAGGAGCCGATGACCTCGCTGAACCCTTTGCACACGATTGAGAAGCAGCTTGGCGAGAGCCTTGCCCTGCATCAGGGCGTGGGCCGCAAAGAGGCGCGCGGGCAGATCTTGGAGCTGCTGGAGAAAGTCGGCATCCGCGATGCTGCGAGCCGCCTGACCGCCTACCCCCACGAGCTTTCGGGCGGGCAGCGCCAGCGTGTGATGATTGCCATGGCGCTGGCCAACAAGCCTGACATTCTGATTGCGGATGAGCCGACAACCGCGCTTGATGTGACCATTCAGGCGCAAATTCTGGAGCTGCTCAACGAGCTGAAAGCCAGCGAGAATATGGGGCTGTTGTTCATCACCCATGACTTGGGCGTGGTGCAGCGCTTTGCCGATAAAGTCTGCGTGATGAAGAGCGGCGAGATTGTCGAGACGGGGCAAGCGGCCGCTGTGTTTGACGCGCCAAAGCACCCCTATACCCAAAAGCTCTTGGCCGCACGCGCTGTGGGCCAGCCCGAGCCGGTGCCTGAAGGGGCCAAAGAGATTGTGAGCACCGAGAATTTGCGCGTCTGGTTTCCGATCAAGACGGGGCTGATGAAGCGGGTGACGGGGCATGTGAAGGCAGTGAATGCGGCCAGCCTGTCTGTGCGTGCAGGCGAAACGCTGGGGATTGTCGGAGAAAGCGGCTCTGGCAAGACCACGCTGGCGCTGGCCATCATGCGGCTGATCGGCAGTGAAGGGGGCATCACCTATCAGGGCGAGGATGTGCGCGGCTGGAGCACGAAGAAGCTGCGCAGCCTGCGCCGCGAGATGCAGATTGTCTTTCAGGACCCCTATGGCTCGCTCAGCCCGCGTATGAGCTGTGCCGAGATCATTGCCGAGGGTCTCGGCGTTCATGGCAAGCCCGAGGGCAAGAGCGAGCGCGCGCTTGTGGCCGAGGTTATGGAAGAGGTTGGCCTCGACCCTGCCACGATGGACCGCTACCCTCACGAGTTTTCAGGCGGGCAGCGCCAGCGCATCGCCATTGCGCGGGCGATGATCTTGCGGCCCAAGCTTGTTGTGCTTGATGAGCCGACAAGTGCGCTTGATATGACCGTTCAGGTGCAAATTGTGGATTTGCTGCGCGACCTTCAGCGCAAATACGGGCTGGCGTATTTGTTTATCAGCCATGACCTCAACGTGGTGCGCGCGATGAGCCACAAGGTGCTTGTGATGAAGCAGGGCGATGTCATTGAGGCAGGGACGGCAGAAGATCTGTTTGAACGCCCGCAGACCGACTATGCCAAGACGCTGCTGACAGCGGCACTGGAGCTGAAGGCCAGCGGCGCGACGGAGTAACGTGTTGCGCTGCGCTGGCGCGCATCGCGGTGGGCCTCGCTTCGCTCGGCCAGATTCTGGCCTCCGGCGGGGATATTTAGAGCAAAAAGAAAGAGCCGATCAGATCGCCGAACTGTGGCCTGCTTTGCTGAGGTCATAGGCATCAAAGGCACGTGCGATAAGCCGTGTCAGCGGGCGCATGGCCTCGGGGATGAAGAGCCCTTCGGCTGTCACGCTGAGACGGTTTGCAAAGCGCATATTGGCTTCGGTCATCATCTTTTGAAGCTCTGTTGTCGAGATGTGGTGCTCCGAGACGATCTCGGCGGCATCAATGCGGAAATCGCACATGATCATCTCGATCAAGCGGCTGCGCAGCTTGTCTTCATCGGAAAAGGCGTGGCCCCGTGATGTCGAGAAGTGGCCCTCTTCGATCTTTTTGGTGTGGGCCGAAGTGGCGGGCGCGTTTTGCGCGTAGCCCTGCGGGAAGCGCGAGATAGACGAGGCGCCAAGGCCGATAAGCACATCACTGGTGTCGTCGGTGTAGCCTTGAAAGTTGCGGCGCAGCTTGCCGGTATTTTGGGCGCGCGTCAGCCCGTCATCTGGGCGGGCGAAGTGGTCAATCCCGATTTCGGCGTAGCCATCCCAGACAAAGAGCTTGCGCGCGGCCTCAAAGAGGTCGAGCCGCTCTTCGGGTGTGGGGAGCGCCTCTGAAGGGATCATCTGCTGGCGTTTGGCCATCCATGGCACGTGGGCATAGCCGTAAAGGGCAACGCGGTCAGGCGAGAGGGCGAGCAGCTTTTGCACGCTCTCTGTGATGCGTTCTTTTGACTGGTGTGGCAGGCCAAAGAGAATGTCGGCGTTCAGGCTTTCCACGCCATGTGCACGGATCATATCAATGGCGCTGCGCGTCGCTTCAAAACTCTGGATGCGGCCAATGGCGCGTTGGATTTCATCGTCAAAATCCTGCACCCCAATGGACGCACGGTTCATGCCTGCAGCGGCCAGCGCATCAAGGCGGGCGCTGTCGATCTCGTTGGGGTCGATCTCTACAGAAAATTCATAGTCAGGGGCAAAGGGTGCGACTTTTGCGATCTCTTCGGCCAGTTCGCGCATCATATCGGCGCTGAGAAGTGTTGGTGTGCCCCCGCCCCAATGCAGCCGTGCAAGGCGCACGCCGCGTGGCAAGGTGGCTTGCAAAAGCGCCAGCTCGTCTTTGAGCACCTGAAGATAGGCGCGCACGGGCGCTTCTTTTTGGGTGCCTTGCGTGCGGCAGGCGCAAAACCAGCAGAGTCGTCGGCAGAAGGGCACGTGGATATAGAGCGAAATCGCGCTGCCCTCCGGGATCACCGAGATCCAGCGGGCGAACATATCGCCTGTGATGGAAGGGGTGAACTGGGGCGATGTCGGGTAGCTTGTATAACGCGGTACCTTTGCGTCAAATAGCCCTAAATCTGCGAGTTGAGTTTTTGTCATCATAGGGCTAGGCTTAAACGTAGGAACGAGTATCGTCATTGATACAGATCAAGCGCGCGAAGTGAAAAAATGCAGACGACCACAGTAACGGATCTACCGCGAGAGTGCGGGGATTGCCCCATCAGACACAGGGCTGTTTGTGCCCGCTGCGAGGGCGAGGAACTCGACCGCCTCGAAGAGATCAAATATTACAGAACCTATGAGGCAGGTCAGACCGTTGTCTGGTCCGGCGATCGTATGGAGTTTGTCGGGTCGGTTGTAAAAGGGGTGGCCTCGCTCACCCAAGCGATGGAAGACGGGCGCACCCAGATGGTCGGGTTGCTTCTGCCCTCTGATTTTGTCGGCCGTCCCGGGCGTGAGGCAGCTGCATATGATGTTGTCGCAACGACAGATGTTGTGATGTGTTGTTTCCGCAAGAAACCTTTTGAAGACATGATGGAACGCACACCGCATATTGCGCAGCGCTTGCTTGAGATGACGCTTGACGAGCTTGATGCAGCGCGTGAGTGGATGCTTGTGTTGGGTCGCAAAACAGCGCGCGAAAAGATTGCCAGCCTGCTGAGCATTATTGCCCGACGTGACGCGACGCTGAATCTTGCAAAAGGGCAGGGGCCACTTGAGTTTGACCTGCCACTGACGCGCGAGGCGATGGCCGATTATCTCGGTCTGACGCTTGAAACCGTGAGTCGCCAGATCAACGCACTCAAGCGGGATGGCGTGATCGACCTCGTGGGCAAGCGCCATGTGCTTGTACCCGATTTTGACCGCCTTACCGAAGAAGCTGGCGATGATTCTGACGGCGGTATGTTGAGCTAGCACTCCGTCTCCGAGGCTTTCAGCCTTTCTTTTTGCTAAAAATATCCCGGGGGGAGAGTTTCAATAACCATCGGGCTATTGAAACTGAGGGGGGGCTGGCCCCCCTCAGAGGATCGGATTTGCGAAGCAAATTCGAGCTTACTTTAATGTGCCATGAAAACAGGCAGCTTTGACTGCTCCAGCATATAGCGTGTTGCGCCACCCAATATGGCTTCGCGGAAGCGCGAGTGGCCGTAAGCGCCCATCACCACCAGATCGGCGTTCACATCCGTGGCATGGCGCAAGAGCACATCCGAGACACGGGGCATGGTTTTGGAGAGCACGTCGATCTCGGTGTGCACACCGTGGCGCGCAAGCCAGACTGACAAAAGTCCGCCGGGGTCCGAGCGGTTCGGCCCGTGTTTGGGCGGGTCAATAACCACAACATGCACCTTATCGGCTTGCTCGAGCAACGGCATGGCCGCGCGGACAGCGCTGAGCGCTTCGTCGCTTTCGTTCCAGCCGATCACCACTGTTTTGGGCGCGCCGAGCGGCTCAAGCTTTTCGGGAATGATAAGCACAGGCACGCGGGCTTCAAAGAGGCAGGCCTCGACGAGCGCTTCCTGTTCTGGGCCGCGGTCTTCGCCGTAGGGTGTGGGCAAAATGGCGATATCGGCAAAGCGTGCGCGCGTGGCGGCGTGGCGGCCGATGTCGGGCAGCTGCGCCATGCCGTGGTCACAGCTCCAGCGCGTGTCTGTTTTGCCAAGCTCTGTCTGTGCGAGCTTTTCCAGCGCAAGGGAGTCTTCATTGGCCTTTTCGATGACCTCCTGAAGCACCATGGCGTTGGCCCCTGCGTAGTAATAGCCTGTTTGGCTGCGATCAACGCCAAGGCAGAGGGTATCAAGGTGGGCGTCAAAGCTGTCACAGATGGCGCTCGCATGGGCCAGCATGGGCTTGGCGAGGCTGTCTTGGGAGAGCGCGGTGAAGATTGTTTTGTAGGACATCTCAGTTCTCCAAGGTTGATGTTCCCTCTCAGGCTAGGAGCCTTTTGCGCAGCTTGCATTGAAGCAGATCAAGAAATTTGGAGAGGCTTCTTGATGCAGATCAAGGCGACGATCCCGCCCTCAGACCAAAAGAGGCTCAGGAAAATCGCCCTGACGCACGAAAGAATCGTGTGCGGGTAAGACGAAGGGACGAAACATGGGTAACTACATCAAGCTGGTTGTGCTCGCTCTCATCACGCTTTTTGCGTTGATAGCGACCAACTTTGCGCGCGACCTGGCCTATTTGGTCAACGCGCTGACAGTTGCGCTTGCGGCAGGTGGACTTTTCATCTGGACGTTGCGCAGAACGGGAGATGACGCACCAAGCGTAGATCTTTCAGGAGAATATATGGACGGCGTGGTGCGCGCGGGTGTGGTTGCAACAGCTCTTTGGGGTGTTGTGGGCTTTCTCGTCGGTGTCACCATCGCTTTCCAGCTGGCCTTTCCGGCGCTCAACTTTGAATGGGCGCAAGGGCTTGCCAACTTCGGACGCCTGCGGCCACTGCACACAAGTGCGGTGATTTTTGCGTTTGGGGGCAATGCTCTTATCGCCACATCTTTTTATGTCGTGCAGCGCACCAGCGCCGCGCGCCTTTGGGGTGGCAATCTGGCGTGGTTCGTCTTCTGGGGCTTCCAGCTTATGATCGTTCTTGCGGCAACGGGGTATTTGCTCGGTGCAACGCAATCCAAGGAATATGCCGAACCCGAGTGGTATGTTGACTGGTGGCTGACAATTGTCTGGCTTGCTTACCTTGCTGTCTTTGTGGGTACGCTTGTGAAGCGTAAAGAGCCGCACATTTATGTGGCCAACTGGTTCTACCTGTCCTTCATCATCACGGTTGCGATGCTTCATGTTGTGAACAACCTGAGCATCCCAGTCTCCATCTTCGGCTCGAAGTCTGTTCAGGTCTTCTCGGGTGTTCAGGATGCGATGACGCAGTGGTGGTATGGCCACAACGCCGTGGGCTTCTTCCTCACAGCGGGCTTTTTGGGCATGATGTACTACTTCATCCCCAAGCAGGCAGAACGCCCTGTCTTCTCCTACAAGCTGTCGATCATCCACTTCTGGGCGCTGATCTTCATCTATATCTGGGCTGGTCCTCACCACCTTCACTACACAGCTCTGCCTGACTGGGCTTCGACGCTGGGTATGGTGTTCTCGATCGTGCTCTGGATGCCGTCATGGGGCGGTATGATCAACGGTCTGATGACGCTTTCAGGCGCATGGGACAAGCTGCGCACCGATCCGATCATCCGTATGATGGTTATCTCGGTGGGCTTTTACGGCATGTCCACATTTGAAGGCCCGATGATGTCGATCCGTGCGGTGAACTCGCTGTCACACTACACCGACTGGACAATCGGCCACGTGCACTCGGGTGCTTTGGGCTGGAACGGTATGATCACCTTTGGCGCGCTTTACTTCCTTGTGCCCAAGTTGTGGAACCGTGAGCGCCTCTACAGCCTGCGTCTTGTCAGCTGGCACTTCTGGCTCGCGACCATCGGCATCATCCTTTACGCGGCATCCATGTGGGTGACGGGTATCATGGAAGGCCTGATGTGGCGTGAAGTTGATGCCAACGGTTTCCTTGTGAACTCGTTTGCTGACACTGTGAGTGCCAAATTCCCGATGTATGTTGTGCGCGGTCTGGGCGGAACGCTGTTCCTCGCTGGTGCCATCATCATGTGTTACAACCTTTGGATGACTGTAAAACGTTCGCCGGCTGTCGAAGCCACGAACGGCGTCGTCCCTGCAGAATAAGGAGGGATAGAGAATGGCTATTCTTGACAAACACGCAATCCTTGAGCGCAACGTAACGCTCCTTGCGATCTTCGCCTTCCTTGTTGTGACAGTCGGTGGCATTGTGCAGATTGCACCGCTGTTCTGGCTCGAAAACACCATTGAGGATGTAGAGGGCATGCGCCCCTACACCCCTCTGGAGTTGGCAGGACGTGACATCTACATCCGCGAAGGCTGCTATGTCTGCCACAGCCAGATGATCCGCCCGATGCGCGACGAA
>NZ_CBFHTG010000011.1:0-89764 GCF_965658795.1 Lentibacter sp. | reverse complement strand
ATGCCCGCCAAGCCCCCCGAAACAGGGGGGTGAAACCCGTGCACCACGCGTGCACCCCCCGTGCACCGCCTGTTGGACAGAGATTTTAACAGAAAATTAGGTAACGGGGCGTTCGGTGGGGGGGATGGGTGTCTGGTGTCGGCCCAAAGCCGCCGCTGGCCGATGTGTTAAATGCTGCGCAGCAGCGTCACCAGACCGGCCATTCGCGCACCACGCAGCATTCTTGGTTAGGCAAACCGCGCTCAGCATTCTGCGCCAATGTCGCATATGAGTAATCCAAATTCCGGCTGAGAAGCTAACTTGCTTGGAGAGACCTCTTTGATTGGCCCGAAATGACATCTATCTCACCTTCCTCTTCCAATGCAGATGCTCACAAGTACGGCGTGCTCTTCGTCTTTGCGGCGGGGGTTCTTTGGTCAACGGTCGGTCTTGGCATTCGCCTGATCGAAGATGCCGTCGTGTGGCAAATTCTGCTCTATCGGTCGATCAGCATGTCGCTTTTTTTATACGTGCTCATTCGGGTGCGCTCCGGCGAAAGCCCCTTCGTTCAGATCCGCCGCGTCGGCGCACCGGCCATCATCGCGGGGCTTTCACTGGTTGCGGCCTATTCCGGGGGCATCTACGCGATCCAGAACACCTCGGTTGCGAATGCCATGCTGCTGTTTGCGACAGCGCCGTTCATGGCCGCGGTACTTGGTTGGATCGTTTTGCAAGAGCCTGTCCGTGGCGCAACTTGGGTGGCGATCGCGGTCGCAATTGGCGGAATCGCGATCATGGTCGCCGACAAGTCCGGAGGCGTCGCCCTCAAGGGCAGCCTTGCCGCGCTTGGATCGGCCTTCGGCTTCGCGGTCTTCACCGTGGCGCTGCGGTGGGGACGAACAGGTGAGATGCTGCCAGCGGTCTTCCTTTCGGGCCTCTTCGCGATCGCCATCACCTTGGCGATCTGCTTTGGCCTCGGGCTCTCCGTAGTTTTGAGCCCCAGCGATGGCGGCATCGCGATGGGCATGGGTGTGTTCCAGGTTGGCGCCGGTCTTATCCTCTACACGCTGGGATCGCGCAGCCTCCCCGCAGCAGAGCTCGCCTTGCTGTCTCTGGCCGAGGTCCTGCTCGGCCCACTATGGGTCTGGCTGTTTCTGGGAGAAACCACGACCGTAAATACCCTGATCGGCGGCGCAGTTCTGCTCGCGGCGATTGCAGGTAATGCGCTATCAGGCAAGCGAAGAAAACCACCGCCCATCATGGCACCTTAAATAGCACTTCCCGGCCCATAGCTGACCTTCGACCGGCCCGCAGAGAACGGCAGGTCTGAGCCCAGAGAGAACCTTCGATTAGGAACACCAAGCCGGTTAACAGCCGCGTAGCGGCCCGGCTATCGTCAGCCCCTCCCTTGGGCTGGCGATTTGGCAGATGCAGGCGCGCCATTCGTTCTGAGGATGTGCTTGGCGGGCATGAAGCGCCTTTCCAAAACCGTTAGGTCGCCACCCCAGGGGCTGACGTTCGCCTGCGTCGCGAACGGCCGCTTCGTCCGCTCAGCAGACCTCTGTACAAACTGCAGAGAATGTCCGGTTCCCGCCCTCACCCCCCAGTTCCACCTTTCCAGCGGTTGTGGATCCAGAACCATTGTTCGGGGTTTTCGCGGACGCGGGCTTCGAGCGAGGTGTTGAGGGCGCGGGTCATTGTTTCGGGGTCGGTGAGGGGGATGGCCGTGTCGAGGTAGGTTGTGAAGTGCTCTGCGTCGGCGCTGCGGATGCCGTAGACGGGCACCAGTGTTGCCTCGTAGCGCAGGGCCAGTTCGGCCATGGATGTGGCGGTGAGTGCCGGTTGGCCGAGGAAGGGCAGCGGGACGCCGTTGTTGACGCGCACGTCGATGAGCGCGGCGAGGGTGCCGCCTTCTTTCAGGTGGCGCAGCATCGCGCCGAGGCCCGGGCGGCCCCGCTCGAACAGGGGTGTGCCGATGGTGGAGATGTTGTTGAGGTAGAACTTGTGGATGAGCGTGTTGTTCATGCGGCGGTAGAGGCCGCCGACGTGAAAGCCCTCGTTTATGAGCGCGGCGCGGACGATGTCGTAGTTGCCGAAGTGGCCCGATATGACGATGGCGGGTTTGCCTGCTTTTTGCGCCTCTTGCAGTGCGGCGAGGCCCGGGCCTGTGAGCGGCGTTTCTTTTGCCATGCGGGTCAGGTCTTTTGGGGAGAAGAGCTCGCAGATGGTGCGGCCTGTGTGGCGGGTGACGCTGGTGACGAGGGCGTTGTGCTCTGCGCGCGGCATGTCGGGCCAGATCAGGTCGAGGTTTTGGTGAACGCGTTTGGTATAGCCCGCCAAGGGGGCGATGACGCGTGACATGATCCAAGCCATCAGGGCGCTGCGCTGGCGGAAGGGCAGCACGCGCAGAAGCGACACGAGTGTCACGAAGATCGCGTATTCGAGCCTGTCTTTGGCTGTGGCGGTTGGCTTGGGCGCTGGCATGAGGCTTCGCAACTTTGGGGGCTCGGGCAAGCCGATTACATTGTTTGCCCTTGTAGCAAGGGGGGTGCGGTATGCTCAAGCGCCTTTATGGGGCGCGATTGTGCGGAAGAAATTGACTTCGCGCGCAAACCTGCGACAGGGTTTGCTGCCAGAGATAAGGGGTGGGATATGACCAAGCGGCAGGCCTTTGAGATAGCGGGAGATGTGGTGCTTGCGGGCACGCGGCGGACGGTGAACATCCCTGTGAGCACCTTGTCGGACCACACGCCTGTGACGCTGTCGGCGCATGTGGTGCATGGCAAGAAGGACGGGCCTGTGGTGTTTGTCAGCGCGGGCATCCATGGCGACGAGGTGATCGGGGTCGAGATTGTGCGGCGGCTGTTGCGGGCGAAGAACCTTGCGAAGCTGAGCGGCACGCTGATTGTTGTGCCGATTGTGAACACCTTCGGCTTTCTCAACCACTCGCGCTATTTGCCTGACAGGCGCGATTTGAACCGCTGTTTCCCCGGCTCGCCGCACGGCTCGCTAGCGTCGCGGCTGGCGGATATTTTCATGACCGAGATTGTGGAGCGCTCGACGCTGGGGATTGATCTGCATTCGGCGGCTGTTCATCGGGTGAACCTGCCGCAGGTGCGTGTTTCGGCCAGCAACAGGGCCACGCTCGGGCTGGCCGAGGTGTTTGGTGCGCCGGTGATTTTGACCAGCGCGCTGCGCGAGGGCAGCCTGCGCCAAGAGGCCAAGAAGAAGGGTGTCGACGTGCTGCTGTACGAGGCGGGCGAGGGCATGCGCTTTGACGAGATGTCAGTGCGCGCGGGGCTTGCGGGGATATTGCGGGTGCTGAACTCGGTGGGCCTGTTGCCCTCAGCCGGGATTGCGAAGCCGAAGGCCAAATCGCTGCTCTGCTCTGACAGCCACTGGCTGCGCGCGCCTGCGGGGGGTTTGCTGCGAGCCTTCAAGGCCGAGGGCGATGTGGTGAGCGAGGGCGATGTTGTCGCGGCAATCTCTGATCCGTTCGGAGAGCGGGAGATAGAGGTGACGACAAAATACGGCGGGATTATTGTGGGCCGTGCTGTCATGCCTGTGGTGCATGAGGGCGACGCGCTCTTTCATATTGCTGACGTGAAATCAAACGACGTGGCCGAAGCGGCGGTGGATGATCTGAATACCCAGCTGGAAGAAGCGTCGCTGTTTGATGAAGACGAGATTATCTGACGCCTCAGATGCGCATGCGCGGCACATCGTGGGGGTCGAGCTTAAGCTCGATCAGCATGGGGCCTTTGCGACTTGGGATTGCGGCAAGGGCCACCTCCAGCTCGTATTCATTGCGCACCATGTACCCTTGCCCGCCAAGAGACGTGCCGATCTCGGCAAAAGAGGGCCAGTGGAACTCTGTCAGGGAAGGGTCCATCTTGCGGTCGATAAACTGGATATGTTCGGCGCCGTAGGCGCTGTCATTGGCGACAATCACGATCAGGTCGAGGCCAAGACGCACGGCTGTGTTAAACTCGTTGATGCCCCCCATCATGAAGCCACCATCGCCTGTGAAGAGCGCAACAGGCCTGTCTGGCGCGGCCACACCTGCGCCGATGGCTTCTTGCAGGCCAATGCCGATGGAGCCGAAGTTGGTTGTGGCGACAAAGCTCTCCGGCCCCTGCACAGAGACGCGCACCCAGACCTCTGTCATGAAGCGGCCCCCGTCTGTCACAAGGAGGCGGTCTTTGGGCAACGCATCTTCCAGACGCTCCAGCGCATGAATGTAATTGATACAGCCGTCGGCTGTCTTGTTGGGCGCGACAGGGTGCTCTGTGAGCTGTGTTGTGGCCAATCCAGCCGTGAAGCCGCTGGGCGGTATTTCGGCTTCATTGAGCCAATAGAGGATTGTCTCTGCTGTCAGGCCAGCATCTGCGACAAGGGCTGCATCAGGGTGAAGGCCTCCGCCAATGGCTGTGGGTGTCACATCAATCTGAATGATGCGTTTCTTTTTCATCAGCTTGCCTTGGTCTGTTGTGAAGTCGTGCAGGGACGCCCCAAAACAGATGATACAATCAGACTGGGCGATCAGCTCGTAGGCGGCAGGTGTGCTGAGCGTACCGAAAATATCTATGTTGTAAGGGTGATCTGCGAACAGGCCCTTTGCCTTGAGTGTTGTGGCAAGGGGCGCTTCGAGCCTGTCGGCCAGCCGTATGAGCTGTTCGCGCGCCTTGACCGCGCCCGCGCCTGCGAGGATGAGCGGCCGGCGGGCAGAGGCGATCATGCCGATGGCATTGTCGAGAATTTCGCCTTCGGCCACACCGCCCGGCGCGGTAAACACATCAAGCACACGGGGCGTGTGCGCCGCCGCTTGCCACATAAAGTCGGCGGGCATGTTGAGCACGATGGGCCGCCGCTCGACCTGTGCGCGGTAAAAGGCGCGGGCGACATCCATCGCCACGGTCTCGGGTGTGCGCATCTGCTCAAAGCCGCAGCCTGTGGCTTTGACCACCTCGCGCTGATCGGTGCTTTGCAAGTGGCGCGGGTTGGCCACGGGGGTATCACCCGCCAGCAAAACCATAGGGATGTGCCCGCGCGCGCCCTCGGTCAGGGCTGTCATGCAATTGGTGAGCGCGGGGCCATGGGTGACGGTGGCGACACCGACCTTGCCAGATACATGGGTGTAGGCCAGCGCCATGAGCACTGTGCTGCCTTCGTGGGCGGCGGGCACAAAGCGGCCCTCGCACTCGCGCACGAAGCTGTCGACCATGAACAGGTTGGCATCGCCCATGAGGCCAAACACCGTTTCGACGCCGTGGTCTTTGAGGGCGCGGGCGATGTTCTGGTAGACGTATGTTTGGGCTGACATGGGCTTGCTCTCCTGTGGCGCTGACAGGAAAGATAGCGCAGGCAAGCTGCGGGAAGTGCGCAATCTGAAGCATGAAAGCGCTCAGATATGCGCGTAAATCACGAAATATAGCCTAGGCTTGCGCGCATTTGCGCAGCTTAGAGCACATAGCCTGACAAATCAGACGACTTCATGAGCGCACCAAGGTGGGCCTCGACAAAGGCGGCATCGACTGTGACGCTATCACCTGCGCGGTCGGGCGCTGTGAAGCTCAGCTCTTCGAAGACGCGCTCAAGCACGGTGTAGAGGCGGCGCGCGCCGATATTCTCGACCGTTGAATTCACCTCGGCTGCGATCTTGGCGAGCGCTTTGATGCCGTCTGTCGTGAAGCTGACAGCCACCTCTTCTGTGGCCATGAGGGCGGTGTATTGCAGCGTCAGGGCGTTGTCTGTCTCGGTGAGGATGCGCACGAAGTCATTCTCTGTGAGCGCGTTCAGCTCGACGCGGATGGGCAGGCGGCCTTGCAGCTCTGGCAGAAGGTCGGACGGCTTGGCGATGTGGAATGCGCCCGAGGCGATGAAGAGGATATGGTCGGTCTTTACCGCGCCGTGCTTTGTGCTGACGGTTGTGCCCTCGATGAGCGGCAGCAGGTCGCGCTGCACGCCCTCGCGGGAGACATCACCGCCGCGCGTGTCTTGGCGGGTGGCGACTTTGTCGATTTCGTCAAGAAAGACGATGCCGTTTTGCTCCACACTTTCGAGCGCGGCTTTGGTGACCAGCTCGTCATCGAGCAGTTTGTCGGCTTCTTCGGAGATGAGCACCTCGTAACTTTCGGCGACTGTGAGGCTCTTGCGGGTGGTGCGCCCGCCCATGGCCTTGCCGAAAATATCGCCCAAGTTCATCATGCCCATCTGGCCGCCGGGCTGACCCGGGATGTCGAACATTCCGCCCATCGGGTTGGAGGTGTCGGCGACATCAAGCTCGATGATTGTGTCATCCAGCTCGCCTGATTTGAGCTTTTTGCGGAACATTTCGCGCGTGCCGTCGCGGGCATCTTCGCCAGCTATCGCGGTGATGACGCGCTCTTGTGCGGCGGTGTGGGCGCGGGCCTTTACGTCTTCGCGCATATGTTCGCGGGTTTGCAGGATTGCGGCATCGACAAGGTCGCGGATGATCTGCTCCACATCGCGGCCGACATAGCCGACCTCGGTGAACTTGGTTGCCTCGACCTTGATGAAGGGTGCGCGGGCGAGTTTGGCGAGGCGGCGGGAGATTTCGGTTTTGCCGACGCCTGTCGGGCCGATCATGAGGATGTTCTTCGGATAGACCTCATCGCGCAGGTCATCGGACAGCTGCTTGCGCCGCCAGCGGGAGCGCAGAGCGACGGCGACAGCGCGCTTGGCATCGGCCTGGCCAATGATGAAGCGGTCAAGTTCGGAGACAATTTCGCGGGGGGTGAGGTCTGTCATAATTCGGGTCTCGCTTTGATCAGGGTTTGCGCCGCCTTTGGCGTCGCGGTGGAGGGGGCGCTGCCCCCTCTGCCTTCGGCATTCACCCCCGGGATATTTGGGGCAAAAAGAAAGGGGTTAGCCTTTGATGGTTTCGACTGTGAGTTTGCCGTTGGTGTAGACGCAGATGTCGGCGGCGATGGCCATGGCGGCGCGGGCGATGTCTTCGGCGGATTTGTCTGTGTCCATCTGGGCGCGGGCAGCGGCGAGGGCGAAGTTGCCGCCAGAGCCGATGGCGGCGACGTTGTGTTCTGGCTCCAGCACATCGCCTGCGCCTGTGATGACGAAGAGTTCTTTGCCGTCTGATACCAGCAGCATGGCTTCGAGCTTTTGCAGGTATTTGTCGGTGCGCCAGTCTTTGGCGAGCTCTACGCAGGCGCGGATGAGTTGGCCAGGTGTGGCTTCAAGCTTGGCTTCTAACCGCTCAAGCAGTGTGAAAGCGTCAGCGGTGCTGCCTGCGAAGCCGACGAGCACATCGTGGCCGCCCGGAGAGATGCGGCGGACCTTGCGGGCCGTGCCTTTGATGACCGTTGGGCCGAGGCTGACCTGACCGTCGCCAGCGATGGTGACTTCGCCATCTTTCTTGACGGCGACGATTGTTGTTCCGTGCCAGCCGGGGAAATCTGAGTGTGCCATTTGGGCCTCCTTCGTCTTGGGGAATATATGGCGGCTGGTTGGCAGGAGCACAAGGTTTGGCTTGTTTGCAGCCCTCTGCGCGTCTAGCACTTCGGGTATGAGTGAGCTTGTGACCATTTTTCTTGAGCCTGAGATGAAGGCAAGTGCGGCCGCAGGGCAGCACAACTTTCTGGCCAAGGTAGAACGTGTGCTGCGCGGTGGCGGGCTGGATGTGCGCTTTGCTGATGAGGCAGAGCGTATGGCGCATGTGAGCGGGCGGGCGCTTGTGCATATGTGGCCGCCCATGACGGGCGATACGCTTGTGATGCGCAGGGTCTATGCCTACCCGTTCTGGGCGATTGAGGCGCGCGACAAGCGCTGGGAGTGGGCTGTGGCGCGCTCTGATTTTGAGCCTGAGAGCGTAGATGCGCAGAAGGCGGCCAGATTTGTTGCCAATTGGCGCAAGCGGATGTTTGGCGACGCTGTGGCGCGGCGCGAGGGCTTTGTCTATGTGCCGCTGCAAGGGCGGCTCGGTGAGCGGCGCTCGTTTCAGGCGGCGTCGCCGCTTGAGATGGTTGAGGCGGTTTTGGCGGCTGAGGCCAAGCGCGATGTGGTGATCGGGCTGCACCCCAAAGAGAGCTATGCCGCGCAGGATATTGAGGCGTTGGAGCAGATCGAAAAACGCTTTGCGCGTGTGACTGTCGTGATGGGGCAGATGGAGCGCTATTTGCCCGCTTGTGACTATGTGGTGAGCCAGAACTCTGCTGCGGCTTTCTTTGGCTACTTTTTTGGCAAGCCAGCGGCGCTTTTTGCGCAGATAGATTTTCACCATATCGCGGCGAATGTGCATGATTTGGGCGTTGAAGCGGCGCTGGGGCGCGTGGCGGATATGACCCCCGCTTTTGAGCGCTATCTGTGGTGGTTCTGGCAGGAACAAGCGATCAACGCGGGGCGGCCAGAGGCAGAAGCCCAGATAGCGGCACGCTTTCGCGCGCAGGGTTGGCTGACATAAAAAACCCCGCCGCAGTCGGGTGACAGGGCGGGGCTTTCTTTGAGGATCAGCTCGGTTTAGAGCGCGTCTTCGATCCAGCTCTGGAGCTGGGCCTTGGGGCGCGCGCCTGAGAGGTTTGACACCGGCTCACCGCCTTTGAAGACGAAAAGCGCGGGGATGCCACGCACGCCCATTGCGGCGGCTGAATTGGGGTTTGAGTCAACATCGACTTTGACGATTTTGACTTTGCCTTCCATCTCGGCTGACAGCTCTTCGAGGGCCGGGCCGATCTGTTTGCAAGGGCCGCACCATTCGGCCCAGAAATCTACCACAACGGGGATATCGGAATTTTTGACTTCGGCGTCGAATGTGTCGTCGGTGACAGCAACTGTGGCCATGGGGTTTCTCCTAACGGGGTTGGGTTGGCTTGGGGCGAACCTAGGTAGCCGGGGGCGTGTCGTCAAGATAGCCAGTGGCCTGATAGGCGCTCATCACAAGATCATGAGGCAGTGTCATCAGTTTGGGCGTTTTTGACCAAAGGATGGCTGTTTGGATGGTATGATCCGGATAGATCAGCGCCAGCGCCTCGGCATATGCGCCCATTTGGCGCAACACGCCAACGGGTGTTTCTTCTGCGCTGGCAGGCACCACAGCGTTTGTTTTGAAGTCGATTGCGAGCACCTCACTGTCGCTCACGATGAGGCGGTCAACGATGCCGTGCAGGCGCTTGCCCAATGTGGCGCTGGGCGCGCTGAGTGCCACTTCTGTCAGAGCGGTTTCAGCGAAGATATGCGCCAGCGCAGGTTCGGCCAGAACGGCGCGGGCCTCGGCAAAGGCGGTGGCGTTTTCTTCGGGCGCATCAAAGCCTGCAAGAAGCGTTTGCACGAGCGCTGTGTGGTCACTTGCGGGCGCGTTGGGCAGGTGCTCAAGCAGCAGGTGAACCTTGGTTCCGTAGCGCTTGGCGGTGGTCTCGTCCTGGCCTGTCTCGCCAGCGAGCGCCTTGGCCCCCGGTAGCTTGGAGGCAGAGGCGCTTTGGGGCTGGGGCGCACCAGCGGGGGCGCGTTGGGCGAAGTGAGGCTCAAGTGCGATACTGTCTTCGGGCGTTTGGGGCACAGACGCATTGCGCAGCGCTGACCAGTCGCCTGTTTCAAGCCGCTGGATAAGCTGGCCTGCGGCGATGTGGCCTTCGAAAGGCAGTGTTTTGGCGGCCTCGGTGATGCTGTGATACCAGCTCTTGCCGTTCTTGACCTCGCCTGCTGCAGCCACGATGAGCCATTTCTCGGCGCGTGTCATGGAGACATAGAGCAGGCGCTCACGCTCGGCTTGCTGGGCCTCTGTCTTCATGTCGACGGCCTCTTGCAGCTCGGGCGGTGTGTCTTCCTTGCTGTGTTTGTAATAAGCGGTTTCGCCTGACGAGACGATCTGGCCCTTGAAATCATTCTTGCGGTCGGCTGTATCAGGCATGATGACGATGGGTGCTTCGAGGCCTTTGGAGCCATGCACTGTCATCACGCGGATGCGCTGGCCGCCTGCCTCTGTCTGGCGTTTGATTTCGGGGTCGTCGCTTTCGAGCCAGCTGAGAAAGCCTGTGAGTGAGGGCACGGCGCTGCGCTCGTAGTTGAGCGCTTGGGCAAGGAAAGCATCAACGGCATCTTCGGCCTCGTAGCCGAGGCGCGCGAGGATGTTCTGGCGGCCCTTGTGGCGGGTGAGCAGCCGCTCGATCAGATCATAGGGGCGCAAAAAGTCGGTTACGCGGCGCATGTCGTTGAGGATGGCCAATGTCTCAGGATGTGTCTCTGTTTCTGCGCGAAGAGCCTCCCAGAGGTAGCCTTTGCGCGAGGACGCCAGTGTGAACAGATCCTGCTCTGACCAGCCAAAGAGCGGTGAGCGCAGGGCGGCGGCAAGCGAGAGGTCATCTTCCTGCGTGGCGAGAAACTTGAGCAGCGCTGTGATATCTTTCACGGCGATCTGTTCGCCAATGCGCAGCCTGTCGGCCCCTGCCACTTTGAGGCCCGCTTCCTTGCAGGCGCGGATGATCTCGTGAAAGAGCGCCGAGCGGCGCTGAAGCAGGATGAGAAAGTCGCCCTCATGCACGGGGCGGCCTTGCCATTCGCCTTCTTTGGCCTCGGTGGGGATGAGGGTTTTGCTGTCGATCATCTCTTTGATGCTGGCCGCGATCTGGGCGGACAAGATCGAGACAGGGTCATCCGGTGTAAGGATGTCGAGCGGCTCGTACCACGGTAGGTCTTCCGACTTTGCGGCCTTTTCGACCAGTGGCCAGATATCCACGCGGCCAGGCATTGTCTTGTGAAAGGCGATGTGGCGCGCATCTTCTTCAAAGCCTGCATCGCCGCGCTGGTCAAACACGGCATCAACGGTGTTGAGCACCGCAGGGGCAGAGCGGAAGGAATAGGCAAGGTTGCGCGGGTGCAGCGGCTCGTCGTGCAGGGCGAGCTTGTCCTGGAAGACGTTTTGCATGCGGCTGAATTCGGCGGCGTCAGCGCCCTGAAACGAGTAGATCGACTGCTTTTTGTCGCCCACCACAAAGATGGTGCGCGGCTTGTCGCCCTGCGCGCCTTGGCCCGAGGTGATCTCGCGGGCGAGCTCTTCGATCACGGCCCATTGCTCGGGTGAGGTGTCTTGGGCTTCGTCCACAAGGATGTGGTCGATCCCGCCATCGAGGCGGTAGAGCACCCATTCGGCCACCTGCGGATTGGTGAGAAGCGCTTTGGTTTTGAGGATGAGGTCGTCAAAATCAAGCCAGCCGCGCGCCTGTTTGGCGGCGTCGTAGCGCGCGAGAAATGCGCGGGCGAAGGCGTGGAGCGCGAGGGTGCTTTCCACCGCACCGAGGGCAATGCGGCGTGCGCGGGCGGCCTCGATACGTAGGATGAAGGCTTCTATCTGGGTTGCGAGGTGGTCGAGTGCTTTGCGCGTATCATTGGTCGCGTAGTCATTGAGTTTGGCACGGAAAGGCTCTTTTGCGCTGCTGCCCGTGAGAAAGACAGATTCAAGAAGCGACAGAGACGAGAGGCTTGGCCCTGTAAATTTGGCAAGCTTGGCGTGGGTCTTTATATCGTTTTTGGAGCCAGCGGCGAGGGCTGTGAGGATGGCTGAAACCAAGTCGCTTTCATTGCCAAGGAACACGTCTGACACCAGAGTATCAAGGGTGAGGCTTGCGGGAATATTGACGCTGGCGCAAAGCTCTTCTCGTGTCAGCTCTTTGGCAAATTTGGCCTTGTTAGAGACGATACTGGCGGTGAATTTCTCAAAATCATTCCCACCGAGGTGAGCGATAATATCGAGCATCACCTGCGCGTCTTCCGAGGATGACAGGTCATCGGCCACTTGCTCGCGCAGCTGGGCTGAGGTGCGGTCGTCCAGCTCGGTGAACTGGGGTGTCACGCCCGCCTCAAGGGGGAAGCGGCGCAGGAGCGAGGCGCAGAACGAGTGGATTGTCTGGATGCGCAGGCCACCCGGTGTTTCGATCGCTTTGGCAAAGAGGCGGCGGGCGTTTTTATAGTAGCCCGCATCAGCCGCTTTGGCGGCGCCAAGCTCGGCCAGCTCTGCCTGTAGCTCGGCGTCGGGCTTCATGGCCCATGTGCCCAAGCGCTTGAGCAGGCGGTTTTGCATCTCCGAGGCCGCGGCCTTGGTGTAGGTGAGGCAGAGGATATTCTGCGGATCGACCTCCTCCAGCAAGAGCCGCGCGACACGGTCTGTCAGAACACGGGTTTTGCCCGAGCCAGCGTTGGCCGAAAGCCAGGTCGAGGTTTCGGGGCGGGCTGCATCGATCTGGGCGATGGTGGCGTCGTTTGGGATCGCGGTCATGCCAGCACCTCTTTCTCCGGGGTGTCTGCGCTGCTCCACTCGCCGTAGCGGGCGAGGTGGTCATAGTCGCCTTCAAACTCTTCGCTCTGAATGGCGCGGCGCGAGGGGTAGCCTTTGTCGGGGTCCATAAAGGCCCCGATCAGCTCTTTGAACTCGGCGAGGATGGTGCCGGTGTCGTATTCCTTGGGGTCGAACACAGCTTCGCCAGCGTTTGTGCCAAGGCCGATGTAGGCCAGCTTGCCGACGCTTTCAGCGGGAATATCCTTGAACGCGCCTTCAACGGCCATAAGGGCCGAGAGCGGGAGCTGTTTGTCAAAGTGTTTGCGCACGTTCACGCTGGGGGGTGCCCCTGTCTTGTAATCATAGATTGCCAGTGTGCCATCTTCGAGGCGGTCAAACCTGTCGCCTTTGCCTGTGAGCGTGAAGCCGATGTCTTGCAACTCAAGCGCACCTTCTGCCTCGGCGCGTAGAAATGCGCCGTTGGCGGCACGCGCGGCCTCTTCGGCCAGAAAACCGTCGATCACCTTTTCAAAGCGGGCCAGCCAGATGAGCCGCGCGGCAGGCCAAGGCACGTCGCGCGCGAGGATATCGCGGGCAAGCTGGCTGAGCGTGGCGCGGGTGCGCAAGCCGGGGTCAGCTTTGGCGGCTTTGACAAACTCTTCCATCACCGTGTGCAGCGTGATCCCGCGCAACAGCGCATCGGGCATTTTTTGCAGCGGGTTGAGCGGCTGAAGTTTGAGCACGTGGCGCGCGTAGATGGCGTAGGGGTCGCGAATGAGGGTCTGGATTTTGGTGATCGAAAGCTTCCGAGGACGCGTTGCGACGGGGGGCACAGGCGCGGGGCGTTTGGCGAGGGGCACATCTGCCGCAGGCGCGTCGATCTGTTTGGCAAAGGCGAGCCATTTGGTGGCGCGGGCGCGCATGTCTTCAAGCGCTTTTTCGCCGCGCTTTTGGGGCAGACCAGAGAGCAGGTTGGTGAGGCGGATCACCCAGCGGGAGGGGACTGTCTCGGCATCATCAGACTTGTGGGCGCGGGTGAGCCAGACCTCTTTGGCGGCAATAGCTTGTTGGAAGTCATGCGCCGAAAGGCCGATGCGCCGCTCGGGCAGCAAGAGCCCCACTTCGGCGCGCATTTTGCGGTTGAGCCACGGGTCGGGCGCGGGGGCTTCGGGCCAGCTGCCTTCATTGAGACCTGCGAGAATGAGAAGGTCGATGCCTTGCACACGGGCTTCGAGCGTCCCCCAGATCAGCACGCCGGAATGGGCGGCCTCGCCGCGCCGCACTTCTTTGGAAGAGAGGGCGGAGTCGATCAGATTGGCGTAGTCATAATGGCTCATGTCGCCGCCTGATGCGGCGCAGGCGGTCAGCTCGCGGATGAGCTTTTGGGCTTCTTCGCCATCGTCTTTTTGCCAGAGCGGTGTCTCGGCCTCGGCAGGGCCAAGGGCGAGCGCCTCGGCTGTGGCGATGTGGGTCTGGAGCAGGTCGGCAAACGGGTGCTCGCCCTCAAGCCCCTCGGCAAAGAAGGCAGAGGCGACCCATGCAGCCCAGTCGCGCGCGGCCTCGTCTTTGTGGGCGGTTGACCATGCCAGAAGCGTGTCGGCGTCGGGCATGGGGACGCCCTTGCGGCGGATGTACAGCTCAAGCTCGCGGGTGTAGCGCAGGTGTGTGCCGCGCTCTTGCAGCGCGTTACAGAGCGGGTGCTTGAGCAGTGTGATGAGCGCCTCGGCGGTCAGGGCGCGGGGGCTTATCACATCGAGCACATGGCGCAGAAAGCGGCCCACGGGCGAGAGGTGTAGCGGCTCGCCAGCGCTGTCATCAGGGGTGATACCCCAGCGGGCCAATGCGGCCGTGACCTGCCGCGAGAGGCCACGGTCAGGTGTGATGAGCGCGGCTTGGATGCCGTCTTCTGTGGCTTGGCGCAGGCGCAGGGCGATGGCGAGCGCCTCTTCGCGCTGGGCGCTGGCTTCGAGCAGGGTGATGCCGCTTGTGGCTTCGGCGGCGATGAGCGCGGCCTCGGGGCCTTCGCTGATCCATTGGTCGGTGACGGGCGCGGGGCGCAGCGCGAGCGAGACCAAGCTGTTGCGCGCCTCGGAGGGTGCCTTGCCTGCGGGCCAGCGCTGCACGTCTTGGGGGGCTTGCTTGAGCGCTGAGAGCAGCGCGTGAAAGCGGTATTGCGGGTGGTCTTCTGACATGGCGCCGTCTGAGAGCTTTGGCCATGCACCTTGTGCGAAGGCAAAGTCATAGCCGGGCAGGACAATGGCCCCTTGCGGCAGCTTTGAGACCGCGCGCATGAGCGCCCCTGTGAGGCCACGGGAGCCTGTGGAGCCAGCGATAATGATCGGATCTTTGGGCGGCAGGGCGCCCCAGCGAGCCATGAGTGCCTCGGTGATCAGGCGGCTGCGGGCGGCAGTGGTGAGGCCTGCGCGGCTGGCGGCGTAGCCATGCACGATGTTGAGGAACGTCTGCGTGCGCTGCCAGTGGCCGGATTGGTCGCTCACATCAAGCTGCGCAATGGCTTCGGGGGGGACGCCCTCTTCGTGCATTTCGCCCATGAGAGCTGTCAGGCTTTCGGCCAGATCAAACGCGGCTTCGCGGGGCGCGATGGCGGTCTGGCCGCTGCTTTTGGTTTCATTCTCGATGAGCGAGCGGATGATAACCGCAAGCTCCAGCTTGGTTTGGAGCGCTGGCTCTGCGGCGGGGAGAGTGCTGAGCGGATCGAGTGCTGCGAGATCGGAGATAAGCGAGATGCGCGGCAAAAGGAGCGCGCCGCCTTCATCAAACAGCTCGCTCACGCGGCGGGCCATGCGGCGGGTGTTGAGCACGAGTTGCACCCGCGCGAGGGCTTCGGGGGGCTGGCCTGCGTAGGCTGTGCGCAGCGCCTCAACCAGCGCGCGGGGGAAGTCGGCCCCGAGGGGCGTACCAAAGACTTGGGGTGTATCAGTGCCGTTAAAGAGCGGTGTCATCGAGCATCCTTTCGGCGCGGGTGATGCCTTCGGGGGAGCCAACGTCACACCACTGGCCCGTGTAGGGCAGGCCGTAGATACGGCCTGTGGCGAGCAGCTTGTCCCAGACAAGATTGAGCGAAAAGGCGCGCTCGGGGATCTCTTCTGTCAGCTCGGGTTTTATGATCTGCGCGCCAGAGTAGACGAGGCCAGCGCCGCGCGTGATCTGGCCGTTGGGGGCCAGGATGAAATCACCCTGACCTGTGTGGCCAAGCGCGTTTGCGTGGGGGATGAGCAGGAGAAGCGCATCCATATCATCGGGGTTCCAAGCGGCGCTGAGCATCTTGAGCGGGTTGGGCCCGTGCCACAGCGCATCGGAGTTGAGCGTAAAGCTCGGGCCGCTGCCCAGAGCGCTGCGCGCGTTGCGCAAGCCGCCGCCTGTTTCCAGAATATCGGGTGTTTCTGTGAGGGTGGTCACGCCGCTGCCTGCAAGGTGGGCTTCAAGCACATGGGGCAGGTAGTGAAGGTTCACGACAGTGTTAAGGCCAAGCGGCGCGGCAAGCTCTAGCGTGTGGTCAATCAGGGGCTTGCCAGCGACTTTGACCATGGGTTTGGGCTGGTGCGCGGTGAGCGCGCCCATACGTGTGCCAAAACCAGCGGCAAAAATCATCAGAGCGTTGGGACTGTTCCGCATTTATCTTTCAATTCTGTGAGGAGCGCGCTGGAGGGCGCGGGCAAATCGGCAAGGAGCTGGGCGCGCACAGGGGCCAGAACGGGGTGGGCCAGATCTCGCAGCAGGTAGCCCCAGACACGCGGGATGAAATCCACGTAGTGGGGTTTGTTGGCGTGCAGCGACAGGCGGCCAAATACACCCAGAATACGCAGGTTGCGCTGGGCACCGAGGAGAGCATAGGCGGCTGTAAAACTCTCGGCCTCATGGCCGCTTTGCGCGATGTAATAGGCCAGCATCTCTTGCTCGACCTCAATAGGCACATCGCGGCGGGCGTCTTGCAACAGCGAGACAAGATCATAGGCGGGGTGGCCCAACATGGCATCTTGAAAATCAAGCAGGCCCACGCGGGCAGCGCCTCTGCGCCCGGGGAGCCAGAGCAGGTTTTCGGCGTGATAATCGCGCTGGATGAGCACTGTGGGAGCCGGGATATGCTCGGCCAGAAGCGCTTGAAAGGCGCTGTGGAAGGCGGCGGACTGGCGATCCAGCGCGCCTGTGTTTTGAGCGCCATACCAGCGGTAGGCGAGCGCGGCCATGTCGGCCATGACGGGCGCATCATAGGGTGCAAGCTGTGGTGGTGTGTGCTGGTGAAGCGCCAGCAACACATCGGTTGCGGCGGTATAAAGATCTGCCTCAAGCGCGGGGGTTTTCACCACCACGCGCGCAAAGAGATCATCGCCGAGATCTTCTAGGAGTAGAAAGCCGTTTGCCTCATCGGCCGCAAGGATGCGCGGGGCCGAGAGGCCAAGGCTTGTGAGATAGTCTGCGATGGCCACGAAGGGGCGCACATCCTCTCCCTTTTCGGGGGGCGCGTCCATCAGCACGGCGGGGGTTCCGTCGGCTGCGGTGAGGCGCTCGTAGCGGCGGTTTGAGGCATCGCCTGCCAGTGGCGCACGGGCGGCGCTGCCCCAGCCAGAAGCAGAGAGAAAGGCGGTAGACAGATCAAGGCGCTGGGTCATGCGAATGCGAGCTCATTGAGAAAAGACCAGCGCGCGGGGCCGGTCATATGCAGGGTTCTTTCGCCTTCCTCTGGTGTGAGGTCAAGGCGGAGGGTGAGGGCGGAAGCCGGGCGCAGGCTGCCGAGGCGGTCGGGCCACTCGATTAGGCAGATGGCCTCTTCAAATGCGTCGGTGAGGCCCAGCTCTTCCAGCTCGGAGGTATCCGTGAGGCGGTAAAGGTCAGCATGCCAGAGCTCGACAGCGCCTGCATCATAGGTTTGTACCAAGGTGAAGGTGGGTGAGGGCACATCCTCGGGCAGGGGCAGGCGCGACAGGATAAGCGCGCGCGCAAGGTGGGTTTTGCCTGCGCCGATACCGCCTTCAAGCAGGATAATATCGCCCGCGGCCAGCTCTGCACCGAGGGCCTCGGCGAAGCGTGTGGTGGCGCTTGCGCTGCCAAGCGTGATGGTTTTGTCTAGTTGCGCCATGCCTGCAAAGATGACCCGTGCGCCGCGGCGCTGCAAGCGGTTTTAGAGGGCTGAAAGCGATGGGGCCTGACCGGCTTTGGCTGGCGTATCCAGTATGGAGGTGCGCAGCGAAATGATGGTTGCGTTGCCATCATGGATGCGCAGCTCATAGGGCAGCTCTGTGCCATCAGCCAATGTGAAGCTGCCTTGCTGCTCGCCCGCGTTGCGCAGGCGCGCTGACAGGGTGTTGCGCACGGTTCCGGGGGCGAGCTTTTCTTTCCAGAGCTGGGTGACCGAAGCGAGAGAGTGGCTGGAAGCGGGCGTGCCTGCGGGCAAGCCGAGAAATTCGGTAAAGGCTTCATTCCAGAGCGAGATCGTGCCGTCTTGCTCAAAGCAAACCACAGCGTCGCCCAAAGCTTGAAGCGCTGTTTCGCGCAGCTCGACCTGCCCTTTGAAGCGCTGGGTGAGCGACATTTCAACGCTGATATCTTCGATCAGAATAGCGATGGCCCCGTCAGGATGGGGGCGGCCAGCGATGCGGTAGGTGAGGCCATTGGGCAGGCGCCATGTCTCTTGATAGCGGCCGTTTGACGACTGGACGACAAGATCGGCGATCTGGCGACGCCAAGACGAATAATCTTTTGGCTCGGGCATAATTCTGTTGTCGCGCAGGCGATCAAAGAAGTTTTGCAGATTGGGCTGGCCTGACAGGAAGTGCGCAGGCAGCGATGTGAGGTCAACCAGAGCGGGGTTGAAGAGTACGAGCCGCCTGTTGCGATCAAAGATCGCGAGGCCAGTGGACAGCTGGGCAAATGTCTTGGCCAGGGTCTGAACAAATTTGCGCTGGGTGGTTTCGGCGGTGATGAGACCGTTCACATTTACGGCGCAATGCAAAAAAGCACCTGCCCCGAACTCAACGCTGGTGATGTCAAACCAGTGCACCTCGTCTTGTGCAAAACCGGTGGTGATCGAGGTGCGCGCCTGCTCTCCTCCGAGTGATTTGTGGATATCAAACTCAAAAACATCAGCGTCTTCGCCCTCGGCTTGCTTGCGCGCTTTCTGGAGTGTGCGGAAGGCCTTGTTTGTCCAGAAGATCTCGCCATTGCGCGTGGCCCATGTGGGGTGCACGAGTTTGTTTATTGAATCCTCGCGCATCGCAATGTTGCCGCGTTGAACAAATGTCATGTGGCGGTCAGCGGGTGTTGCGGGGGCGTCTTCGACGATTGAAAGGGTTACGTCTGTGCCCTTGTAGTCGAGCTGAACTTTGGCGCTGTCGTCAGGAAAGCGGGCAACAAAGCGTTCGACCTGGTCGCCATCGTCTGGTGCTTTCAGGGTTGTGGGGAGGCCTGAAAACCGCGGGGCCAATGCCTCGTGCGCTTTGGACCAATCAAGCTTGGCCAAGCTGCTGACGCCTACAATTTCAAGAGCTGAGGGGTTGGCGCCGGTGCATGTCTCGCCCTCAAAGCGCATCCACGGGTTCTCAAGGTGCTGGTTGGTTCGACGGGGGGTGGCGCGTGAGCTTGTTGAAAAGACCGCGAGCAGCGCAAACACCACGATGGCAGTGCCCAAGCCCGCCGCCAGAATAACCAAGAGAGTTGATTGATCTAACATGGCGGTCTTTTCCTGTGTGTTGCGACACTGCTCCTCGGGGCAGTTTGGCTTAATTTGAGTTAATTAAAGGTTAAGTCTTAACAAATCCTTTAAAGCTTGAAGAGTTCGTTTTCTCCCAGTGGTGTGCGGCCCGTGCTCGTATCAACGGCTATATCTGCAAGGCTCCAGCGCACAATCACAAGAGCCCCCGAACGCTGGGGGCCGCTTGGCGCGCTGCGTGAGGCGTCGGGGCCGTTGGCGAAGTTTAGCTCGGCACCTGTGCGCTCGAGCAAAGTCTTGGCAATGAAGAGGCCCAGCCCCATGCCTTCATATGCGGTTTGGCGCGCGCGGGTCTGTGAATTGCTGCGCCTGCGCATGAAAGGGTCGCCTATTCTGCCGATCATGCTGGGAGGGTAGCCGCCACCGTCATCTTGAATGCGGATGGTGATGCTGTCGCCGCTCCAGAGGGTTTCGACCCAGACGTTCGCACGCGAAAAATCAACGGCGTTTTGAACAAGGTTGCGCAAGCCGTGGATGATCTCGGGTTTTCGGTAGATTTCGGGCTGGAATGTGCCGTCGCTGCTGTCTTCGGAGAAGTGGAGCATCTTGCCGCGGTCGGCGTGAGGGCTGGCGGCCTCTTGCACCACGGCCGTGACGGGCGCTTGGCGCATGTAGAGATCATCTTTGCCAGCGCGGCCCATAGAGCGGAGGATATCGCGGCAGCGGTCGGCCTGTGTTGCAATCAGCTCGATATCTTCGCGCAGCTCGCTGCCTTCGGGAAACTCGTCGATCAGCTCGGAGCTGGTGAGTTTGATCGTGGCCAGCGGCGTGCCCAGCTCGTGGGCGGCAGCGGCGATGACCCCGCCAAGGTCTGTCAGCTTTTGCTCTCGTGACAAGGCCAGTTGCGCTGCTTGAAAGGCCTCTGACATGGCGTTGGCGTCTTGTGCGATGCGGCGCACGTAGACGCCGAGGAACACAACGGCGATGACAACGGCAGCCCATGTGCCAAAGACAAAGATTTCTGGAATGCGCAGGACGAGCCCCTCACTGGTGCGCAGTGGGTAGTAATGTTGCGTGAGGATCGTTGCGATCATGAGTGTGATGAGGCCAAGCACAATGGTGCTGCGACTTGAGAGCACAGCCGCAGAAACAGCCACGGGGCCAACAATCAGGATGGAAAACGGGTTGTTGAGCCCGCCTGCAAGATAAAGCAGAGCGCCGAGCTGCAAAAGATCAAACAAAACCATAAAAAAGTTTTCCTGCTCGGAGAGGCGGCGGTTTTGTGGAAAAACGAACATGGAAATCAGGTTGGCGAGCACCGATGCGCCAACCACGAGGTAGAACAGGCCCACCTCCAAACGCAGGTTATAATAGCGTTCCGCAACAAAAAGCGCTGTGAGCTGGCCAAAGACAGCGGCCCACCGCAGCCAGATAATCGTGCGCAGGCGGATGTAGTTGCCGCGACGCAACCCTTCGGGAAGCTGGCTGTCGGAGCGGGAATGAGACGTATTGTCTGGTTGCATGTGCTGTTTTGGAGCCTAAATGATACATTGAAGCATAAGCATGCTGAGAAAGCTGCGGGAAAGGAAGACCTATGTCACGTAATTTGGCGATTGGCGCTGTTGTTGTTGCCGGGGCGGTTATTGTTGGCACTTTGGCGGCCACGCAATTTACCGGCGGCGCGAGCGACGCCCTGGCAGAGTGCCGTGTTGGCAATGTTGCGGGCGGTTCTGCCTCGATTGGTGGGCCGTTCGAGCTTGTTGATGAAACGGGCGCGACTGTGACGGACAAAGACGTGATCACCAAGCCAACGCTGGTCTACTTTGGTTATACTTTTTGCCCAGATGTTTGCCCGCTCGACACCGCCCGCAACGGCGAGGCGGCTGTGATACTGGAAGAGCGCGGGCTTGATGTGGGCACTGTGTTTATCTCGATTGATCCCGAGCGCGACACGCCAGCCTCTTTGGCCGAGTTTACCGATGTGATGCACCCCGAGATGATCGGGCTGACGGGCACAGAAGAACAGGTGAAAGCCGCGAGCATGGCCTACCGCACCTATTTCAAAAAGCAGGAGCCAGAGGAGGGCGACGAGGAGTTTTATCTCGTTGACCACTCGACCTTCACTTACCTTATGACTCCAGAGCAGGGCTTTCTCGACTTTTTCAAGCGTGAGGAAACACCCCAGCAAATGGCTGACCGGGTACAGTGCTTTATCAACGCGCTTTGAGCCGCGCCGTTTGACGGGCGGCTGGGGGCAAGCTAAGACTTATAACATGCGCAAATGGGGAGTGTCGTCAGGTGTCCGAAGAGTCTCTTGATATTGGGGAAGACAAGTCCCTCTTGCTCGTCGATGATGACGAGCCGTTTTTACGCCGTCTGGCCAAAGCTATGGAAAAACGCGGATTTGAAGTGGAAACAGCTGGTTCTGTTGCTGCTGGCAAGGCGATTGCCACGGCCCGCCCGCCCGCTTACGCGGTGTGCGACTTGCGGCTTGAAGATGGTAACGGGCTTGATGTGGTTGAAGTCATTCGGGAGAAACGCCCCGACAGCCGTGTTGTGGTGCTGACAGGTTACGGTGCGATTGCCACGGCTGTGGCCGCAGTCAAAATCGGGGCGACAGATTATCTTTCCAAGCCTGCGGATGCCAAAGACATCACCAATGCGCTACTGGCCAATGGCAGCGAGCTGCCACCGCCCCCGGAAAACCCGATGAGCGCTGACCGTGTGCGCTGGGAGCATATCCAGCGGGTTTATGAGCTGTGTGACCGCAATGTCAGCGAGACAGCGCGGAGGCTGAACATGCACCGCCGCACGCTCCAGCGTATTCTGGCAAAGCGCAGCCCGAAGTGACGTGACGCGCGATGCGACAGAGCCACCCAGCCCCAAGGGGGGCTGGTCGCAGACAGCGCTAGAGTTTGCGCATGTGCGTATCGTTCCGCCACAAGACATTGACGGGCGGATTATCACCACAGCTGTTTTTGATGCGGATGGTCAGGATGTGCCCTCTGCGGCCACCTGGCGGCGCGACGAGCGCATCACCCACCCCCCAGCTTACCCCGAATTTGCAGAGGCCACGCTGGCAGGAAAGTGGCTTTGGGGCGGCGTGCTTTACCACCATTTCGGGCATTTCCAGATGCAGAGCATTGCGCGGCTCTGGGCCATGACGCGCTATCGTGACGAGATCGAGGGCATTGTTTTTGTGACGCGTGCCCAGCTCGCGCTTCAGGATTTTGAGCGCGAGTATCTGCGGCTCTTGGTTGGTGATGTGCCTGTGAAGGTGGTGAGCGACACCACCGATGTGGAGGCGCTTGTGATCCCCGGTCAGGGGTTTGGCTTGGGGGAGATTGCCCAGGGCACACGGATTTTCCGCCGATATATTGCGGCGAACTTTGCCAAGGATATTGCGCCGGAGGGGCCAGACGACCTGTTTATTTCGCGTGCCTTCCAGCCGCTTGAGAAGGGTGGCTTTGTGGGCGAAGAGCTGTTGGACGCCCGAATGGAAGAGGCGGGATACAGTGTTTTCTGGCCAGAAAAGCACAGCCTGCGCGAGCAGATCGCCCGCTATAAGGCCGCCAAGCGGATTGTGGCGCTGGATGGCTCGGCGCTCCATCTTTTTGCGATGGTGGGCACAAAAGCGCAGAGCGTCGCGATGATCTTGCGGCGCGAGCGCGTGGCGAGCCGCTCTTTGCGGCGGCATTTGGCGAGCTTTACCAAGGCCAAGCCGCTGGTGATCAACGCACTGTCAGACGCGGCCGAGGTGACAGTCGGCAAGAAGCGCGATGTGAGCGAGCTGGATTTTGAGGTCATTGGACGTTTGCTGAAGCGGCATGGTTTCCTCAGGCGCAGCGAAGACTGGGGGCCGCTCTCTGAGGCGGAGCTAGCCCTGATCAGCGAAGATTATACCGCATAAAGACGCGTTCGGCCGTGGATTTGTAAGGCTCGAACCCGCGCGACTGATAGTAGGCGCGACCCCCTTCATTCTGAAACAGGATGGTTGCGTTGATCCAGCTATATCCAAGCGCCTGAGCTGCCTTGCGGGTCTCTTCAAAGAGGGCTGAGCCGATGCCAAGCTGGGCTTTGCCTTTGAGTGTGAAGGTGGCGATGTCGCAGGCCTCGGGTGGCAAGGTTGCGCGCGCTCCGATGGCTTGAAAGCCAAGGGCGTTGCCTGATCTGTCTTCTGCCATGAGAAAGGCATTTTGGGCTGGATTAGAGCCTATGCAGCCGTCCATTTCCGCACGGGTGAGCGGCGTTGTGAGGGCGGTGGTGCCGCCCTCCTTTATGATTGTGTTGAGCAGATCGGCCAGCTGGCGGGCATCGGCCAAAGTGGCGTGGCGTAGATGCATCAGCCGATTTCTGCCAAGAGGGCGTTGTGGCGGGCTGTGAACTCTTCGCGCACTTCGACTGGCGGGCGCAGCGAGATGCTGAGGTCTTTGAGCAAGGCAGGATCGGGCGCGCCAAAGAACTTGTTAGCCTCTTCAGCGGAGAAGCCGGCGATCTGTGTGGCTTCGAGCCAAGCTGACAGGCTGTCAGCTTTTTTGATCTGCTTTTTGATCTGTACGGGTGTTTTGGCCGGCAGGCCGAAGCGGATATGAATGGCGGCGGTGAGGCGCTCATCAAGCTCTTCATAGCCCGGGCCAATGGCGTTTTTCACGGGCGAGATCATATCGCCGATCACATATTCGGGGGCGTCGTGCAAAAGGGCGGCAAGACGCCATTTCGGATCTGCTTTTGGCACGATGCGGGCAAAGAGAGCCTCAACGAGCAGGGAGTGCTCGGCGACGGAGTAAGCAAAATCGCCCAGAGTCTGCCCGTTCCAGCGCGCGACAAAGGCGAGGCCGTGGGCGATATCTTCGATTTCGATATCCATCGGGGTTGGATCAAGCAGGTCGAGCCTGCGGCCAGAAAGCATACGCTGCCAAGCGCGGGCTTGTTTTGGAGATGATTTTGCCATTTTTCGATGCCTGTGTGTGACTGCGCCCTTTTCTTGCCACATTTAACTCATATTGTAAGGGTGTGGATCGGGAAAATCTGACCACTGGATCAGGGAACTGACCACAAGGGCCAATTAATAGGCCTAGTATTGAGAGCAAATCGAGGAGCTTGGCATGATCGAGCGAATTAACACCAAGCGCATGTTTGCGCTTTTGTTGGGTATGGCGGCCATTTTGACATCGCTGCCAGCCTATGCGGACAGCTGCGCATCACGTGATGTGATGGTGGAGCGGCTAAAGAGCAACTTTCAGGAAGAGCTTGCCGGGGGTGGCCTGCACGGTGCATCGGCTGTTGTGGAGGTCTGGGCTTCGGCGGAGACAGGCACATTTACTGTGATCAGCACAGACACGGCTGGTGAAGCCTGTATTCTTGCCACGGGAACAGACTGGCAGGGGCCACTTGCACTGACCAAAGTGTCAGGCCGCACGGGCTGACTGGCGGGCAAGATTGCGCAGAAAATCATAAGCTGATAGGTGCAAGCCAAATCAGCTTAATACAGGTATCCCCATGTCATCAGACTATATTGTAAAAGACATCGCGCTTGCGGACTTTGGTCGCAAAGAGCTTGATATTGCCGAAACAGAAATGCCGGGCCTGATGGCGCTGCGGAAAGAATATGGCGAAGCGCAGCCGCTCAAAGGCGCGCGCATTGTCGGCTCTCTCCACATGACCATCCAGACCGCTGTTTTGATTGAAACGCTTGTTGAGCTGGGTGCAGATGTGCGCTGGGCTTCCTGCAACATTTTCTCCACGCAGGACCACGCGGCGGCGGCGATTGCGGCGGGCGGCACGCCTGTCTTCGCGATCAAGGGCCAGTCGCTGGAAGAGCATTGGGACTATCTCGACAAATCCTTCATGTTCCCAGAGGGGCCGAACCTGATCCTCGATGATGGGGGCGATGCGACGCTCTATATCTTGCTTGGCGCGCGCGCCGAAGCGGGGGAAGACGTTATTGCTGTGCCACAGTCTGAAGAAGAGGTCGCCATCAAGGCGCAGATCAAGAAGCGCCTCGAAGCATCTCCCGGCTGGTTCACCAAAATGCGCGACCAGATCGTTGGTGTTTCCGAAGAGACGACCACGGGTGTGCACCGTCTCTATGAACTGTTCAAAAACGGCCAGCTGCCGTTCCCTGCGATCAATGTGAACGACTCTGTCACCAAGTCGAAGTTCGACAACAAATACGGCTGTAAAGAGAGCCTCGTAGACGGCATCCGCCGCGCCACGGATACGATGATGGCGGGTAAAGTTGCCGTTGTGATGGGGTATGGCGATGTGGGCAAAGGCTCTGCCGCGTCGCTGGCTGGTGCTGGTGCGCGCGTGATCGTGACCGAAGTTGATCCGATCTGCGCGTTGCAAGCGGCGATGGACGGGTTTCAGGTCACAACACTGGAAGATGTTGTCGCAACGGCCGATATCTTCATCACCACGACAGGCAACAAAGACGTGATCCGTATCGAGCACATGCGCGAGATGAAGGACATGGCGATTGTTGGCAACATTGGTCACTTTGACAACGAAATTCAGGTGGCTTCACTGAAGAACCACAAGTGGACGAACATCAAAGAACAGGTCGATATGATCGAGATGCCAAACGGCAACCGTTTGATCCTCTTGTCGGAAGGCCGCTTGCTGAACCTCGGCAACGCGACGGGCCACCCCTCGTTTGTGATGTCTGCATCGTTCACCAATCAGGTTTTGGCGCAGATCGAGCTGTGGACCAAGAGCGACGAGTATCAGCCCGGTGTCTTCATTTTGCCAAAGCATCTGGACGAAAAAGTGGCGCGCCTGCACCTTGACCGTATTGGCGTAAAACTCACGAAGATGGACCCCGAGCAAGCGGCCTATATCGGCGTGTCGCCTGAAGGCCCCTTCAAGCCTGAGCACTACCGCTACTAAACGTAAGCGCTTTCAAAATAGAAAAGCCCCGCAAAGCGCTTTGCTCTGCGGGGCTTTTTCATGCTTTTTTGAGGGTGTTAGCGGTGCTTTGCAAAAAGCGTCCAGCCCTCATCTTTGGGGTCGTGACCTTGAAGCATGTAGCCTGCTTTGGTGAGCACAGCGGCAGATGCGCCATTGTCGCGGTGAACGCGGGCTATGAGCTTGGTGATCCCGATGTTGTCGTTGAAGCAACGTTTGGTGAAGAGCTTCACAATATCAGAGCCAATGCCTTTGCCCCAATGTGTGCGACCGAGCCAATAGCTGATCTCGGCTGTTGCTGGGTTGAGCGGATCGATGTCAAACAAGAGCCGCACTTGCCCCACGGGCTTTGCATTGCGCAGCACTGCAAAAACCTGATGGTGGTTGCTTGCGTTTGACAGCTCGATGAGGGCTGCGGCGGCCTCGGGCGTGAGCGGGTCGGGGTAGGCTTCGGGCATAAAGGCCCAGACCTCAGGATCGTCGAGCATGTCTACGTAAGTGGAGAGGTCATGCTCTGTCCAGGCGCGGAGGCGGTACTGCGGGTGGAGCGCATTGACCTGCGGCATGAGGGCCACGGCGCTGCGTTTGCTGCGCTCGTTTTTGCGGAAGGTTGGTGAAAAGTCATCTTCGGCCAGAGCCGATATCCAGCCGATCTGCACAGGATCATAGGCAAGAGAAATGTTATTGGCGCGGCAAAAGGCCAGCTCTTGATCAGACATAACACCTTCGCTGCGGGGGCGGGTCAGGTTGAGCTCTTCGCCACAGGGCATGGTCACGCGCGCAGCTGGTGTTATGGGATATGTCTTCTTTGTCATGTCAGGCCCTGAGTGATTGAATCAAATGAGTCGCATGTAGTGACTGGGATATGGGAAGCCGCTGTGAGCGGTTCAAGATGTGCTATGACGCTTATTAGAAAGCCTTTCCGCCCAATGAGTTGTTATGGGTGTGTTCTCACTGATGACGTGTTTGGCCAAATTTTCCCTTTGTCTGGGGGCTAAGTGACAGTAGGCTCCTCACAGCGCCGGAGCGTTATTTTACATGCGGCGGCGACGTGAAAATACTGGGAGTACGAGGACTATGGGTAAAAGAGATGATCTGATCGCGCAGTATGCGGATGATCTGAAGAACAAATGTGGCATGACACCAGATATGGATCTTTTGACAAAAGTGACCATTGGATGCGGGCCTGCTATCTACAATGCAGATGCGTCAACGGTTGCTGGGTCGCAGCCAAGCGAGCTTGAAACCGTGAAGGAAAATTTCCTCAAGAAAAAGCTCGGCCTTGCAGACAGCCCGCAGCTTATGGAAGGCATCAACGCTGTTCTGGAAGTCTATGGCAAATCAGAGCGCAACAAGTATCGCGCCGTTGTCTACTACATGCTGACAAAGCATTTTGGCAAAGAAGCCGTTTACGGCTGAGCCTGAGCAAATTCTTGAAAGCGCCCGCCCCGAGAGGCGGGCGTTTTCTATTTGAGCTATCTTTTAAACAGTTGGCATTAGGCAGCTGGCCTGTCTTGGGCTAGGTTGAACTTGCCCGAGTCAGTATGGCCGGACCCAGATTAGAATTCGCGTGTGGTGGTTAGGGAGCACGTGGGGAGAAAGAGGGTTCAGCCAGATTCTGTCAGGTGTGAACCCTCTTTTTATTTTGCCACTCGTTACGCTTCGGTTTTGCCCATCGCGCAGATGAGCTTCCACTCGGCGTCTGTCACAGGCTGCACAGAGAGCCGCGGGCTTTTGACCAGCGGCATATCGGCCAGCTGCGGCTCTGCCTTGATCATCGCCAGCGTGACGGGCTGCGCAAAGGGGCGGAGAGCTTTGATATCCACACACTCCCAACGCGGATCATCTGTCTTGCTGTCGGGGTGGGCCTCGGCGATTATCTCGACAATTCCGACCACCGCCTTTTCAGACTGGCTGTGGTAAAAGAAGCCAAGGTCGCCCAAGCGCATGTCGCGCATGAAATTGCGGGCTTGGTAGTTGCGCACGCCATCCCATTCTTCGCCCATTGCGCCCTTTGCCACCTGGTCGGCCCAGCCCCATGTGTCGGGCTCTGATTTGAAGAGCCAGTGGCGCATCAGCCGATGACCTTTTTCCAAGGTTGGATGCGCACGTCTGAAAAGAGGCCCGCCTTGGCGTAGGGGTCGTTTGCCGCCCAGCTCTCGGCGGCGGCTGCATCTTCCACATCAAGGATGAGAAGCGAGCCAGCCATTTCGCCAGCTGTGTCGAGCAATGGTCCTGCCATGGCCACAACGCCCGTGTCAGCGATATAGGCGAGGTGCGCATCACGGTTTTCTTTGCGTGTTTCCAGTGCGCCTGTTTTGTCTGTGCAGATAAGAGCGAGAAGCATGTTATTCTTCCTTGAGTGGACGTGAGAGGAGGGCTTGTAGCGCCTCTGTGACGCTGTAGGTGCCGCTGCTAAGTGCGGCAACGGCGGAACAGATTGGCATGTCTATCTCAAGCTCTTTGGCCCAAGCGACAACGGCGTTGGCGGTGGCCACGCCTTCAACGGTGATGCTGCTGTCAAACGCCTCTTGCCGCCCGAGGGCAAGGCCGAAGCGGTAGTTGCGTGACAGCTCGGATGTGCAGGTAAGTGCGAGGTCGCCAAAGCCTGAGAGGCCTGTCAGCGTTTCTGGTAGGGCACCACGGCGCAGGGCAAGGCGCTGCATCTCGGCAAAGCCACGGGTCATCAGAGCGGCGCGGGCGCTGTCGCCCATGCCTTCGCCGATGCAAGCGCCACAAGCGATGGCGATCACGTTTTTCAGCGCACCACCAAGCTCGGCACCTGTTGTGTCGCTCGTGCGGTAGATCCGCAGGTTGGGTGTGGTCAGCGCTTCTTGTAGCGCTTTGCCAAGCGCGGGATCATCGCAGGCCAATGTGAGCGCTGTGGGCAGGCCATGGGCAATATCGGCGGCGAAGCTGGGGCCCGTTAGCAGCGCGGGCTGCGCCTCTGGCAGAATGGTGCGGATGGTCTCCACAGGCCCGAGATGTGTGCTGAGGTCGAGCCCTTTGCAGGCGGCGATAAGCGTGCGTTTGGCGAGTGTTGTGCTGTTCTCTGCCAGAAAGCGGCGCAGCTGTTGCATGGGCACGGCAAGCAGGATGGGGCCGTCTGCGGGAATGTCGGACAGCGCGCCAATAACGGTGGCGCTGTCAGGCAACTGTGCCCCCGGCAAGCGGCGCGTGTTTTCGCGTGCGGCCTGCATCGCCTCAGCGCTTTGGCGCGCCCAGAGCGTGACGGGCTGGCCAGTGCGGGCCAGCGAAATGGCCAGTGATGTGCCAAAAGCGCCAGCGCCCAGAACCGTGATCATGCTTTTGCTCCTTTTTTGCCCGAGCCGAGCAGAGACGGGCTGGTTGTATCGAGCGGCCAACGCGGGCGCGCGGCGAGCGAAAACCCGTCTTGTTGCCCTGCTTCGAAAAGCTCTAGCCCAGCGTAGGCGATCATTGCGGCGTTGTCTGTGCAAAGCGCGAGCGGCGGGGCAAGGCAGGCTGCGCCAAATTCGGCTGCGACTGTCTCCAAGCTTGCGCGAATACTCTTGTTTGCCGCCACGCCACCCGCGACGGCAAGCACGGGCTTTGCGGGCTGCGCCTCCATGTAGAGCGCCATTGCGCGGCGGGATTTTTCGGCCAGAACGTCGGCCACTGCCGCCTGAAACCCTGCGCAAAGATCAGCGCGGTCTTGCAGGGTGATGCCAGCCTTCTCGGCCACAAGCGCATCGCGGGCGCGCAAGAGAGCTGTCTTGAGACCAGAGAAAGACATATCGCAGCCCGCACGGTCGAGCAGCGGGCGCGGCAAACGAAAGCACTTTGCGTCGCCTTTCAGCGCTTCGGCCTCAACGCTGGGGCCGCCGGGCTGCGGCAGACCCAGGAGGCGGGCTGTTTTGTCAAAGGCCTCGCCGGGGGCGTCGTCGATTGTACCGCCGAGGCGGGTGAAGTCTTGAGGCCCGCGCACGAGCAAAAACTGGCAGTGCCCGCCAGAAACCAGCAGCATCAGGTAGGGATATACCGCTGCATCGGTGAGGCGCGGGGTGAGCGCGTGGCCAGCGAGGTGGTTGACCCCGATCAGCGGTTTGCCAGAGCCTGCCGAAAGCCCCTTGGCCAGCGCAACACCTGACATGACGCCCCCAATGAGGCCCGGGCCGGCTGTCACGGCGATAGCGTCTACCTCGGCAAGAGACAGCCCCGCCTCGGCCAGCGCTTGGGCAACACAGCCATCAAGCCGCTCGGCGTGGGCGCGTGCAGCTATCTCTGGCACAACACCGCCAAAGTCGGCGTGCAGGCTTGTTTGCCCCTCGACAACAGACGAGAGCACCTCGGCTGCGCCAGATGTGCCACGCACAACGGCGGCGGCGGTATCATCGCAGCTGCTTTCTATGCCAAGAAGGGTGAGCGGTCTGGTCATGGGCGTTTTCATTGCAAGGGTGCTTTGGCGCAGGTAACACCTTAGGTATGACGAAAACAAGTTTGCCTCTCATTCTTCTCACACGTCCGCGCGCGGCGGCAGAGCGATTTGCCGCCACGTTACAGGCAGCGCGGCCTGAGATTGAGGTTTTGATCAGCCCGATCATGGAGATTAGCTACAGTAAACCCGCAACTTTGCCTGTGGCGGACGTGCTTGTGTTTACATCGGTGCACGGTGTGGCGGGCTATATGGCAGCGGGTGGTGTGGCGGCAGAGGCCTATTGTGTGGGGCCAGCCACGGCAGAGGCTGCGCGAGTGGCGGGGTGCTCTGTAATAGCCGTTGAAAAAGATGCGACGACACTGGGCCCGTTGCTTGCGGGTGAAACACGCCGCGTGCTTCATCCGCGTGGGGCGCATGTGGCCGCCGACCTGACACAGGTGGCCTCCGATCTGGAGAGTGTGGTGGTCTATGATCAGCCGCTTGTCGGGCTGAGTGATATAGCTAAGGTGGCTCTGGGCACTGAGCGGCACGTGATTGTGCCGCTGTTTTCGCCGCGCAGCGCGGCGGCTTTTGCTGGCGAGGCTGAGGGTGCAAAGGCGCTTTCGGCGGTGTTTATCAGCGCGGCAGCGCAGGCCGCGGCAAGAGATATGCCGTGCGAGGCAAGCCTTGTGGCGCTTACGCCTGATGCGGCAGGAATGACTGAAGCAACCCTGCGGCTCATTGACAGGGTATGATAGCTTGAGGCTTGGGCAAGGGGCGTCTAAGCTTCAGACGCTACAGTAAAATTGTAAAGATTCGGGAGGGCCGTGCGCCGTGGCACGCAAGACGAACAAAGCCAAGAAACAAGCCGAAGCGGCAACGCCCGAGACCGAAGACATCGCTGTTGTGGCCGAAGCGCTGGATGTGACAGAGGATGCGCCCGAGGTTGATGTGGCGGAAACCGAGGGCGAAGGCGACGCGCCGAGCACACCAGATGAAGAGCCGGTTGAGGACACAGTTGAGCCAGAGGCGGCTGAAATGGTGGACACCGCGCCAGCCGAAGAGCCCGCTCCCGCGCGCAAAGGCGGATTTATGCCGACAGTTCTTGGCGGCGTTGTCGCCGCCGGTATCGGGTTTGGCACGGCGCTTTACCTGCTGCCAAATTTGCCTGCCAGCTTGCTGCCCGATCAGGGCGAAGACATGAGCGCTGTTCTCGCTGAAAAGCTTGAGGCCCAGAGCGCCGAGATTGAAGCTTTGAAAGCCCAGCTCACGGCTGCTGGCGATAAGACTGCGCTTGAAACCGCGCTGTCAGATGTTGCACGCCAAGTGGCTGATGTGGCGTCAGATGTTGCTACGCTGAAGGACGCGCAGGGCGATATCAGTGACTTTGAAACACGGTTGAGCACTTTGGAAAAAGCACCGCTGGCCAGTGCTTCGCCTGCCGCCGTTGAGGCGTATCAGCGTGAGATGGCGCAGCTTCAGGAGGCGCTGGCAGCACAGCGCGCTGATGTTGAGGCGATGGCTGCGGAAGCCGAAGAAAAACGGGCTTCTGCCGAGATGACGGCACAAGAGGCTTTGCAGCGCTCGGCTGTGAGCCAGATTTTGACATCGCTTGAAACGGGCTCAAGCTTTGGTGACGCTGTCGCCAGTTTGCAAGCTACGGGCGCGGAGGTGCCTGAGGCGCTGGTGGCTCAGGCGGGGGGCGTGCCCTCGGTAGCGCAGCTGACAGCTGATTTCCCCGAAGCGGCGCGGGAGGCTTTGGCGGCCGCACGCACCAGCGATACCGAGAGCGGTGGCGGCTTTGGTGCGTTTCTCAAAACACAGCTTGGCGCGCGCTCGCTTGAGCCGCGTGAAGGCAGCGACCCTGACGCTGTTTTGTCGCGGATGGAAGCCGCGGCGCGCGATGGGCGCTTGGGCGATGTGATGGCCGAGGCGGAAGCTTTGCCAGAGGCGGCACAGGCCCCGCTGCAAGACTGGCTTGACGCGGCCAAGGCACGGCAGGCAGCGGTTGATGCGGCCAACGTGCTGAGCCAGCAAATCAATACGAAATAAGGGTGAAGACATGCTTTGGTCACTGATAAAGATTGTTCTGTTTTTTGCCCTGATCGCGGCAGCCAGCTTTGGCGCGCTGGAGCTTCTCGCCCTTGAAGGCGGGATGCGGATAGCGATAGCGGGGCAGGAGTTTAGCCTCTCGCCCTTGCAAGTGGTTATTGCGCTGGTTCTGCTTGTGATCGCGGTGTGGATCGGCCTGAAAATACTTGGGTTTCTGGCGGCGACCTTTCGCTTTCTCAATGGTGATGAGACAGCTATTTCAAGGTACTTTGACCGCAACAGAGAGCGTAAGGGCTTTCAGGCTTTGGCCGATGGCATGCTGGCTTTGGCGTCGGGCGAAGGGCGGTTGGCTATGGCCAAGGCCGCGCGGGCTGACCGCTACCTTGACCGCCCTGATCTGACCAACCTGCTCACGGCTCAAGCGGCTGAAATGGCGGGTGACAAGCGCAAGGCCGAGGAGGCCTACAAGCGCCTTTTGACCGAAGATCGCACCCGCTTTGTCGGGGTGCGCGGCATCATGAAACAGCGGCTTGCAGCGGGCGAAACAGACAAGGCGCTGGCGCTGGCCAAAACGGCGTTTGCGCTGAAGCCAGCCCATGAAGAAACTCAGGATGTCTTGCTCAAACTGCAAGCGCAGGATGCTGATTGGAAAGGCGCACGCGAGACGCTGAACGCCAAGCTGAAACACGGCGCTTTGCCACGCGATGTGCACAAACGCCGCGATGCTGTTTTGGCGCTGAGCGAGGCCAAGGGTGTGCTGGCGGAAGACGGCGGCATTGATGCGCAAGAGCGCGCCATTGAGGCCAACAAGCTGTCGCCTGATCTTATTCCTGCGGCTGTTATGGCGGCGCGCAGCTACATTGAAAAAGGCAAGCCGCGTTACGCGACGCGCGTTATTTCCAAGGCTTGGGCGGCGCGCCCGCACCCTGACCTTGCGGGGGTATTTGCCGAGATCGTTCCGGAAGAAATGCCTGAAAAACGGATCAAGCGGTTCCGGGCTTTGACCAAGCTGAACCCCAATGACCCAGAGACAAAAATGCTGCTCGCAGAGCTGAATATTGCGGCTGAAGACTTCCCTGAAGCGCGGCGCGCTTTGGGAGACCTGGTCGAGACCCAAGCCGATGCGCGGGCGCTGACGATTATGGCGGCGGTCGAGCGTGGCGAGGGGGCCAGTGACACGGTTGTGAAAGGCTGGTTGGCGCGGGCTTTGAGCGCGCCGCGCGGGCCTCAGTGGGTCTGTGAGAATTGCCAGCATATCCACACCGAATGGACGCCGACCTGTGACAACTGCGGGGCTCTCGACACGCTGGAGTGGAAGCGCCCGCCACAGAGCGAAGTGCAGGCGCTTTCAAGTGCGGCGATGCTGCCTCTGATTGTGGGTGCGGTAGAGGATAAAAGCGAGCCAATTGACCCCGAGATTGACGAAGCCGAGATTGTCGATGTTACGGCAGAGAACGGTGCGGTTAACAGCTGATTTTGGGGGGGTGATATGTGTGCACACCGCGTGCACCATGCGTGCACCGCCCAAAGCAGGCTTGGCAGCAGGTTAACCTTTAAAAACAGTTGTTCAGGGTTTTGTAACCGCGCGCGCAATTCGGGCGCAGTCGACGAGCGCTCTCGACTTTTGGAGTGCGCGTGATTATCTGGCTGACATGGCACAAGGTAACACAAAATCAGACCCGAACTATAAGGTGATCGCCGAGAACCGGCGCGCGCGCTATGATTATGCGATCGAGGATGATCTTGAGTGCGGGATCATGCTTGAGGGGTCTGAAGTGAAGTCGCTCCGCGACGGTGGCTCCAACATTGCTGAAAGCTACGCGGCTGTTGAAGACGGTGAGCTCTGGCTCGTGAACAGCTATATCGCACCTTACAAGCAGGCGCGGCAATTCAAGCATGAAGAGCGCCGCCGCCGCAAACTTTTGGTGAGCCGCAAGGAGCTGAGCAACCTTTGGAATGCGACCAGCCGCAAGGGTATGACCCTCGTGCCGCTGGTGATGTATTTCAACCATCGTGGCATGGTGAAGCTCAAAATCGGGATCGCCAAGGGCAAGAAGAACCACGACAAGCGCGCCTCGGATGCCAAGCGCGACTGGGGCCGCCAGAAGCAACGCCTTTTGCGCCACGGCGACTGATCTCTGCTTGAGGGGGAATAACCCCGCCTTATTTCCCGTTCTGTACAGAAGCAAAGCTGCAATACTGCTGCCTGACTGGCGCAAGGACTGCTTGTGCTGGCAAAAACAGATCTCTGGGAGGGATTGCTATGGAACTTCTTATTGGCCTCATTTCAGGTGCTGTTGGCGGCAATGCTGCTGGCGGCATTCTCAAGAACCTTAACCAAGGCACGCTGATCAACTCGATTGCCGGTATTGTTGGCGGCGGGCTTGGCGGCACGATCCTTGGTATGATTGGTGCGCCTGATATGGCGGGTGTGGCTGGCGAAGCGGCTGGCCTTGATCTGGGTGCTATTCTTGGCCAAGTGGCGGGCGGCGGCGTTGGTGGCGGTGTTGTGCTGGCCATCGTGGGTGCTGTGCGCAACATGATGAACAAGTAAGCGCTCAGGCCTGTCTGAGGCAGATGGGGCCGTGTGCTTACCCAAGCGCGCGGCCTCTTTACGGAACAGACAGGATAAAATGCGTCAGGGTCGCATCCAGCGCGTAGAACGACCAGTGCAGGCCATAGGCCAGCAAAAACCCGTTTTTGAGCCTAAGGTAGATATAGGGGACGACGAGTCCAAAAAGGCAGGCTGCCGCAGTGAACCGCGCTACGTAGAGCGGTGTGAAGCCGTCAAGGTAGAGGGTGAGATGGTAGCCACCAAAGACCAATGCGGCGGCAAGTGTGATGGAGCCGAAGGCGAAGCCTTGCTTGGCAGCTGTCAAAATAAGCGAGGCCACCATCACTTGCTGAAAGAGAATATCCGTTGACTTGGGAAGGTAATACCACGCCGAGGCGAACATAAAGTCAGGCGGGTTTGGGGGCGCAACCTCGGCGGTGACTTCAGGCAAGCTTGGCAATACGAGCGTAACATAGCTTCCTAGAGCAAGCAGCAGGCCCGCAAGCGCGAATGCGTTATAGGCGGTGAAGGCATGTGAGAGCCTTTCCTGCAGAACGCCTCGAAAGGCCAAAACCGAAGCCACTGTCCAGAGCAGATAATAGGCCGCAAAAAAGAAGGGGGCTTCGTCATAGCCGTTGTTCAGAGACATCGCGCTGACGAGATAGTAATAGCCGTAGCTTGAGGCGGCCCACAGCCCCAACATCCCTAAAAGCGCAAAGCCGAGGTGTTTGACAGGCGGGGCGCCTGTTGTTTGGAAGAGGGTCGCAAGCTTCAAGTTGCTATCCTGCTTGGCGCTGGGGCTGGGCTGAGACTAGAGCTGTTGGCGCGGGAAGTGTAGCTGTGAAGTGCAGGCAGGCGAGGCTGCGGCGAAATTCCACGAAGGCCAACCCAGACTTGCCCCTTTGGCCCCTGCGCGCTAGAGATTTGGGGAAGCATGATGGGGGCTATGATGGCGCAGGATGATCCGAAGACGCTGGTGAGCACCGAGTGGCTTGCCGCTCATTTGAAAAACCCTGACTTGAGGGTCTTGGACGCGACATGGGTTTTGCCCGGTGTCGAGCTTGACCCCGTTGCAGGCTATAACGCGGCGCACATCCCGGGCGCGCGCTTTTTTGACATTGATGAAATCAGCGATCACCGCTCCGAGCTGCCCCATATGGTGCCGCCTGTAGAGAAGTTTATGAGCCGTTTGCGCGCGATGGGCGTGGGCGACGGGCACCAGATTGTTGTCTATGACCAAGTGGGCGTGAACTCGGCACCGCGGGTCTGGTGGCTGTTCAAGCTTATGGGGCAGGAGAACGTGGCTGTTCTTGACGGCGGCTTGCCCAAGTGGGTGGCCGAGGGGCGCAAGACCGAAGATTTGCCCCCGATCGTGCGCGACCGCCACATGACTGTGCGGGTGCAGAACCACCTCGTGAAAGATGTGACGCAAGTGTCGTCTGCCAGCAAGCTTGGAGATTACGAGATCATTGATGCGCGCTCGCGTGGCCGCTTTGAGGGCAAAGACCCCGAGCCACGCGCCGGCCTGCGCGGGGGGCATATCCCCAATTCGAAGAACGTGCCGTTTGGCGAGCTTTTGACCGAGGGTAAAACGCTCAAGTCGCCAGCAGAGTTGCGCGCTGTGTTTGAGGCGGCGGGTGTTGACCTTGCCAAGCCAGCGATCACCACCTGCGGATCAGGGATCACAGCGGCGATTTTGGCGCTGGCTTTGGAGCGGATCGGCAAGAGCGACTACGCAGTATATGACGGCTCATGGGCCGAATGGGGCGCGTTTGCAACGCTGCCAGTTTCAACAGGAGAAGCCTGATGTTTTCCAACCTCAAGACCCAACCCGTCGATAAAATCATGCAAGTGATGGGCAAGTACCGCGCCGATCCGCGGCCCAACAAGATTGATCTTGGTGTGGGTGTCTACAAGAACGCCGAGGGCGTGACGCCTGTGATGCGCGCTATCAAGGCGGCGGAGCACAAGCTCTGGGAAACGCAGGACACCAAAGCCTATGTCGGGCTTGTGGGCGACCCTGCTTACAGCGATGCGATGATCAAGCTGGTGCTGGGTGATGCGGTTGCACGGGAGAACATTGGCGCGGCGGCCACGCCCGGGGGCACGGGCGCCTGCCGTCAGGCCTTTGAGATGATCAAGATGGCAACGCCTGAGGCGCGTGTTTTTGTGAGCAACCCGACATGGCCCAACCACATCAGCATTCTGGATTATGTGGGCCTTGAGTGTGTGCAGTACCGTTACTTTGATGCCGAAACACGCGGCGTTGATTTTGACGGGATGCTGGCAGACCTTGAGGGCTTGCGCGCGGGTGATGTTGTGCTGCTGCATGGCTGCTGCCACAACCCGACGGGTGCAAACCTGACGCTGGAGCAATTCCAGCAGGTGATTGACGTGATGAACGCCAAGGGCGCGGTGCCGATGGTGGATATTGCTTACCAAGGTTTTGGTGACGGGCTGGAAGAAGACGCGGCCGCGACACGGCTTGTGGCCTCAAGCGTGCCTGAGTGCCTGATTGCGGCGAGCTGCTCGAAGAACTTCGGTATCTACCGGGAGCGCACAGGGCTTTTGATGTGCGTGTCTCAGGACGCCAGCAAGACTGCGCTGACGCAAGAGAACCTCGCGTTTCTCAACCGTCAGAACTATTCTTTCCCGCCAGATCACGGCGCGCGGCTGGTCACGATGATTTTGACCGACGATGCGCTGAGAGCCGACTGGATGGCCGAGCTGGAAGAGGTCCGCCTCGGGATGCTGGGGCTGCGCACACAGCTGGCGGGCGAGCTGGCGCGGCTGACGAACTCCGACCGCTTCGGTTTTTTGGCGGAGCACCGCGGGATGTTTTCTTTGCTGGGCACAGGGCCTGATATGGTGGAGCGGATGCGCGAGACCAATGCGATCTACATGATCCCTGACAGCCGTATGAACATTGCTGGTTTGAACAGTGAGACAGTGCCTTTGCTAGCCAAGGCGATTGTGGACGCGGGGATCTGATCGGGGATCGAATTTCGCTTTGCGAAATCCGACCAGCTGGGGGGCTCTGCCCCCCAGACCCCCCGGGATATTTTGAGCAAGAGAAAGATATGAGTGACGCGCTGTCAGGCCAGTGCGCTCAGAAGCTTTGCGTGCATTTCAGGGCTGGCGGCAAGGACGCCTTGTGAGGCCGGGTCTGCCTTGTTGAAGGTGAGCGGTGCGCCGTGGCGGTCGGACACTTTTGCGCCCGCTTCCGACAGGAGGAGCGCGCCTGCGGCGATGTCCCATTCCCATGAGCGGCGCAGTGTGATCATGGCATCAAAGCGGCCTTCGGCGACGAGGGCGAGGCGGTAGGCCAGTGAGGGGCGATGCGCACGCTTGAGCTGTGGTGCGCCTGTTTTCCAGTTTTTGGCTTCAAACACCGGCTTTGTGGCGAGGACTTCGAGGCTGTCATACTCAGTGTTTGACGAGATGCGCAGTGGCGCGCCATTGAGTGTTGCGCCTTGGCCCTTTGCGGCGGCGTAGAGCTTTTGGCGCAGCGGTAGATAGACCACGGCGGCGACGGGGGCGCCATCTTCGACAATGGCGTAGCTGTGTGCCCAGGTTGTGGAGCCTTCGATGAAGCTGCGGGTGCCGTCTATCGGATCAACGATAAAGGCGCGTTTTTTGGTGAGGCGGGCCGCGGTGTCTTCTGTTTCCTCAGACAGCCAGCCGTAGTCAGGGCGCGCTGTGCGCAACGTGTCTTCCAGGTAGGCGTTGACGGCGAGGTCGGCCTCGGTGACGGGGCCTGCGCCTTCGTCTTTGTCCCATTTTTTGAGGCTGTCCATGGCAAAGCCTGTGGCGATTTCGCCAGAGGTTTGCGCCGCCTTGATGAGAAGCTCGAGATCAGGATCCTGCAAGGGTCAGACCTTCGACAAGGAGAGAGGGCACGATACGGGAGAGGTGCGCGCGACCGTCATTGGCGGGCACAAGGGTGCGCAGCATATCGCGCAGGTTGCCTGCGATGGTCACTTCGTTGACCGCGTGGATGATCTCGCCGTTTTCGACCCAGAACCCTGAGGCACCGCGGGAATAATCGCCTGTGTTGGGGTTGATTGTGGAGCCGATAAGCGAGGTCACAAGGAAGCCTGTGCCCATGTCGCGCAGAAGCTCTGCGTGGCTTTGGCTGCCTTGTGTCAGGGCAATGTTCCAGACTGTTGGCGAGGGGGCGCTGCCTGTGCCGCGCGCGGCGCTGGCTGTGCTTTGCAGGCCAAGCTTGCGCGCATTGGCGAGGTCGAGTGTCCAGCCCTCGAGCACGCCATCTTTCACGATATGGCGCGGCTGTGTTGGCAGGCCCTCGGCATCAAACGGGCGCGAGGCCGTGGTGCGGGGGCGGTGGGGGTCTTCGACGATAGACAGCGCTGAGGGAAGCACTTGCTCGCCCAAAGCATCGCGCAGCCATGAGGAGCCACGAGCGATCATCGCGCCGTTGACGGCGGCGAGCAGGTGGCCAACGAGGGTGCTGGAAATGCGCTCGTCAAAGATGACGGGGTAGCTGCCTGTCTTGGGCTTGCGGGGGTTGAGGCGCTCAACCGCGCGGGCAGCGGCCAATGTGCCGATCTCTTCGGCGCTGCGCAGATCGGACTGGAAGATGCGGCCATCTCCATCATAATCACGCTCCATTCCGAGGCCTGTGCCTGCGATGGCGACGCATGACAGCGAGCGGGACGAGCGCATGTAGCCGCCTGAAAACCCTGTGCTGGTGGCCAGATGCACGGCTGTTTGGGAATAGGACGCATTGGCCGACTGGACCTGACTGATGCCAGCATTGGCGCGGGCGGCGGCCTCGGCGCGGCGGGCATCATCTTGCAGGGTTTCGGGGCTTGGCTCGGGAGTGGGGTCATAGAGCTCAAAGGCGTCTATATCCCAGTTTTGCGCCAGTTGGTCGGGGCTGGCGAGGCCGATGTAGGGGTCTTCGGGGGCTTCATGGGCCATGGCGACAGCGCGCTCGGCCACTTGCAAAAGCGCCTCGGGGCGTGTGTCGGACGAGGAGACCATGGCCTGGCGCTGGCCCACCATGACACGCAAGCCAAGGTCGGTGCCTTCGGCGCGCTCGGCCTGCTCCAGCGTGCCTTCGCGCATATCAACCGAGACGGAGCGGCCCTCAAGGGTGATGACATCGGCGCTGTCTGCGCCTGCTTTGAGGGCAGCGGCGAGGGCGGATTGGGCGAGTGTTTCAAGCGTGTTTTTCATGAGACTGTTGTGAGCCATAAGCGGGGCGCGATCAAGTCACGACTGCGCCAAGCCAGGCCGCATCAAGCGCATCGAGCTTGGCTGTGCAAACAGGCTTCTGGCTTTGCCAGTAGCGACCTGAGGGCACAAAGTAGCCGAGTGCAGTTTCGCGGGTTTTGATTTCATCGAATTGGGCCTTGTTAGAGCCTATTTCGATTTTGCGGGGGCGGGCCAGCTCCTGCGCGGTGACAGATGGGAAGACCAGCCTGCTTTCACCTGTTGAGGCGCGCAGGCAGGTGCAGCCCTGGTTGGCGGCGTGAAGCATGAGGCGGGCTGATTTGGCTTCAAGGTTGCGCAGGGTGATGTCTTTGCGCAACGGGTCGGCTGTGCCTTGGCCGTAGAAATGCGTGTTGGAGCCGCTGGGGTAGACCATGTCACAGCCGGCAAAGACCATCGCTGCAGGCGTAAGGGCTGCAAGCGCCCAGTAGCCTGTGGTGAAGGCCATGGTGCCACCTGCATAGAGGATGCCGCCGAAGCTGTTGTTGGCGGGGACATAGTCGGCTGATGTGATGCGCTTTTGGCCTGTGCGCAGGGCTTGAGGCCCGCGCTCGGCGGGGAAGTCATCGGGGGCGATGTGATAGTCCCAATCATCGCGGACTTGCCATGCGTTGTTGATGGCGACGATGGCGGAAAACTGTGACTTGGGCCAGCTTTGCGCGGCCAGAACTGATGGCGCGCTGCCGAGGATGAGAACGGGTTTTGCTGTCATGGTGGCCTCTTTGACCCTAAGCCCTACGCGGCTAATTCATAAGAGATACGCTCGTGAGGCGGAGTTGGGTCAAATTTTACGGGCTGTTGGGGGCTTTGCTCCAGTGTTGAGCAAAAGCAAAGGGCGCAGCTGGCTTGCCGCGCCCTTTAAAGATTGGCGACCGGTGTTGGCCTAGCGCAGGCGCTGGCCGTTGGCAAAAACCTGGCCCTGCTCGTTGACTTCGATCTTGGAGTTGAGCGTGTCTGCGCCTTCGCCAGCCACGGCGAAGAGGCCCATCATCATGCGTGCGCCCATGGCTTGCTCCTCGGCCACAAGGCCCATGGCGACGAGCTTGTCGATGAGGCCGTTGCCGCCAACAAGCTGGAGATCAACCGCGCCTGTGGGTTTGGGCATCCCGTTGAATGTGGCCATGTCTGAGTTGTCAAATGTGAAGGCACCGCCGCCTGTCAGCTCGGCCCCTGCGAGGCTGAGCTTGAGCGTGTTGATGTCGAGTGCGTTGAGCTCGCCGGGCTTTTGCGCGCCTGTTTCAACCGAGGCCATGCTTTGGGAGTCCATCACGTCAAAGAGCAATGTGGCCTTGCCTGAAACGTCGATATGCAGTGTGGCCGGGTCGCGTGGAAGCTGGGCGGTTGGATCAATCAAGGCCCAGAGGCCCTCTGATGTGGTGAAATCGCTCAGCTCAAGGGACAAAGCGAAGTCTTGCGGCGTGTCTGAAGCGCTGACAGGAGCGGTCAGGCCAAAGGCGCTTTTGGCGGCGTTGATCTCGATGGGAAACGGGAGCTGGGGCACTGTCATGTTTGATGTCAGGCCTGATGCCTCGCCACCATATGAGAGGCCATCTGCGCTCATCGCGACCTTGAACATACCACTCTCGGACGATGACTGGCCCTTGGTTGTGACGCCCCGTTCGGTTGTCTCAAAGGATGAGGTGCCGCCAGCGTAGGTGAAGTTTGCCAACATATTGAAGCCCGCTTCGAACATGGAGGCCATATTGTTTACATCAAAATTGCCATCTGTCGGGTAGCTGCCTGTGCCGTCAAAGGCGAGGTTGTTGAGCAGACCAGCCATTTTGAAGCTTGTCTGGCTGTTCGATCCATCGGGAGCTTCTATTGCGACAGTGTAGCTGAGGGCCTCGGCTGTCATGTTTTGGGCGATGTTGCGCAGGGTGCCTTCTGTCGAGAGGCTTGTGCCTGCGAGGCCCGTCATTGTGAACGCGATTGTGCCCAGATCAACTGGCTTGCCCTCAACGACAAGGTCGCGCAAGCCAAGGTCAAGTGTGGTGGCGCTGTAGGTATATGTCATTTCCGAGGGGGTGCCTGAGGCGATCAGGGAGAAATCTGTTGTGTTGTAGTCAATCACGCCAGTCGCTTCGGATGTTGCGCCATCGACATAGTCAAACGCGATGGGCAGCTCTGCGGGCAGGGCTATCTCAACTGTGCCGTTGGACAGGTTGGTGAAGGCGATTTGGGGCAGTGACGCCTCGAGCCTTTCGTCATCATCCGGCAGCGCCATTGCGAGCCTGATGTCGGAGACTGTGAGCGTGTCGCCAGACGTGGCCTCGACACCTTGAACAGAATAGCCAAAGCCCTGCATGTAGGCTTTCCAATCCATCCAGACATCTTGGGCTGTGACATCGGCGAGCGAGCTGGTTGCAGACAGGGCGAGAGCAGTGCTGCCAAGCAGCAGGCGGCGGAGGAACATGGCGAAACCTTTCGAAGAAATCATTGAAGCGACCGTTGGGTCTAATGTCGTTTGTTGTTTGAAAAGGATCAAGGGCCGATCCTGCTGGACGATAGCATAGCAGGCGGCTACCAATATTGTGAAACAGGAGGATGATATGAGCGATGTAACTGGCAAGACTGTGCTTATCACGGGCGCGAGCCGTGGGATTGGCGAAGCAACGGCGCGGTTGTTTGCGCGTGAGGGTGCAAATGTGGTGCTGACGGCCCGCTCGGAAGCCGCGATTGACGAGATAGCGCTGGATATTGGCGAAAATGCAATGGCGATAGCCTGTGATGTGGCGCGCTATGGTGACATGCGCGATGCTGTGGAGCACGCCGTGGGCCGCTTTGGCGGGATCGACATTCTGATCGGCAACGCTGGCGTAATCGAGCCTGTGGCGATGATTGCCGAGAGTGACCCTGACGCCTGGGGGGATGCCATCGATATCAACCTCAAGGGCGTTTACCATGGGATGCGCGCCGTGATGCCACGGATGATGGCGCAGGGGCATGGCACGATTATTACCATCTCTTCTGGTGCGGCACACAATGCGCTTGAAGGCTGGAGCCACTACTGCGCCTCAAAGGCGGGTGCAGCCATGATGACAAAGGCGGCTCATGTGGAAGGCGCGGCCAAGGGGCTGCGCATTATGGGGCTTTCCCCCGGCACGGTGGCGACGCAAATGCAGCGCGAGATCAAGGCCAGCGGTGTGAACCCTGTGAGCGAGATGAACTGGGAAGACCATATTCCAGCCGAGTGGCCTGCGCGCGCTCTGCTCTGGATGTGCGGGCCTCAGGCGGATGCGCATCTGGGCCAAGAGCTTGCTTTGCGTGATGAGGGGCTGCGCCGCGCGGTGGGGCTGATATGATTGGGCTGACAAAAGACGGTGATCTCTGGGTTGTGTCACTAAACCGCCCTGAAAAGGCCAATTCGCTCACCGCAGCTATGCTGGAAGAGCTGTGCGAAATTGTTGAAGGGGCAGCCGCAGCACGCGTGCTTGTGCTGACGGGCGAGGGCAAAGTCTTTTCCGCAGGTGCAGACCTTGATGAGGCGCGTGCAGGGCTGGCGACCTCGCCGCTCTGGGAGCGGCTTTCAAGCGCGGTGGCGGGCTTTGAGGGGCTGAGCATTGCCGCGCTCAACGGAACTTTGGCGGGTGGCGCGATGGGTATGGCGCTGGCCTGTGACATACGCATCGCTGTGCCGACGGCGAAATTTTTCTACCCTGTGATGAAGCTCGGGTTCTTGCCCCAGCCGTCCGATCCTGCGCGGATGCGCGCCCTCATCGGGCCGTCGCGGGCGAAGCTTGTTTTGATGGGGGGCCAAAAGATATTGGCCGATGAGGCGCTCTCCTTTGGCCTCATCGACCGCATTGTTGCCCCCGAAGCGCTCATGGATCAGGCGCGCGACATTGCGGCTGATGTGTTGGCGGCCAAGCCAGAGATCATTTCAGGTATCAAGCAGATGATCTGACCCACTCTTTGGCCTCGTCCAGCGCGGCGAGGTCAAACATGCGCAGCTTCGTCGCCATGAAATAGCCTGCTGCTTTGGCCAAGGGGCTGATCCAGCCGATGTCAGAAACAACGGCAACGCGGCTGATGTGTTTGACATGTGCAAAGTCAAACTTGAGACCAGGCAAAATGATCGACGGATCAAAGCCTGAAAAACTCTCGATGACCTCGATGAAGTTGATCGCGCCATGCTTGCTGATAAAAGCCTCAATCGGGGCTATAGCGCTGTCGTAGTCTTCTTTTGTTATTTTGCCCGAGACTGTGATCATTGCAGTCTTGGTGCTGTCATCTTCGCTGTAAATGAGGGGCATGTGAAACCCTCCTTTCTACACTGAGTATAAGCATGATGCGCAGCCGCCGCTTTGCGCGAGCGTAAATCCGCTTGGTACAGGTTTACTCTGGTGTTGCTTGCTCAGTTGTAAAGCTTGCCCGAAAGGGGCATTAGGCTAAGACGTATACGAGTTTTGGGGGCGTAAACATGGACGGCCAAGCACAGATTATCACGACGGCGCTGGGGTATCTCAACCAGGGGTGGGCCTTGGCGCAAGGCTGGCTTTTGAGCCCTGCGGCTTGGTCGCAATTTGCTTTGCTGGTCATGGCCTATGTCTTGGCGGTTTTGGTGGCGCGTATCTTGCGGCCCAAGCTCGCGGCCTTGCTGACGCCAGAAGCTGCGCAGCAAAACATGCTTGCCAATGCGCGGCGCTGGCTCTTGGTGTTTATCCCGCTGATGCTGCCGCTTTTTGCTTATGCCTTTACCGCCATGGGCGAGAGCGTGGTGCGCTCACTCTTTGACTCGGGCGCGGTGATTGCCTTTGGCAAACGCGTGTTTCTCTTTCTGGCGGCGCGTATCTTGGTACAAGAAATTCTGCGCGACCCGTTTCTCAAGCTGTTGGGGCGCTATGTGCTTATCCCCGTTATGGCGCTCTATGCTGTTGGCTTGCTCGAGCTTGTAAGCACACAGCTCACCGAAACCGTGATCAGCCTTGGCAATATCAGCTTCTCGCTCATGTCGATTGTGCGGGGCCTCATCGCGGGCTCTATCCTGTTCTGGCTCGGGCGCTGGTCAAACGACCAGTCGAGCGCCTTTATCGAAAAGCAGCAAGAGATGCGCCCCGCCACCCGCACCCTTGCGGCCAAGACAGCCGAGCTGATGATCTTTGGTGTGGCGTTCCTCTTGCTTATGAACATCATGGGGATCTCGCTCACCTCGCTCGCGGTTCTTGGTGGTGCGATTGGCGTGGGCCTTGGCTTTGGCCTCCAGAAGATCGCATCGAACTTTATTTCTGGTGTGATCCTGCTTGTTGAAGGTCAGGCAACCGTTGGAGATTATGTCGAGCTTGATGGCGGTGAGGCGGGCAAGATTGTGCGCATGACAGCGCGCGCGGCGATCCTTGAGACCTTTGATGGCCGCTGGATCGTGGTGCCCAATGAAGACTTTATCACCACACGGGTGGTCAACTATTCTGACTCTGGCAGCGCCAACCGCTATGAAGCGCCGTTTTCTGTGAGCTATGATACCGATATCAACCTTGTGCCCGCCATTGTCGAGGCGGCTGTAGCCACACATGCAAAGGTGCTGAGCGAGCCTTTCCCGCCTGATTGCGAGCTGCGCGGGTTTGGCGACAGCGGTGTAGATTTTGCTGTCGAGTTCTGGGTCAACGGGCTGGATGATGGCGAGAACAAATTCACCTCTGATGTGCTGTTTCTCATCTGGAACGCCCTCAAGGACAACGGCATCACCATCCCTTATCCACACCGTGTTGTGGAACTGCACGACAAGCGCGGCACATGAAGCGCGGGCTTGTCATAGGGGCAGGGCCTGCGGGGCTCATGGCCGCAGAAGAGATGGCGCGCGCAGGTCTGTCTGTGACAGTGGCCGAGGCCAAGCCCAGCGTGGCGCGCAAGTTCCTCATGGCGGGTAAGTCGGGCCTGAACATCACCAAAGACGAGCCGTTTGAGGCCTTTGTGGCGGCCTACGAGCAGCCTGCATTGCAGCCTATGCTTGAGGCCTTCGGGCCGAAAGATGTGGTCGCGTGGGCGCAGGAGCTGGAGCAAGAGGTGTTTACCGGCAGCTCCGGGCGGGTCTTTCCCAAAGCCATGAAAGCCTCGCCCTTGCTGCGCGCGTGGCTTGCGCGGCTTGAGGTGCTGGGTGTGGCTCTCAAAACGCGCCACCGCTGGCTCGGGGGCCATAGCTTTGCCACGCCAGAGGGTCAGGTTGAGCTTGCCGCTGATGTGACAGTGCTGGCCATGGGCGGGTCAAGCTGGGCGCGCCTCGGGTCTGATGGTGCTTGGGCCGGGCAGATGCCTGATCTCGTCGCGCCGTTTCAGCCTGCGAATATGGGATTTGCCGTGGAATGGTCAGCACATATGGAGCCCTTCTTTGGCGCACCTCTCAAACAGGTCGAGCTGCGCGCAGGGGGCGTAAAGCACCGTGGGGAATGTGTTGTCTCCCGTCGGGGTATCGAGGGCAGCGGGGTCTATGCGCTGTCAAAGATCATGCGCGACGGCGCGGCGCTCTGGCTTGACCTGATGCCGGATGTTGCGCTCGACGAGGTTGAGGCGCGGCTCAAAAAAGCAGGCAAGCAGAGCCTGCCCAATGCGCTCAAGCGCCTCAAGCTTGATCCTGTAAAACGTGCGCTTTTCTTCGAGTTCGGCAGGAATAGAGACACATCTATCGCCCAAACAGTGAAGAACCTGCCAGTTCTGCACGCAGGGCCGCGCCCTATGGATGAAGCCATCTCTACGGCAGGTGGCCTGCGTTTTGAGGCGCTCACCGAAGGTCTCATGATCAAGACCCAGCCCAATACTTTTGCGGCCGGTGAAATGCTGGATTGGGAAGCGCCGACAGGTGGCTACCTTATCACCGCCTGCCTCGCCACAGGCAAATGGGCAGGCCATCATGCGGCACAATCTGCCTAGTCTTTCTTTTTGCTAAAAATATCCAAACGAGCCCGCGCAATAGGTGCGCCCCATTCTTCATGGCGATTGCTTTGCAAACTGCGGGGGGTCTGGGGGGCTGGCCCCCCAGCTGGTCGGATTTCGCGCAGCGAAATTCGAGGCCCGTTAGTGCGCTTCGGCCCAGTTTGCGCCTTGGCCAGCCTCAACGACAAGCTTCACATCAATCTTCACAGCAGGCTCTGCCGCGCCTTCCATGATGTGGCGCGCGCGCGCTATGGTTTCGTCTACAGCGGCGTTCTCGACCTCAAACAACAGTTCATCATGCACTTGCAAAAGCATTTTGGCCGGTAGCCCCGCAATTGCGGTGGGCATGCGCACCATGGCACGGCGGAGGATGTCGGCGGCTGTGCCCTGGATGGGTGCGTTGATGGCGGCGCGTTTGGCAAAGCCTGCGCGCGGGCCTTTTGCGGCAATCTCTGGGGTGTGGATTTTGCGGCCAAAAAGCGTCTCTACATACCCGTGTTCTTTTGCAAACTCGGTGGTCTCGTCCATATAGGCGCGGATGCCGGGGAAGCGCTCGAAGTAGCGGTCAATGAAACCCTGCGCTTCGCCACGCGGGATGCGCAGATTTCGTGCGAGGCCGAAGCCCGAGATGCCATAGATCACACCGAAGTTGATCGCCTTGGCGCGGCGGCGAATGTCGGGGGTCATCTCATCCAGCGGCACATCAAATATTTCCGATGCTGTCATGGCGTGAATGTCATGGCCGTCTTTGAAGGCCTGTTTGAGCGTGTCGATGCCTGCAATATGGGCCAGAATGCGCAGCTCGATCTGGGAGTAGTCAAGCGCGATGAGCGTTTTGCCCTCTTCGGCAACAAAAGCTTCGCGGATGCGGCGGCCTTCTTCGGAGCGGATCGGGATATTTTGCAGGTTCGGATCGGCGGAAGCGAGGCGGCCTGTGGTTGCGCCTGTTTGGACATAGGAGGTGTGCACGCGGCCTGTTTCGGGGTTGATGTGGTCCTGAAGCGCGTCTGTGTAGGTGCTTTTGAGCTTTGAAAGCTGCCGCCAGTCCAGCACGCGGGCGGGAAGTTCGTGTTCTGTGGCCAGCTCTTCGAGCACCTCGGCGCCTGTCGCGTAAGCGCCAGTCTTGCCACGCTTGCCGCCTTCTATGCCCATTTCGTCAAACAGGATTTCGCCAAGTTGCTTGGGGCTGCCGACGTTGAAGCTGCGGCCAGCGAGCTCGTGGATCTCGGCCTCAAGCCCTGCCATTTTCTGGGCAAAGGCGTTGGACATACGGCTCAGCGTGTCACGGTCTACCTTGATGCCGTGCATTTCCATTTCGGCGAGCACGGGCACAAGGGGGCGCTCGAGGCGTTCATAGACCGAGGTCACGTTTTTCACGTGGAGCTTGGGCTTGAAGAGCTGCCAGAGCCGCAGGGTGATATCGGCGTCTTCAGCGGCGTATTTGACGGCGTCATCAATGCCGACACGGTCAAATGTGATGGCTGATTTGCCTGTCCCGAGGAGTGATTTGATGGAGATAGGGTTGTGGCCCAAGTAGCGCTCGGACAGCGCATCCATGCCGTGATTGTGCTCGCCCGCATGGAGCGCGTAGGACATGAGCATGGTGTCATCGATCGGTGACACATCAAGCCCGTAGCGCTTGAGCATCTTGGCGTCATATTTCATGTTCTGCCCGATCTTCATGACCGAGGGGTCTGCGAGCAGAGGTTTGAGCAAAGACAGGCACTGATCCAGCCCAAGTTGGCCTTCGGTCAGCTCGTTTGTGCCAAAGAGCTGGCCTTCTTCGCCCTCTTTGTGCGCCAGTGGAATGTAGCAGGCGTGGCCCGCTTCAACACAGAGCGAGATGCCGACAAGGTCGGCGCGCATTTCGTCCAGGCCTGTCGTTTCGGTATCAACGGCGACATAGCCCCGTGCGCGGGCCTTCGCGATCCATTTTTCCAGCTCGTCGGCTGTGCTGACTTTCTCGTAGTTGGCTTCGCCAAAGGCTGGCGCGTCGGCCGTGCCATCGGGGGTGGCGGGGGCGTCAGCTTCGATAATCTCGGGGGCTTCGGCACCGAGCTGGTCTGCGATGCGTTTGGAGAGCGTGCGGAACTCCATTTCGGCCAGAAAGCCGAGCAGCGTGTCGGCATCGGGGTCTTTGACTTCCAGATCATCCAGGCCAAAGTCGAGCGGCGTTTCGCAATCCAGCTGCACGAGGCGCTTGGACAGCTCGATCTGGGCGCGGTGCTCGATCAGGGTTTCGCGGCGCTTGGGTTGCTTGATCTCTCCTGCGCGGTCGAGAAGGCTTTCCAGATCACCATATTCGTTGATGAGCAGTGCAGCTGTTTTGATACCGATGCCCGGCGCGCCGGGGACGTTATCGACGGAGTCGCCCGCGAGCGCCTGCACATCAACAACGCGCTCTGGGTAGACACCGAACTTTTCGTGTACGCCTTCGCGGTCGATCCGGCGGTTTTTCATGGCGTCGAGCATTTCAACGCCGCCGCCGACAAGCTGCATGAGGTCTTTATCTGACGAGATAATCGTCACGCGGCCACCTGCCTCGCGGGCCTGTACGGCCAGCGTGGCGATCATGTCGTCGGCCTCGTAGCCCTCAAGCTCTTTGCAGGCGATGTTGAACGCCTCGGTTGCGCGACGTGTGAGCGGCATTTGCGGGCGCAGGTCTTCGGGCATCGCATCGCGGTTGGCTTTGTAAAGGTCATACATATCGTTGCGGAAGGTGTGTGAGCCTTTGTCAAAGATCACGGCGACATGTGTGGGCGCGTCAGGGCCTGTGTTGCCCTCGACATAGCGGTGGAGCATGTTGCAGAAGCCTGCGACCGCGCCAATGGGCAGGCCATCGGACTTGCGCGTGAGCGGGGGCAGCGCGTGATAGGCGCGAAAGATAAAGGCAGAGCCATCAATCAGGTGCAGGTGGCAGCCTTTGCCAAAATTTGTCATCGCGCGTCTCCCCATAGGTGTGGGCTATGGTTTGCCACGTTGCGCGCGCCGCTTAAAGGGGGAAGTCTGATGCAGACAGCCGAATACGCATGTGTCTGCTGGGGCGTCAAACAAAAAGGCCGCCCGTAGGCGACCCGTTTCTTGCGCAAAGCTTTGTGCTTAGACTTTGCCTTCAAAGTCTTTGTGGACAAACTTGGCGTCGCAGTAGGGACATTCGACCCAACCGAGCTCACCCGGGATCTGAAGCCAGACACGTGGGTGCCCACCTGTGCCGCCATCGCAGGCGAAGCGGTAGCTGTCGACGATTTTTGTCTCGGGAGCCTGGGTTGTCATCGGTGAAGTCCTTCGGGCAATTTGGTGCCGCAATATAAGACGATGCGGTGCTGGGGGGCAAGCCTGATCAGTCGGCGAAGAGATAGTCGATATTGGCGATCTCGAAGGCTTTTTCCGGGTGGGCTGCCAGAAACTGGGCCAGCGCGGCGGCGTTTACATCTATGCTCTCGGTTTCGCGGATACGGTAGTGGCTGTCAAAATTGGCGTCGCGCAGCTCGTCGCTTTCGTGAACCATGTCTGCACGGATGGTGGGCAGGAGGCGCTCAAGTGTTTCTTTGGGTGTTTTCTCGCCCGCGAGGCCCACGCGCTTGGCGTGGCCTGTGAGGTATTCGTCTGAAAAGCGGCATTCGATTTCGAGCAGCCGTGTTTTGGAGCGGTCGGCGCAGAAGTCATTGAGCAGGTCGATATTGCTTGGGTCAATGCACACGACAAGCTGGTCTGTCTCGTAATAGTCAAACAGCATCCGAACAAGCGCGCGGCGGTGGCGGTGGCGCTTGCCCATGGTGGACTGGATGCCGCCAAGGTCGGGCAGGGCCGTACCATCTTCGTTGAAGAGATATTCGATGCAGGGGATATTTGTCATCTTGCGGATACGCTCGACCAGCCGCTTGGCGACGTGCCACTTTTTGCACACCACAATAAGCAGCTCGCGCTCGCGGCCAAGGGAGCCTTCGTTCTCCCAGAACCTGAGGCCAAAGCGGCGGCCCACGCGGCCACGCCCCGTGAGAAACTTGAAGAGCGATGCACCTTCGTTGGATATTTTGAAATCCCAGCCGCGGGTGGCGTAGAGCAGACCAAGACGGCGCTTGAGCTCTTTGGCCTCGGGGCTGATCTTGCGGGCGAAGATGTAGTCTTGGCTGAGCAAGAGATCGTAGTGGTCGTTGTAGAATGTGACGGGCAGGCCATAGTCTGTGAACATGAGGAAGGTCAGCGTGCGGGTGCGGATCTCTTCTTCGGGGACAAGGTGGCGCACAAGGGTCTGGAAGAAGGTTTCATCGGGAATCCATGTTGTGCGAAAAAAGCGCATGACGTCTCTACGCTTTTTGGTGAACTCGATGATCCATTCGACCGTACGGCGGCGCAGGCACCACCACTGGCTGCCGATCTGGATTTGCAGATCGTCGGGAACCTTGCGGGTGAGCCCAAGTTTGCGCTGGAGGTTGAAGGCGGCATAGAAGCGGCGCTTCTGGGTGCGCTCGTTGAAGAAGTGGCGGTAAATAAGCCGCTCTTCTTTCATGCCTGTTTTGATCCAGTCACTCTCAAAATAGTCAAAGCTCTCGATATAATCGACATCGGCACGATCAAGGAATTCGTGCGCATATTCGGCAGATTTGATGGCCATACAGTCGCCCGACAGCATGTAGAAATGCGTGGCGCGGGGGAAGGCCTCGACAGCGGCTTCTACGGCGTGGAGCGTGGCTTGAACCAGTGACCACTCTCCCCACCCGCATTTGATCCGCTTGCGGGCAAACGTGACATTTGGGTTGCCTTCGAGGGCTGCGCGAATCTCGTCAAAATGTGCGGGATTGGCGCGTGCATCAAAATGGATCGACATATAGTCGCCCACCGCCGTCAGGCGCTCAGCTTGTTTGATGATGGCTTCAGGGTCTTTGTGGCAAAGTAATATGAACGCGATTTTCGCCATTATGGAAACATTTGCCTCTGGTTACATGTACTGTTTACTTGATAAAGGTGAAGCGCAGTTGAATAAACACGAATTATTTGCTTTTTTGTGATTAAAAATAACGAGTATCGCCGCAAGGTGCGGTTTTAGGAGGCAAAGTATGGGTTTTCCCGGAACATGGATGACCGAGAGCGAAAGTGTGGTTTACCGAGTTGTGCCGAAATGTGCGTGCTCGACCATCGGGCAGATTATGTACTATTCCGACCATGGCGCTTTTTTTGATGGCGATATCCATGACGCGACAGACGGGCTCCACAAGTGGGCTCGCGAAGACAGCCAGCCGCTGATCAATGCCAATGTGAAGACGCATAATTCCTATGCGTTCACGTGTGTGCGCAACCCATATACGCGAATTCTCTCAAGCTTTTTTGACAAGATTTGCGGTATCCAGCGCAATGGCCGCCGCTATCGTGGCAACCTTGTGCCGCTTCTGATCCAGAAATACGGAATCGAAGTGGGAGGTGAGGACGGCAAGGAAGAGTTTGACCAGATCAAGAGCTTCCGCCGCTTTCTTTTGTTTGCGCGCGACACCATTCGCTGGCGCCGCCCGATGGACCCTGACATCCATTGGAGCGCTATGTCGGGCCATGTGAGCACGTTTATCGCCAATGGCGGGCGCTATGATAAAATCTTCTGGACCGAACAGTTCAACGACGGGATGCAAGACGTCCTAAGCGCGATTGAGACGCCCCATAAGGTCGACCTGAAGACAATTCCTCGTTTTAACGAGAGTGAGGGCCACGGGCCAAAGCGGCTGCACAACGTTGAAGACTATTTTGACGATCTGTCGATGCATCTGGTCTACGAAATCTTCAAGCGTGACTTTGAGCTGTTCAAGTATGACTTCAACGACCCGTCCAACAAAATGCCGATTGGCGAGATTGATCTGGACGAGGTTCACGCCAAGCTTGGCGACTGACCACATATTTTAGGGCTTCTCAAAACGGTTTGCTCTGTCACTCTCTCGCTCAAAAGGCGGGAGAGTTTTTTATGGCGCAACGGTTTGAAGAGTTTGCAGCAGGGCTGAGCTATGAGGATGTGCCCGAAGCGATGCGCGCTTTGCTACGGGTGAGCTTTGTAGACACCATGGGCGTTGCGGCCATTGGTGCCACCACCGAGATGTCACAGATAGCGCGCAAAAGCACTCTGCGCTTGTTTGGCGCTGGCAGTGCAGGGGCTGCGCGGATGTTGATGGACGGACGCGAGGTAAGCCCGGTGGGCGCGGCTATGGCAGGTGGGTTTACCGTGGATAGCGTTGATGCTCATGACGGGACGACGCCGAACAAAGGCCATGTTGGCAGTGCGGTGTTTCCTGCGCTTTTGGCGGTTGCCGATGCGATGCGTGCGGAGGGGCGGGCCATCACCGGGGCGGAATTTATGCTTTGGCTTGCGATTGGCTACGAAATCAGCACGCGCGCAGGCAAGGCGCAGCACGCGACCTGCCCTGATTATCACACGTCGGGGAGCTGGACGGCTGTGGGCGTGGCGGTGGCTGTTGCGCGGATGCTTGGCGCAAGCGGGGAGCAGATGCGCCATGCGGCCGGCATTGGCGAGTATCATGGCCCGCGCAGCCAGATGATGCGTTGTATCGACTTTCCCACGATGGTGCGCGACGGGGTCGGCTGGGGCGCTCCGACCGGCGTGACAGCGGCGTACCTTGCGCTGGACGGCTTTACGGGCGCGCCTGCACTGACGTGTGAAAGTGAGGACGCGGCGCCGTTTTGGGCTGGATTAGGCTCTGACTGGATGGCGCTGGCAGACACGCATTACAAGAAATACCCTTGCTGCCGCTGGGCGCACCCCTCGATGGATGCGGCGGTGGCGCTTATGGAAGAGAACGGCTTGCACCACAGCGATGTGGCGCGCGTGGAGATACGCACGTTTCACTACGCGACGCGGCTGGCTGGGCACAGGCCCAAGAGCATGGATGAACTGGCCTATTCCATCGCCTTTCCGGTTGCGACGATGATTGTGCGTGGCGGATTTGGCGCGGCTGAGATGGACGCTGCGGTGCTGGATGATGCGGATATCATCCGCATCAGTGAAGCAACCGAGCTGATTGATGATGACGAAATGACAGCGCGCTCGGTGGCCAAGCGCTGGGCGGCTGTGACGCTAGAGACGAAAGATGGCAGACGCTTTGCAGCAGAGCCACGCTCGGCGCGAGGCGATGTTGACGCGCCTTTGAGTGCAGAGGAAATGAGCGGCAAATATCATATGTTTGCCGACCCTGTATTGGGCCGAGCGCGGGCAGAGGAGATCAAAGCGCTGGGTGCGCGCTTTGATACGCTGGATGCAAAAGGCTTTGCGGAGCTGCTCGACTTGGTGTTGGCCGCGCCGCAGGCTTAGAGAAGGCCGTGCTTGGCGAAGAGCGCTTGCATGTCTTCTTGCGGGCGTGGGCCAACATGGCTGATCACCTCGGCGGCGCAGACATTGCCCATGGCGCCACATGTCGCCATGTCGCGGCCTGACACGAGGCCAAAGAGGAAGCCCGCAGCGAACTGATCGCCTGCGCCTGTAGCATCAACCGGGACAACTTTTGTCACGGGAATGTCGGTGCGCTTGCCTTCATGGACGATGCTCACGCCATCGCCCGAGCGGGTGCAAACAACAAGAGGGCACACGGCAGCAACGCGTGCCAGATCGGCTTCGAGATCATTGTCCTGATAGAGCGAGCGGATCTCGGCTTCGTTGCCGATAACAAAGTCTAGCTCGTTTTCGATGAGGTTTACAAAGTCGGCGCGGTGGCGCTCGACACAGAAGGGGTCAGAAATGGCGATACCTGCTTTGCCGCCAGCGGCGCGGCAGGCGCGGGCTGTGCGGATGAAGGCGTCTTTGCCTTTGTCTTTGTCAAAGAGGTAGCCTTCGAGAAACACAACTTCAGCACCAGCGGCAACAGATTCATCGACATCATCGGGGCCAAGCTCGGCAGAGATGCCGAGGTAGGTGTTCATGGAGCGCTCGCCATCGGGTGAAACAAAGATCATTGAGCGTGATGTGGGCAGCTCACCACCCGCAGCAGGAGCATTTACGAAATCAATGCCCTCTTTTGTCATGGCATCTGCATAAAAGTGGCCCAGCTCATCATCGCGTACACGGCCGATGAAGCCAGTGGCAAGGCCAAGGCTGCCGATGCCCGCGATGGTATTGGCGACAGAGCCGCCCGGCGTTTGAACGCGCGCGCCCATGGCGGCAAAAAGCGCTTCGGAGCGCTCTGTTTCGACCAGCTGCATGATGCCTTTTTCGATACCCATTTTCTCGAGGAAGCTGTCATCTGCTTGCGCGATGACATCTACAACGGCGTTGCCGATGCCGACGACTTGGTACTTTTTCATAGGTTCTTGTCCTCAAATTCACAGAGATCACGGATGATGCAGGTTTTGCACATGGGTTTGCGCGCTTTGCAGTGGTAGCGGCCATGCAGGATCAGCCAGTGGTGGGCGTGCAGCTGGAAATCAGCGGGCACATGGTCTTCGATGGCGCGCTCGACGGCGTCCACATCTTTGCCCACGCAGATGCCAGAGCGGTTGCCGACGCGGAAAATATGCGTGTCAACGGCCTGTGCGGGCTGGCGCCACCACATGTTGAGCACGACATTGGCCGTCTTGCGGCCTACGCCCGGCAGCGAAATAAGCGCTGCGCGAGAGTTGGGCACTTCGCCGCCATACTCTTCAACCAGAATGCGGGAGAGCTTGATGACGTTCTTGGCCTTGTTGCGGAAGAGGCCGATTGTCTTGATGTGTTCGATGAGGCCTTCCTCGCCGAGTTCGAGCATTTTCTCGGGCGTATCGGCGATCTTGAAAAGCGCGCGTGTGGCTTTGTTCACGCCAACATCCGTGGCCTGCGCCGAAAGCGCAACGGCAACGACAAGGGTGTAGACATTCACGTGTTCCAGCTCGCCCTCAGGCTCGGGGGATGCCTCGTGAAAGCGGGTAAAGATCTGTCGTATAGTGTGATAATCGAGTTGCTTGGCCATGGGCAAAGTCTATGCCTGCGATGGGCCGAGAGGGCAAGAGGCGGGTGGTGGCCCGCCCCTTGCGAGAGGGTCAGAAAGACCAGACGATTGTGTCGTCAGCGGCCATTGCGGCGGCCATGGCCGGGGGCTTGGCCACTGTGACACCGTCCATCAGAACGGACGCATCTGCGCCTTTGCCAGGAAGGTAGATTGCGCAGACCTCAACTTTGGCGCCTTTTCCCATTGCGGCCTTGAGCAGGGCTTGGGGGCTTGCGCCCATGGGGGGCTGTGGGGCTGTGGCTGCTTCGGGGGCATCGGCAAGCGCCATATCGCCCGCTGGGCCGCACAACAGAATTTGTGCGCTGTGGCCCTGACCAATGGCTTGGTTGGTGAGCACCATCGACATCAGCTGTGTCTGGGCGTTTTCAGATGTTACGATTGTGACGAGCTTGTCGGGGCCATCGCTGGCAAAGGCAGGCACGGCAAGTGCTGCGGCCAAAAGGGCGGGGGCAAGAAACTTTTTCATAGAACTCTCCAGTATGAGTGACAGGGCGCGCTTCCTGGCAAAAACATATGCGAAAAATGCTATATTAAAACGCGCTATTGTGACGCGCTCCTTTTGTAGGCGGATTTGCGCAGGAAACGGGTCGCTCACGTGGGCAGAGGCGGCTAGGGTGATTGCCAAGAGGAGAGCCTGAATGACCACGCAAACGCCTGAAGGGCACTACCACTACCAGTTGATGCGCCGCGCTTTGGAGGCGATTGATGCGGCTGAGGAGCCGCTTTCGCTTGAGGCGCTGGCGCACGAGATGAATATGAGTGCGGCGCATTTTCAGCGGGTGTTTTCAGCTTGGGTGGGTGTTTCGCCCAAACGCTACCAGCAGTATTTGCAGCTGGGCGAAGCCAAGCGCCTGCTGTCAGAGCGCTTCACAACGCTCCAGACAGCGCAATCGGTCGGGCTGTCTGGGGGCGGGCGGCTGCACGACCTTTTCTTGCGTTGGGAGGCGATGAGCCCCGGAGAATTTGCGCGTAAGGGTGCTGGGCTGACTGTGAGATATGGCTGGTTTGACACGCCGTTTGGCGACACGCTGGTCATGGGCACGGAACGCGGCATTTGCGGCATGGGCTTTGCCGAAGAGATGGGCCGAGCGCCCTGCTTTGACGACCTTGCGCAGCGCTGGCCTCAAGCAGCGTTTCTGGAGGATCCGAGTGCTTTGCACGGCTGGCTGCAAGCAGGGATCAGCCAGAAGGGCGAGACGGCGCTTCATCTGATGGGTGCGCCTTTCCAGATCAAGGTTTGGGAGGCTTTGTTGGCTGTGCCCTCGGGTCATGTGACCACATATGGCGAGATTGCAGGCGCGATTGGCAGCCCCAAAGCCGTGCGCGCGGTTGGCACAGCGGTGGGGCGCAACCCGGTAAGCTGGTTTATTCCGTGCCACCGTGCCCTGCGCAAATCGGGTGCGCTGGGGGGCTATCACTGGGGTTTGCCTGTGAAACGGGCTTTGCTTGCATGGGAGGCCGCACGCGAAGAGGCGTGAGCACATGGGCGAATTGCTGCCGATCACGCGGGTGTGCCTTCTTTGTTGCAGCGCGTAAGGGATATATACTGATCTTAAGCCACATGATTGGTGGCAGGAAAAAAACGAGGCAGATATGACCCCTATTTCAAAATTTGTCAGCCTAGGTGCTGTCAGTTCATTTGTATTTCTGGCCGGATGTACCGACCCGGGTATGATCAGCCAGAATGATCCGAACCGTCAGGCCAAGCAAGGTGCGCTCATCGGTGCTGCGGCGGGTGCTGTTATTGGCGGGCTTACGCAGGACGATGGCAAAAAGGGTGCATTCCGTGGCGCTATCGTTGGCGCGGGTCTGGGTGGTCTGACGGGCGCAGCGCTTGACCATCAGGAGCGCGACTTGCGCAACCGCTTGGGCGCAGATGCCAAAATCGTCAACACGGGTGAGCGCCTGATTGTGACAATGCCGCAGGATATTCTGTTTGCAACAGATAGCGCGAGCCTGCGCCCCGACCTGACAAGCGATATTCGTTCGGTGGCGAGCAGCTTGAACTCTTACGCAGATTCAACGGTGCAGGTTGTTGGGCACACAGACAACACGGGCGATGCGGGCTACAACCAAAGCCTGAGTTTGCGCCGCGCGCAGGCGGTAACGGCTATTTTGGCAAGCGAGGGTGTAAACACCTTCCGCATGCAGGCCGTGGGCCGTGGCGAGGATGCGCCTTTGGCGACCAACCTCACACCTGAAGGCCGCCAGCTGAACCGCCGTGTAGAGATTGTGATTACGCCAAGCGCGTAAACGTCAGACAGATTATCAAAGACGCCTCGCCCAACATCGGGCGGGGCTTTTTTGTGCCAGTTGGCACGGTTGCACAGGCGCTGTGCGTTTCTGACAATTGCCGTGGCGCAACGGGCGGCTTAGATGACGAGAGACTGTAAAACAGGAGGCCAGCATGGCACAGGTAAAGCTACTCGGACTGTCAGGCGCTTTGCGCAAAGATTCTACAAACACGCTGCTTCTGAAAGAAGCGGCCCGCCTGATGGGTGATGCCGAGCTGACACTCGCAGACCTCAATCTGCCGCTGTATGATGGCGACCTTGAAGCTGCCGAGGGCGTGCCAGCCTCTGTAAAAACACTGGCAGAGCAAATTGCGGCTGCTGATGCTGTCATCATCTCGACACCAGAATATAACCGTGGTCTTCCGGGTGTTATGAAGAACGCACTAGACTGGGTGAGCCGCGTTGAAGGCGCGCCTTGGGCCGGCAAGCCTGTTGCGCTTATGTCTGCCGCGGCGGGTCGCTCAGGTGGCGACCGTGGTCTTGTTATGTTGCACACATGCATGACACCTTTTGCACCCAAGATCGTGGGTGGCCCTGAAGTGACGGTTGCGGCGAACTACAACGAGTTTGACGAAAACGGGCAGCTGAAGGGCGAGCTGTATGTGAAGAACCTGACAACTCTGATGGCAACGCTACGCGCTGCTATTTGATAGGTCGCATTTTCGCGCGGCGACAACCAAAACAGATGGGGGAGCTGCGCTCCCCCATTCTCCTATAAGGTATTCTGACCAGACTAGGCCGGGGGTTAGAGCACCTGAATAACGCTTTTGTCTATGCTGAGGATGTACCCACGGCGGGCGATATTCTTGATAAGAAGTTCGGACACAAGCTGGTTTCCCAAGGTGTCACGCAAGCGCTTGATGCGTGTCGCGCCTGCCGCTTCGTCGCAATCCGAGGCAAGGCGGCCTGAAATCACAGCCTCTAGCTCGGCTCCGTTGAGAACGTCATTGTCCATGCGTGCTTCTGCGAGGACAGAGAGAGTTTCCATTGCAGCGCTCGTGAGTTTGAAGCCCATGTTGTTCAGATAGACGGTGTTTTCTTCTCTGCTGATCAGCAGCGAATTGACCTGAATGCCAGAGCGTTCGATTGCTGCCATGCGGCGGCTGAAGGCGGCGAGGCTCAGGAGGAAGACAAATGCGGCGATGAGCATGGCTGTTGCAAAGATGAGCAACACCAAGATCACCATACGATAGCTTGTGAGCGTGTCGGCAAAGGCAGTGCCTGACTGGGCAAGAATTTCCAGCAACTTAACATCAGCCTGACTGCTCAGATTGTCATTTTCGATAAAGATCTGCTCAACGCGCGCGTTAAAGGCGCCAGCATCGGGAAGGGTGAGAAAGAGCACCACGGCGGCCACAAGCAAGATAACCACGATTGCCGCTATCCCTAGATAGACTGTGCGCGTGGGTGTGCTCATTGTATCAGAAGCGGAGATAGAAGGGTCCTGCACTCTCTTTCCTCTCGTTTAGGCCCGAGGCGTCAAACACCGAGACAATATTGAGCAATACCCAGCCACTGCTGGCAAGGCGCGGAGCCAGTTCTGCGCGCGCGGAGGCTGTGGTGCAAGCGCCTGTGATGCGCGTGACGCCGTAGTGCAGCTTGAGCGGATTGTCTTGTTTTGCCTTATAGTCGGCAAAGCAATCAGCGGCATGCAGAGGAGTCGACAGAAGCGCCAAGGCTGCAAATGTGAGTATGAGTTTTTTCATGAGACCAACCTGCGCGCTTTGGCCTTGATATTCAATATCCAAAGGCTTTTGGGGCTCTGATATCGGATAGCCGGGCACTGTTATTGCCTGTCTGGCAGGATGTTCCGAATTTGGATCTATCGCTGGTTTGCACAGGATGTGTGAGCCGCCAGAAACCAAAGGAGACACTCTCATGTCACATAAATTTATTGCAGCAATTGCCGCAACAGCTGTCGCGATATCCATGATGGGCGCAAACCCCAGCTTTGCGGGCAACCGTGACCGAGACAAAGCGCTGTTGGGGCTGGCGGGTATTGTGATGCTTGGTGTTGCTATTTCGGAGGCGTCAAAGAATGACCGCCGCTATGCCCACCAGCCACAGCGCGCACAGCCTGTTAAGCCACGCCCATTGCCGCAGAACCTGCGCAAGAAGATGCTGCCGCGCGAATGCTTGCGCACGGTGAACACCCGTGGCCAGAGCACGCGCTTTTTGGGGCGCGGGTGTTTGCAGAATAAGTATCGCTGGGTGGGCCAGTTGCCGCGTGCTTGCTCTGTTAAGCTTTGGACAAACCGTGGCCAGCGCTTTGGCTACGCACCGGCGTGTCTGCGCCAGCATGGCTACCGCTTGAACGGGTGATTCAACTTGGCACTTGATCGGGGCTTGTTATCTCTGTCATCTGGCAGAATGACAGGCCCTAATTTTTCTTTCGAGCGTGCCGCAAAGGCACGCGGATTTGCCCGCATCGCAGGCGTAGACGAAGTGGGCCGTGGCCCGCTGGCAGGGCCGGTGATGGCTTGTGCCGTTGTGCTGGATATGGAGCGTTTTCCCGAGGGGCTCAACGACAGCAAAAAACTCACCGCAAAGCGGCGCGCTGTTTTGGCGGAGGCTATAGAAGCCTGTGCCGAGGTGAGTGTGGCGAGTGCGAGCGTTGAGGAGATAGACGAACTCAATATTCTGCGCGCCAGTCACTTGGCGATGGAGCGCGCGATTGCGGGGCTCAAAACACCGCCAGACCATTGTTTGATTGATGGAAACCTGATCCCGAAGGGTCTGAAGCTGTCGGCTGAGGCGATTGTGAAGGGAGATGCGCGCTCTTTGAGCATTTCGGCGGCCTCAATTGTGGCAAAAATTAGGCGAGATCACCTGATGTCGACACTGGCGCAACACTACCCGGGCTATGGCTGGGAAAGTAACGCGGGATATCCATCAAAAAGTCACAGGTTGGCGCTCCAAAATATTGGGGTAACCCCACACCATAGACGTTCGTTCAAACCGGTACACAATATCTTGTATCAACAAAAAAATGTAAGTGACTGATTCAAAAAAGAAATTGACCAAGAATCATCAATGACTCATCTTAGACCTCAATAAGCGAGTGCAAAAAGCACCGGATTTTGAGGCAGAAAATGAAGATAAAAACACAGAAGGCGAGCGCCATGTCGCTGCCGCTGAACACTATTCTTGACGGTGATTGCATTGAGCGCATGAACGCGCTCCCTGCTGAGAGTATTGATCTGATCTTTGCGGATCCGCCCTACAACTTGCAGCTCAAAGGTGACCTTCACCGCCCTGACAACAGCAAGGTTGATGCGGTTGATGACCACTGGGACCAGTTTGACAGCTTTAAAGCCTATGACAAATTTACACGTGAATGGCTTAAGGCGGCACGCCGCCTTTTGAAGCCAAACGGGGCTATCTGGGTGATCGGCTCCTATCACAACGTTTTCCGCATGGGTGCCGAGCTTCAAAACCAAGGTTTCTGGATTTTGAATGACGTGGTGTGGCGCAAGTCAAACCCGATGCCGAACTTCCGCGGCAAGCGCTTTACCAATGCACATGAAACAATGATCTGGGCGAGCAAGGAAGAGGGGGGCAAGTACACCTTCAATTATGAAGCCTTGAAAGCGCTGAACGAAGGTATCCAGATGCGCTCCGACTGGGTTATTCCGATCTGCAACGGCGGCGAGCGCCTGAAAGACGAGAATGGTGACAAAGCACACCCGACACAGAAGCCTGAAGCGCTTTTGCACCGTGTGATGGTTGGATCAACCAACGTAGGCGATGTGGTTCTCGACCCGTTCTTTGGCACGGGCACGACAGGCGCCGTTGCCAAGATGCTTGGCCGTGAATTTATCGGGATCGAGCGTGAAGCGGCATATCGCAAGGTGGCTGAAAAGCGTATCGCCAATGTGCGTAAGTTTGACAAAGAGGCGCTCGAAGTAAGCGTGAGCAAGCGCTCGGAGCCACGTGTGCCGTTTGGTCAGCTTGTTGAACGCGGCATGCTGCGCCCGGGCGAGGAGCTCTACAGCCTCAACGGCCGCCACAAAGCCAAAGTCCGTGCCGATGGCACCTTGATTGGCGACGATATCAAAGGATCTATCCACCAAGTGGGGGCGCATCTTGAAGGCGCGCCAAGCTGCAACGGCTGGACCTATTGGTCTATCAAACGGGACGGCAAGCAAGTTCCGATTGAGCTGTTCCGCCAGCAGATCCGCGCAGAGATGCGCAACTAAAAGTCACAGGAAAAGCACGCCCTGAAAGGCTGGCCTTGTGCCAGCCAACGGGTGAGCTTTATCTACCACCGAACACCGCCGGTGCCTGTGGCCTGACTCCACGGCATCATACCTGAGCCCCGTCCTCCTCCAGAGGCGGGGCTTTTTTTATGCGGTTGTGCTTCTCATTGGCGGGCGCAATGACTAGCTTGCTGACAAGCGACAACAGGAGATGAACATGCGGATCAATGCAGATTTTGCCCAGCGGGCTGTTGTCCGGCCTGAGGATTATAACTGGGTGGCTTCACCAGCCTCCGGGGTCGAGCGAATGATGCTTGACCGTGTTGGTGAGGAGGTGGCGCGGGCCACCACGATTGTACGCTTTGCGCCCAACTCACAATTTGAGCCACATGACCATGGTGGCGGTGAGGAGTTTCTTGTTTTGGACGGGGTCTTCTCTGACGAAACCGGCGACTACCCCGCAGGGACATATGTGCGCAATCCTATCGGGACGCGCCACACGCCGCACACAAAAGAGGGCTGCACCATTTTGGTGAAGCTGCATCAGTTTGACCAAGACGACCAAGAGCAATTCGCCATCGATACGCGCAATGTGCCGTTTCGGGCCGGTGCGGTGGAGGGGCTGTCTGTTTTGCCGCTGCACTCTTGTGCGAGCGAAAACGTGGCGCTGGTGCGCTGGGCGCCAGGCACAGAGTTTAGCCAACATGCACATTGGGGCGGTGAAGAGATATTTGTGATTGAGGGCACGTTTCAGGACGAGCACGGCAGCTACCCTGCGGGCAGCTGGATCAGAAGCCCACATCTTTCACGGCATACGCCTTTTTCAGATGAGGGCTGTTTGATCTATGTGAAGACGGGCCATTTGCCCCAAGATGCCGCCTAGCGCGGCATCGGGTTGATGGCCTTGTTATAGGGCTTCCACTCGGTGATTTCGGGGTAATACATCTCGCGCCAGCGGCGCACGCGGGGGTTCATGTATTTGCGCCAGATCGGTGGCACCATCGCCGCCATTGTCATGAGAGGATAGCCATATGGCAGCTGGGGCGCTTGCGCTGTGTCGTAGGTTTGCAAAAGCGGGAAGCGGCGGTCAGGTTTGTAGTGATGATCGGAGTGGCGCTGTAGGTTGATCAGCAGCCAGTTTGAGGCTTTGTGCGCAGCGTTCCAGCTGTGGTGCGGCATGACGTGTTCGTATTTGCCATCGCCCAAGTGCTTGCGGGTGAGGCCGTAGTGCTCGACATAGTTCACCAGTTCAAGCTGCCAGACGGCAATGAAGGCCTGCCAGAGAAAGAGCGCGATACCGACCCAGCCACCCAGGCCGAGCGCGAGCAGCAGCATGGCCCCCTGCAAGGCCCAATAGCGAAAGAAAGGGTTGGACAGGTCACTCCAAGGGAGGTCTTTGCGGGCGAGCATGTCTTTTTCTGCTTGAAAGGCCGAGCGCAGCCCCTCGCGCAACACGCGAGGAAAGTAGCGGTGAAAGCCCTCATTGTAGCGGGCTGTTACGGCGTCGCGCGGGGTGCCAACATAGCGGTGATGCACCAGCAAGTGCTCGGTACGGAAGTGAGAGTAGAGCACCATCGACAGAAGAATATCGCCAAGCCAGCGCTCGGTACGGTTTTTCTGATGCATTAACTCGTGGCTGTAGTTGATGCCCACTGTTCCTGTAATGACGCCAACGCCAAAGAAGAGCAGGATGCTCTCCAGCGCACCGAGGTGTTCGGCGCGGGGCACATACCAGATGAGCCCGAAAAGTGTGAGGAATTGTAAGGGGGCCCAAAGCTGGGTGATCAGGGCATAGGCTTTGAGGTGCTCATCGCCGATGTTGGGATCGGCGTTTTCAAGGTTGAGGCCAAGGACAGCATCAAGACCTGAAAAGAGATACCATGTGGCCAGCGGCAAAAGCAGAACTGTCCAGCCGCCATTGACCGCGCCAATCCATGCCAGCGGAATAAGCGTGAGTGAAAGCCAGAACGGCAAAGCGCGGCTGAGGCTTTTGATTTGTTGAGCGTTGAGCATGGGAGCGACCTCTCACTGGATACTGGCAAAACTATTCTGGTGTATTGTCGAACGCGCCTTGCGCAAGGTCAAATGCCTTTCGCATGACTGTGGGTAAGGCCTTGGGCGTAAAGCTATGCTTGGGCACAAACTCAAGCCCGTCCACTTGCGTGTCGGCGGGCAGATGCGCAAAATGTACATCAAGGCGGAGGTGGAAGTGGGTAAATGTATGTAAAGCCTCGGCGCCCAGTGGCTGCCAGTCGGCCTCAAGCGGGGGCTGCGCGATACGCTCGTCGCCCCAGGCAGCGCCGGGCCAGCCGAGCATTCCGCCAAGTAGGCCTTTGTCGGGGCGGCGCTCCATGAGCCAAGCGCCGTCCGCGCGGCGACCGATGTAGGCGATACCAACGCGCGTGGGTTTGGCGGGCTTGGGCCGTTTCTTGGGGAGCGATTCGGCCACACCTTCAGCACGTGCAACGCAAGGGTCGCGCCACGGGCAAATGCCGCAGGCAGGAGAGCGGGGGGTGCAAACTGTGGCTCCAAGATCCATCACGGCTTGCGCATAGTCGCCAGCGCGCGCCTCGGGCGTAAGGCTGGAGGCAAGGCTGCGCAGCGTTTCCTTGCTATCGGGCAGTGGCTCTTGGACCGCAAACAGCCGCGACATGACGCGCTCGACATTGCCGTCTAGCACCGTTTCGGGCAGGTCATAGGCAATAGAGCTGATCGCAGCAGAGGTATACGGGCCAATTCCGGGTAGCTTTTGGAGGCCATCGCGTGTTGTTGGAAAGCCGCCAAGGGCGGTGACTTCACGCGCACATTTGAGCAGGTTGCGGGCGCGGGCGTAGTAGCCAAGGCCGGCCCATTCGGCCATCACATCTTCGTCGCGGGCATTTGCGAGGGCCTCAACCGTTGGCCAGAGCAGCATGAAGCGGGTGAAATAGGCTTTCACGGCGGCCACTGTTGTCTGCTGGAGCATGATCTCTGAGAGCCAGACAGCGTAGGGGTCTGGCAGAATGCCGCGTGCCCTATCGGCAGGGCTGGTGCGCCATGGCAAGCTGCGCGCATGGCTGTCATACCAGTCAAGCAGATCTGAAGCTGCAGCTGTGTCACGCATTGTTTATACCCTGTTTACCAATCGCTCTGTGCAATGAGCGCATGCAGGGGTAACATGGCGTCGATGAATAAAGATGCAAGTCAAACCAAACGTGGCCGTGGCTTTAAACGGGCTGCCAACCTGATGGGAGAGCGTATTAACGCGGTGTCCCAGCAGCGGGGCTTTGCCGTGTCGCGGCTTTTGACCCACTGGGAGGAGATTGCCGGCGCTGAAACAGCTGCAATCAGTCGACCTGTTGAGGTGAGCTATGGAAAAGGCGGCTTTGGCGCGACGCTCTGTTTGCTGACAACGGGTGCCAATGCTCCCGTTTTGGAGATGCAAAAAACAAAGCTGCGCGAAAAAGTTAACGCGGTTTATGGCTACAATGCCATTTCGAGCATTCGCATCACCCAGACCCATGCGAGGGGGTTTGCGGAAGGGCAGGTTGACTTTGTTCACCGCAAGGCAGCGGCTGCCCCCAAGGTGGCGGACCCCTCTGTTGTGCAAGATGTACAGGCCCGCGCCGCAGCCGTGGCTGATGACAGTTTGAGACAAGCCCTTGAAGCACTGGGCCAAAACGTTCTAACCAAACACAAACGCTAGAAGAGAGACACTTATGAACCGCAACATTCTTATCATTGCACTGGTGGCCATTGTTGGCCTCGGGGGTGCTTTTTTTGCCTTTGGTGGCAAATCATCGGAAACAACGGAAGTGTCCATGACATCTGAGGCCGCGGCAAGCACCGTAGCTGACGACGCTGACGCACCCGCTTTGCCTGCGATTGCCGAGATGACTTTGGGCAACCCTGATGCGCCCGTGAAGGTCACAGAGTATGCGTCCTATACGTGCTCGCACTGCGGTACGTTTCACAACGAGGGCTTCAAAGAACTGAAGGCCAATTACATAGACACGGGCAAAGTACATTTCACCTATCGCGAGGTCTATTTTGACCGGGCAGCGCTCTGGGCGTCTATGGTTGCGCGTTGTGGTGGAGAAGAGAAGTTCTTCGGTATTTCCGATCTGATTTACAAAGGTCAACGTGAGTGGATGGGCAGCGGCGACCCCGTACAAATGGCTGATGGCTTGCGCAAGATCGCGCGCGTGGCGGGTCTTTCTTCAGAGACGATTGATGTGTGCCTTGCCGACCAAGGCAAAGCGCAGGCGCTGGCCGAATGGTTCCAGGCCAATGCTGATGCCGATGGTATCGAGTCAACGCCGTCGTTCATCATTGGGGATGATCGGGTGATCGGAAACAATTACGCGAAACTACGCGAAGTGATCGAAGCACAGCTCGGGAACTAAGACATGAGCGCACCCCTTGAAGGCTTGAAAGTTATTGAACTGGCGCGGATTCTGGCTGGCCCTTGGGCTGGCCAGACGCTGGCTGATCTTGGGGCTGAGGTCATCAAGGTCGAGGCGCCACAGGGTGATGACACACGCCAATGGGGGCCACCTTTTGTTGAACGGGAGGGCGATACGTCGGCCTCTTATTTCCACGCTTGCAACCGTGGCAAGGCCAGTGTCACAGTGGACTTTCGCACGCCTGAGGGCCAAGCGCAGGTGCGCGAGCTGGTCAAGGATGCTGATATCCTGATCGAGAATTTCAAGCTGGGTGGTTTGGCCAAATACGGTCTTGATTATGCCAGTCTCGCCGAGCTGAACCCAAAGCTGATCTACTGTTCTATCACAGGGTTCGGGCAGACAGGCCCCTACGCGCACCGCGCGGGGTATGACTACATTATTCAGGGAATGTCGGGTCTTATGTCGATTACGGGTGAGCCTGACGGGCAGCCGCAGCGCGCGGGTGTTGCGATCACCGATGTGTTCACGGGTGTCTATTCGGTGGCGGGTATCCTTGCGGCGCTTTATCAGCGCGAGCGCACGGGGCGCGGCCAGCATCTGGACATGGCGCTTCTGGATGTGGCCGTGTCTGTGACCGCCAACCAAGGGCTGAACTATCTCACCACAGGAACACCGCCCGGTCGGACGGGCAACTACCACCCCAATTTGACGCCCTATCAGGTTTTTGATTGTGCCGATGGGCATATCATCATCGCGACTGGCAATGATGGTCAGTATCAGCGGCTTTGTGACCTGCTTGGCTTGGGATGGATGAAAGACCACGCGGACTACTTGACCAATGCTGACCGTGTGGCAAACAGACCTGCGATGATTGCTCTGCTCATGGGTGAAACGGCAAAGTGGACCAAGGCAGAGCTGCTTGCAGGCTGTGAAGAGCAAGGCATTCCGGCGGGGCCGATCAACGATATGGCCGAAGTCTTTGCAGACCCGCATGTCAAAGCGCGTGGTATGCAGGTTGAGCTCGATGGCGTGCCCGGTGTGCGCGGTCCCTTTGTGTTCAGCGATGCAGAGCTATCTCTGAAGAGGGCTTCTCCGAAGCTTGGCGAAGACACCTAGAGCTGTCTTGTTTGGGCGGGTTAGCTGCCGAGGGTTTTAAGGAGCGCGCTGAGCTTTTCGGGTGCTTCAAACTGCAAGCGCACTGGTAGTGTGAGCACCTCTTGGCGGAACGCTTGAGGCAGGCGCACCGCATCTTTTTCTGTCGTGACAAGGCGCGCGTTGTGGCGTTTGGCATCTGCCAGCAGGCGGGCCATAAGTGCTTGTGTCAGCGGCTGGTGGTCAGCCAGTGCTTCGGCATGGATGATCTCGGCTCCGAGGGTTTTGAGCGTGGCAAAAAACTTCTCCGGGTGGCCTATTCCTGCGAAGGCAAGCACACGTGTATCAGCCCAGTCCATACCCATTTGCAATGGTGTGAGTGTCGCTTGCAGGCGCGCGACATCTGTAGATGTGGAAAAGCTGCTTTGCTCTGCTTCAGTACCTATGGTGATGAGCGCATCGGCACGGGCAAGGCCTGTTGAGGCCGGTTCGCGCAGTGGGCCAGCTGGGATACAACGCCCGTTTCCAAATCCGCGTTTTGCATCCACCACGACGAGCGAAAGGTCTTTGTGAACAGATGGATCTTGAAAGCCATCGTCAAAGAGAATGACACTCGCTCCGATTTTCTCGGCCATCTGTGCACCTGCCAAGCGGTTCTTGGACACTACGACACTGCAAAATGCAGCAAGCAGAAGCGGTTCATCGCCTGTATCAGCAGCGGCGTGGCTGCGCGGATCGACTTGTACGGGGCCTTCAAGCGCCCCGCCATAGCCACGAGAGACAACAACGGGTGTGTGCCCTAATGCGAGAAACTCCTGGACCAGATGGATTGTTGTGGGGGTTTTGCCTGTCCCGCCAGCATTAATATTGCCCACACAGACCACGGGTACAGAGAGCTTTACGGGATGCCCTTTTGCCAGCCTGTGCGCTGTGCCCTTGGCATAGAGTGACCCTAAAGGCGCGAGAAGCGTGCTTTGCCAAGAGCGGGGGCGGAACCAAAAACCTGGCGTGTGCATCAGCTTTCCTCCAAGTGGTCGAGCGCGTCGTGCACAAGAGAGGTGACACGATCAGTGACATCTGCACCCTCGGTTGCGATCTCCCATGCAACCATTGCCATTTGGGCGGCGCGGTCGGGCGCGGAGAGCTGGCTCACGGCAGCTGTAAGGGTGTCCAGATCACGCACGATCCGCGCGCCACCCGCAGAGGCAAAGCGGGAATAGGCCAAAAGATGTTTGCCCACATTTGGGCCATAGAGAATGGCCGAGCCAAGATTGGCCGCGGCGTAGGGGTTGTGCCCGCCAAAGCCTGACACGAGCGAAGCGCCCATGAACGTGACAGGTGATACCCGTAGCCAGAGCCCCATTTCGAACGGATCTTCTGCCAGCAGAACCTGAGCTGTTTCATCGGCCAGACCTGACATGTCGGGCCAGACGCTGTAGCGGAGCCTGTGCTCATCGAGGGCTTGTTTGAAAGCGTCACATTCGTCTTCGTCATCTGGTACAAGAATGAGCAGGAGGCGATGGGCGGCGCGGCTGGCTTTGAGGTGTGCGGGGAGGATAACGGCGAGCTCCTCGGCGCGTGTGCAGGCAGCAAGCCACGTCGGCCGCGAGCTGATGGCGCGGGACAAGTCATTGAGGTCAGCTTCGTTGTGCGGCAAGGACGGGACGCCTTGCTGCATGCGCCCTGCAACGAAGATATCATCGCTCTCTATACCCATCTTGCGCAGCGCTGCTTCGGCCTCACTGTCGCGGGCGAGAAACGTAGAAAACAGCTTGAGCGCGCGGCGTTGTGACAAGCCTTCACCACGCCAGACAGTGGTCTGAAAGCTCTCTGCGTTTGCATCCAGCAGAAATATGGGAACACCGCGTTTGGCGGTCTCGGAGATAAGCGGAGGCATGAGCGCACCACCTGCCCAAAGGCAAAGGCGTGGCGCCCAATCGGCAAAGAAAGCGGCTATGCTTTGTGTGCTGCGTTCGATGGTGCTCCACCCCAGCGTCGGCTCAAGCCCTTCGGGGCGGGAGATGCTGCCATCGGTTGTGATGAGGCAGGTGACGCCAGGACGCTCGATCGCGATGCTGCGGCGAAGCTGGAGGAAGGCGGGTATGTGCTCTGGTTCTGTGGCATGGCACCAAAGATCGACAAGCCGCGCAGCTGGCCTTGCCTGGCTTGAGGTCTTTTTTGTCGACTGTCGCGAGAGCAGCCCTGTGAGCAAAGGTTTCATGAAGAGCGTGTCCACCGCGTGGTGGATATGGGGCGCTTGGCCATGGGAAACCCTTTCATGTGATGCGCTCGATCCAACCTAGGGGATTGCATTTTCAGGTCAAGGCGATGCAAGTGAGCTTTAGCAAAAGGATATGGCCCATGAAACCCTTTCTGATTTTGCAGCTGCGCCCTGAAGCTGATGCGGCTGACAACGAGTTTGCTGCGATTTGCGCCAAAGGCGGGCTTGCGCCCGAGGCTGTAAAGCGGGTGAGACTTGATTGTGAGGATCTGCCCACTGGTTTTGACCTGAGCGATTATGCAGGTGTGATCGTTGGTGGCGGGCCGGGCTGTGTTAGTGACAGCCCAGCCGAAAAGAGCGCGATTGAAGCCAAGATCGAGCGTGATGTCTTGGCTTTGATGCCCGAGATCACCGCGCGCGACTTTCCCTTTATGGGGTGTTGTTACGGGATCGGTGTTTTGAGCCACCATTTGGCCAAAAACGTAAGCAAAGCGCGGTTTGGTGAGCCTGTCGGCACGGCAGACTGCCGCTTAACAGAGGCTGGGAAAGCCGACCCGCTCTGCCAGGGCTTGGCACCGCAATTTGAGGCGTTTGTGGGCCACAAGGAAGCTTTGCAAAGCCTGCCGGAGGGCTGTGTGCATCTGGTGGAAGCGCCAAGCTGCCCCTTTCAGATGATTCGTTACAAAGAGAATGTTTATGCCACTCAGTTTCACCCTGAGGCCGATGCGGTAGAGTTTGAGGCGCGGATCAGGATATACAAACACAAAGGCTATTTCGCACCCGAAGAAGCGGAAAAACTGATCGAGATGTGCCACGCGGCAGACGTGACAGAGCCAGAGCGTATTTTGCGCGCCTTTGTGGAGCGTTACACAGTGTAATCGCGCTGGACAGAATCGGGCGGCGTGCTAGATTTGATCAAATTCCTGCACAGCCCGATGGAGAGCGCGATGAAAGACGATAACTTCCTCAAGGAGAACAACGCACGCCATATGTGGCACCCGATGGGCGCGCCGGGCGATAGCCTTGAGCACCCCCCGACAATTATCAAATCGGCTAACGGGGTGACAATAACCGATCTGGACGGAGCACAAGTTGTCGATGCTGTGGGCGGGCTGTGGTGTGTGAACCTTGGCTATTCCAACAACGTTGTGAAAGACGCGATTGCCAAGCAGCTCTACGAGCTGCCCTATTACTCGGCCTTTGCAGGCACGAGCAACCCGACCGCGATTGAAGCGTCTTACGCTGTGCGCGAGTTCTTCAAGGAAGACGGCATGGGCCGGGTGTTTTTTACTTCGGGGGGGTCTGACTCGGTCGAGACCTGCTTGCGACTTTCGCGGCAGTATCACCGTATCAAGGGAGAGCCGACGCGCACCAAGTTCCTCAGCCTCAAAAAGGGCTATCACGGCACGCACTTTGGGGGTGCCAGTGTGAATGGAAACAACCGCTTCCGCATTGCCTATGAGCCGCTATTGCCGGGCTGTTTTCACCTGCCGAGCCCCTATACGTACCGCAATCCGTTTAACGAAACCGACCCTGCGGTTCTTGCGCAGCTGATTGCACAGGCGATGGAGGATGAGATCAACTTCCAAGGTGCAAATACGATTGCAGCCTTTATCATGGAGCCCATCCAAGGCGCTGGTGGTGTTATCGTGCCGCATGAAACTCTGATGCCGCTGTTGCGCGAGATCTGTACGCGGCACGGAATTCTGATGATTGCTGATGAGGTGATCACAGGTTTCGGGCGCACGGGACACTGGAGCGGTGCGCGGCACTGGGGCGTGAAGCCTGATATGATGTGTACCGCAAAAGGGATTACCTCGGGGTATTTTCCTGTGGGGGCCGCCCTCATGAGCGAGGCGGTTGCGGATGTGTTTGAAAAAGACACCAAAGGCGAGGCGGGCATTTTCCACGGCTATACCTATTCGGCGCATCCTGTTGGCGCGGCAGCCGTGACGGCGACTTTGAGCGAAACACTGCGTCTGGACACAAAGACCAACGCCGCAGCTCGCGGAACACAGCTTTACGAAGGTGCGCTGAAGCTGGCCGAGAAATACGACATTATCGGCGATGTGCGCGGGGGCCATGGCCTTATGACGGGTATCGAGATTGTCTCGGACAAAGCTGCAAAAACACCGATGGATATGCCAACGATGAAGCGTATTCACAAGGCGGCTTATGACGCGGGTGCTATGGTGCGTTTGGGGGCAAACAATATCCTTATGTCGCCGCCCCTGACGATTTCGGAGGTCGAAATTGACAGGGTACTAAGCGCGCTTGATGTGGGCTTCGGCTCTGTCTGAGGTGTGGCGCCGCGCCTTTGGCGCGACGCTCAGCTGGGGGACTTTGTCCCCCAGACCCCCTAGGATATTTGGGGCAAAAAGAAAGACTAAAGATCTGTGAGGGCTGCACCCGCATAGGCGCCAAACATCAGGGCGCGGCGGGCGCGGCCGAGCGGGAAGCGCTTGGGTGCTTTTTGCATGAGTTCGGGTATTTCCAGGGTGTTGGTGCCAAGGATCTGATCGGCCAGAAGCGCGCCTGTATAGCTGCCCATGGCGACGCCGTTGCCGTGATAGGCAAAGCCGGCATAGGCCCCTGGCATGTTCGGGATTGGCCCTGCGAAAGGTGTGAGACTGGCTGATAGGCAGACCATGCCTGACCAGTAGTGAGGTGTTTCAACTTGGGCCCAAGCGGGGAACATAGCCTCAAAATGGGCGCGGATCTGGCGGCGGTTGCGCATCTCTGATGTGTTTGACGACATGAGACCGCCGCGCATCCCGAAGAGGAAGCGGCGGTTTGGCATAAGGCGGAAGTAGTGCAGGAGCGTTCGGCTGTCATATGCCGCTTGATCAGAGCTCCAGCCCGTTGCGATTTCGGCTTCTGTTAACGTGCGCGTGACGATGACCGAGGACTGTGCGGGCAGATAGCGCGCGGCCATCCATGGAGGAACATCTTCGGAAGTGTAGCCATTGGTGGCAATGATGAGCTGTTCCGCTTTGAGCGTGCCGTGAGGCGTGGCGAGGGTATACCTTGCTGTGCGCGAGGTTTTTGAAACGGGGCTTTGACCGAAGACTTGAACGCCCGCCTCTTCGGCGGCCTGCAATAGGCCAGCCAGATATTTGCGCGGGTTGAGGCCAAAACCTATAGGCGTGGTGAGGGCGCTGTGAAAAGGCCCCACCATACCGAGTGCAGGCAGCTCTGCCTTGCTATGAACTATTGGGGTGACGCCGTAGTTTTCTTCGATGGCGCGGGCGTCTGCTTCAAAGGTGATGCTTGCCTTGTGAGCCAGTTGTGTTTCGCCCTGGCTATGAACCTCGGCTTCTATTTCGTATCGGGACAGCGTCTGTGCGACATGGTGGACAGCGGCGGCTTCGGCATTGCGATAAGTCAGGCGGGCTGGTTTGCCGTGTTGCCGGTCTATCCAGCTATCGCTGGCTTTTGATCCGCCAAGACAGCAAAAGCCGCCATTGCGGCCCGATGCGCCCCAGCCGGGAAAGCCCGCTTCGAGCACCACAACGGATAGGCCTTTTTGTGCAAGGGCCAAGGCCGCGGAGAGCCCTGTGAACCCGGCTCCGACGATGGCCACATCAGCTTGAGTGGCTCCCACAAGAGGGGCCCTTCTCAAGGCTGCATCTGACACTGTTTCGCTCCAGTAGCAGCCCGTAATGCGGGCGTCTGAATAGGCGTGATCTGGAAAGATACGCCGCACTAGTCAGCAGCCCGTTCGGCGGCCCTCTCTTCACGTTTCTGGCGCACAGATGCGCGTTTGGACATGAGTGAGGCTGTGATCACACCGACTGTCACAATGCTGATCATGATCGTGGAGAGCGCGTTAATTTCCGGGGAAACGCCAAGGCGCACGGCTGAGAAGATCTTGATCGGCAGGGTCGTGGCCGAGGGGCCAGCTGTGAAGGACGCAATGACGAGATCATCAAGCGATAGGGTGAAGGCAAGGAGCCAGCCCGAAATCACCGCAGGCGCGATGATTGGCAGTGTGACAAGGCGAAAGGCTTCAAAAGGGGAGCAGCCAAGGTCAAGGGCGGCCTCTTCGAGCGATCGGTCAAAGCTGACCAAGCGGGAGGAGACGACGACCGACACGTAGCACATTGAAAATGTCGTGTGTGCCAGAACGATGGTGAGCACCCCACGGTCAAGGCCGATGCCGATGAAGAGCAAAAGCAGCGACAGTCCGGTGATCACTTCGGGCATAACAAGTGGCGCGTAGATCATGCCCGAAAAGAGCGTGCGCCCTCGGAACCGCCCTCCACGCACGAGCACATAGGCAGCCATTGTGCCCAGAATGGACGCGATTGTGGAGCTGATGACGGCGACTTCAATCGTGACCCAAGCCGCATCAAGGAAGGCCTGGTTTTGGAAGAGCTCACCATACCATTTGGTTGAAAACCCCGCCCAAACGGTTACCAGCTTTGACTCGTTGAAGCTGTATATCACCAGAATAAGCATCGGCAGGTAGAGGAAGAGAAAGCCGATGGTGAGTGAGGTGGCGTTGAACCATGTGAAACGTCTCATTGGCCTTCCGCCTCCCGTTGTTTTTGCTCGTTGCGCTGGAACAGCACAATCGGGATGATCAGGATGATCAGAAGGATGACGGCCACGGCCGAGGCAACGGGCCAGTCGCGGTTGGAGAAGAACTCTTCAAACAGGATCTTGCCGATCATCAGAGTCTGAGACCCGCCAAGCAGCGAGGGAATTACAAATTCGCCCAGTGCCGGAATGAACACAAGGAAGCAGCCAGCGATGATGCCTTGCTTGCTGAGCGGAATGGTCACGAGCCAGAAGGCGGTGAGGCGCGAGCACCCCAAGTCTTCGGCAGCTTCAAGCAGAGAAGCGTCGAGCTTTTCCAAAGCTGCATAAATGGGGAGGATCATGAAGGGCAGGTAGGTGTATACAATTCCGATATAAACGGCTGTGTTTGTGTTCAGAATGATGAGAGGCTCCGAGATGAGGCCTGTCCAGAGAAGGAATTGGTTGAGGAAGCCTTCATTGGAGAGGATACCCATCCACGCATAAACGCGAATGAGAAAGGACGTCCAGAAGGGTAGGATCACCAGCATCATCAGGGTTGGGCGCCACTCGTCGGGTGCTTGCGCCATTGCGTAGGCGATAGGATAGCCGACCAGCAGGGCGAACACGGTTGAGAGCGCAGCGATCTGAAGTGAGCTCAGGTAGGCTTTCCAGTAGAGATCATCTGTCGTGAGGAAGACGAAGTTTTCGAAATCAAGCTCAGTGAAGAAGCTACGCAAGCCTTGCCAGCCTGATGTGATATCAAGCGTTGGGGTATAAGGCGGGATGGCCAGTGCTGTGTCTGACAGGCTGATCTTGAAGACAATGACAAACGGCACAAGAAATAGCACCAAGAGCCAGACATATGGCACTGCGATGAGCGTGAAGCGGCGCATAGCTCAGCCCTCCAGCACGATAGCAGCTGTGTCTGTCCACGACAGCCAGACCGTGTCTTCCCATGTGAAGCTACGGCGCTCAAGCCTTCTTGTGTTGGCTGTCTGGGCCTTGATCATGTGGCCGCCTTCTATCTCGACATGGTAGGTCGACAGGTTGCCTAAATATGCAATGTCGATGATCTTGCCTTTGATCGCGTTGGTTACCTTTGCGGGCTTTTGCGCCGTGATGGCAACCTTCTCGGGGCGGATTGCCAAAGCACATTTGGCACTGTTGCCAAGGTCACTTGTGGTTTCGGCGTGCAGCGGCGGTTTGCCTTCTGCATAGACAATCTTGTAGCCGCCGTCGGTACGCGTGGCATGCCCATGAAGAATGTTCACATCGCCGATAAAGTCGGCAACATAGACCGAGTTCGGCCGTTCGTAGATATCGGCTGGCGTCGCGACCTGAATAATTTGGCCTTCGTCCATAACTGCAACGCGAGAAGCAACTGTCATGGCTTCCTCTTGGTCGTGGGTTACGATGACAAAAGTTGTGCCTGTTTTTTCCTGAATATCCATGAGTTCGAACTGCGTGTCCTGGCGCAGCTTTTTGTCGAGTGCGCCGAGCGGCTCATCAAGCAGCAGGAGCTTGGGCGCTTTGGCGAGCGAGCGGGCAAGGGCTACGCGCTGGCGTTGACCCCCTGAAATCTGGTGGGGTTTGCGCTTGGCAAACTTGGTGAGCCGCGTGAGGCGCAGCATCTCTTCGACGCGGGCGTCGATCTCGGGCTTGGGCTTGCCTTCGCGCTTGAGGCCAAAGGCAATATTTTCGGCAACAGACAGGTGAGGGAAGAGCGCATAGGACTGGAACATCATGTTTACAGCGCGCTTGTTGGGCGGGACGCCAGCCATGTCTTGACCAGCGATCAGGATCTGGCCTTCAGTGGGCGTTTCAAAGCCGCCCAGCATGCGCATCATTGTGGTTTTGCCGCAGCCTGATGGGCCAAGCAGCGCGAAGAACTCTTTGGCATAGATGTCTTGGGTGAGATCATCGATTGCAACGAAGTCTCCAAAACGTTTCGTGACGTTTTTAAACTGGATGAGTGGCTTTTCGTCTGCGTCAAGCCATGGTGCAAAAACTGTTTGAGCCATTGAGCCCCCCGAGGTGTAAAAAGCCCGCAAACTTGAGTTTGCGGGCCGTTGATCAGACTTAGGTGCCTGATTTGATTTTTGTCCAGAGGCGCGTCACAACACGCTGAACTTTTGCTTCATATGGGCTTGTTGTGAAGAGGTTGTCTAGGGTCGCAGCATCTGGATAGATCGCTGTGTCGCCGATCACATCTTCCACAAGAAACTCTTGCGAGGCTTTGTTGCCGTTGGCGTAATAAACATAGTTTGAAGCGTCTGCCATGTTCTGCGCATCCATGATGAAGTTCAGGAATGTGTGCGCAGCTTCTGGGTTTGGCGCGTCAACAGGGATAGCCATTTGGTCAAACCACATCTGTGCACCTTCTTTTGGAGCATGATATGCGATTTCTACGCCATTCTCTGCTTCTGCCGCGCGGTCGCGGGCTTGGAGAATGTCACCAGACCAACCGACAGCAACGCAGATGTCGCCATTGGCGAGCGCATTGATGTACTCTGAGCTGTGAAACTTCTGAATGTGGTCGCGCACAGGCATATAAACGCCTTCAGCCTTTGCAATGACATCGGGGTCTTGGCTGTTAGGGTCTTCGCCAAGGAACTTCAGTGCCGCAGGGATCATCTCTGCAGGTGCATCAAGGAAGTGGACGCCACATTCGGCGAGCTTTTCCATATTTGCAGGGTCAAATACGAGCGACCAGCTGTCGATGGGGGCGTCTGCGCCAAGGATTTCTTGAACTTTACCCACGTTTACGCCGATGCCTGTTGTGCCCCACATGTAGTTGATGGAGTAGGCGTTATCGGGGTCGTATTGTTCTGTACGCTTGCTGACCACATCCCATAGGTTGGCGTGGTTTGGCAGCTTGGACAAGTCGAGCTTCTGGAAGGCGCCAGCTGTGATTTGGCGTTGAAGGAACGTGCCTGTTGGCACAACCACGTCATAGCCGGATCCGCCCGCAAGCATCTTTGTTTCGAGCACTTCGTTTGAGTCAAACACATCGTAGATGAGCTTGATGCCGGTTTCTTCTTCAAATTTTGCAAGCAGCGCTTCATCGATATAGTCGGACCAGTTGTAGACCCGAACTTCGTCAGCTGAGGCCATGCCTGCGACGAGTGCGAGTGATGCGGTTGCGGTCAATAGATAGGTTTTCATATTTTTGGTTACTCCCTGAATAAGAGGTCATTCCCCTTGACGAAATATTTGATCAAGTTTTGAGTGTCTTGGCAACATTTCAATTAAGATGCCTGCACGAAGCTGAAGAAATTGCAAGAGATTCGAAAGGACGACCCATGACGCAAGACACCGCTAAATCGGCTAGATTGGTGAGCTTTGCCGCCTACCCTGACGCTTCTGAAACGGTGCTTCCTGCACATGAGAAGGTCTATCGTGAGATGCGCGATTTACTTTTGTTCGGCGAGCTTGCTCCTGGCCAGGCTGTAACCATTCAGGGGATTTGTGACGAGCTTGGCGCAGGGATGACGCCCGTGCGCGAAGCGATCCGCCGGCTCACAGCAGAAGGGGCCTTAGAGTTTCTGGGTAATCGTCGTGTTGCTGTTCCCTCATTGACAGTGGGCCATGTAAATGAGCTGATTTTCGCGCGCCAGGCGATTGAACCACAGCTTGTTGTGCGCGCAACAGAGCGTGCCAATGACAGTGCGATTGAGGAGCTCACCAACATTGATAGCGCGTTGGACGTGGCCATTGAGCGAGGTGATGTGCGCACCTATCTAGAACAGAACTATCGCTTTCATGCGCGCCTCTACTCAATGGCCGAAGCGCCTATTCTTTCAGCACTGGCAGATGGGCTTTGGCTAAGATTTGGGCCATCTTTGCGCGTGGTCTGTGGGCGTGTCGGCACACAGAACCTTCCCGACCAACACCACGAGGCGCTCGATGCAATGCGTGCCGGAGACGCGCAGCGCGCGGCAAAGGCTATGCGGGAAGATGTGATTCAGGGTATGGAGCAGGTGCGCCGCGCCCTGACGGAAGACACAAGAGATTGACAGGAAATAATTTGATCATATTCTGGGAAAGATGATTTAGACCGCGTGGATTAATCTGCGCAGCGGAGAGTTTCACATGACACAGATTACCAACCACATGCCGACCGAAGAGTTGCAGCGCCTTGATGCCGCGCATCACATGCACCCGTTTACCACCAATGATGACCTCGCCAAGAAGGGCGCCCGGGTGATTACACGGGCTAAGGGCGTGACATTGACGGACAGCGAGGGCAACGAGATCCTCGATGCTATGGCGGGTTTGTGGTGTGTAAACATTGGCTATGGGCGTGAAGAGCTGGCTGAGGTTGCGGCGCGTCAGATGCGCGAACTTCCCTATTACAATACCTTCTTTCAAACGACCCATGTTCCGGCGATTGCGCTGGCAGAGCGGCTTGCGCAGCTTGCGCCTTATGACCTCAATCACGTCTTCTTTGCGGGCTCCGGCTCGGAAGCGAATGACACCAATATTCGCATCGTGCGGACCTATTGGCACGAGAAGGGTCAGCCCGAGAAAAAAGTGATTATTTCACGCATCAATGCCTACCACGGATCCTCTGTTGCCTCATCGGCTTTGGGGGGGATGTCAGGTATGCATGCGCAGAGCGGGATGATCCCTGACATTCACCATATCGACCAGCCGAACTGGTGGTCCGAGGGGGGCGATATGAGCCCCGAGGACTTTGGTGTTGAGCGGGCTCAGCAGCTTGAAAAAGCGATCCTTGAGCTGGGTGAAGACAAGGTCGCGGCCTTTATTGCTGAGCCGATCCAGGGGGCCGGGGGCGTGATCGTGCCGCCAAGCACCTATTGGCCCGAGATCCAGCGGATCTGTGACAAGTATGAAATCTTGCTGATTGCCGATGAGGTGATCTGTGGATTTGGCCGTACGGGCAATTGGTTCGGCAGCCAGACTATGGGCATCAAGCCTGATATTATCACGGTGGCAAAAGGGCTTAGCTCGGGCTATGCGCCGATTGCGGCGAGCATTGTGAACGATGATGTCGCGGCTGTTCTGGGGCAGTGTGAGTTCAACCACGGCTACACCTATTCGGGCCACCCTGTGGCGGCTGCGGTGGCTTTGGAGAACCTGCGTATTCTTGAAGAAGAGGGCATTGTGAGCCACGCCGCAACCGAGCTTGCGCCTTATCTGAAAGAAAAGTTCGAGAGCCTTGGTGACCATCCTATGGTGGGCGAAGTTAAGATTGTCGGCATGATGGGCTCGCTTGCTTTGACGCCTGACAAAGTCACGCGTGCGAAGTTTGCAGCGGATGTTGGGACCGTTGGTTTTATGGTGCGGGAGCGCTGTTTTGCCAACAATCTGATCATGCGCCATGTAGGGGATCGTATGGTGATTTCGCCGCCCTTGATCATCACCAAAGACGAGATCGACACGCTCATCGCGCGCGCCAGAAAAGCGCTTGATGAGGGCTATGAAAACGTCAAAGCGGCGGGCTTGTTCAAGGCCCAGAGCTGAGGCTTTTCCGGCCTGCGCCGACCCCAGACTGCTGGAGAAACCTGGGGGCTGGCCCCCCAGACCGCAGGATAAGCTGGGGGGCCAGCCCCCCAGACCCCCCGGGATATTTGGAGCAAAAAGAAAGAGCTTTTGCGAGCTGCGTTCCGGGGCGTTAACGGTTTTGGGCGGGTGAAAATCAGGGGGGTGATATGTGTGCACCCCCCGTGCACCATGCGTGCACCGCCTGATGCCCTGTGTTGTTAACCCAAAATTAGTCAATGCACCGCGCGGTGGGGTGGCAGCTTTAGCTGGCTGCCCGCCGCGCGCGGCCCAACAGACGCGTTTGCATCTTTGATGCAAACCAGCTTCGGCGGGAGCGCCCCGCTTTGGAGTGCTGTTAGGCTGTGAGTTTTTTGCTGAGGCCTGCGAGCATATTGAGGCAGGCTTGCAGCTGGTCGGGGGCGATGAATTCGTCTGGCTTATGTGCCTGTTCGATGCTGCCCGGCCCGCAGACCACAGCCGACATCCCGAGCTGCTGGAACAGCCCCGCCTCGGTGCCGAAGGCCACCACATCGACACCGTTGCCGCCCGTGAGCGCCGAACAGAGGTCGCGCGCTTCGTTGTCTTCCATCGGGGTGAGGCCTGTGACCTCGCCCATGACCTCGACCTCGATGTCGGCGGCGGGGTGAACCGCGCGCATGGCGGGGAGCAAAACGTCATTTGTGTAGGCATTGAGCGCTGTGTGCACGAATTTGTAATCACTGTCCTGAACGGGGCGAAACTCCCAATCAACTTCGGCTTTGCCAACGATCACATTATGCGCAACGCCGCCCGCGATGCGGCCGATGTTGACGGTTGTATAGGGCGGCTCAAAGCGGCTGCCCGCGGGCGCGCGCGCCATCAGGTCGCCGCGCAGCTCCATGAGCTTGCTGACGTAGCGCACCGCATATTCGGCGGCGTTTACGCCACGGTCGGGGGCGCTGCCGTGGCCCTCAAGGCCCGTGAAGCGGGTGGTGTATTCGCAGCAGCCCTTGTGGCCCTCGATGATGCGCATTTCGGTGGGTTCACCGATGATGGCAATCGCGGGTTTCAGCCCTTGGGCCTGAAGCTCGGCCACAAGCGCCTGCGCGCCGATGCAGCCTGTCTCTTCATCATGGGTGAAGGCGAAGTGGACGGGGCGTGTCAGCTCGAGCTTGGCGTAGTCTTCGGCCATGGCCAGAGTTGCGGCGATAAAGCCCTTCATGTCACAGGTGCCACGGCCAAACAGCAGCCCGTCGCGGTCTGTGAGTGTGAAGGGGTCTGACGTCCAGTCCTGATCGGCCACGGGGACCACATCGGAGTGGCCCGAGAGCACGATGCCGCCGTCACCCTCGGGGCCGAGGGTTGCGAAGAGGTTGGCCTTGGCCCCGCAGGGCGAGATAAACGTGTTCACCCGCGCGCCAAGCTGGCCCAAGTGATCGGCCATAAAGCTGATCATGGCCAAGTTGCCATCGGTGGAGATGGTTGGAAACGCGATGAGCGTTTCCAGTATTTCGACGGTACGGGCGAGGGTGCTCATGGTTTGACAAACATCTGGCGGGGACGGTCGCACAGCGCTTCGGCCGGGCCTTCGTCTTTGATGAGAATTGTCTCGGTGATTTCCATGCCCCAAGTGTCCATCCAGAGACCTGGCATGAAGTGGAATGTCATCCCTGGCTCCAGCAAGGTTTCATCTTCGGCGCGCAAGGAGATGGTGCGCTCGCCCCAATCGGGCGGGTAGCTCAGGCCGATGGGGTAGCCGCAGCGCGCGCCCCGTTCGATGCCTGCTTTTTCCAAGGGTGCTGCGAGGGCATTGGCGATATCGCAGGCGCGGTTGCCGGCGCGGGCTTTTTCCAAGCCGGCCTCAAGCCCTTCGACAAGCGCGGCCTCGGCGCGCTTGAGGAAATCGGATGGTTCGCCCAAGAAGATCGTGCGGCAGAAAGGCGCGTGGTAGCGGCGGTAGCAGCCTGAAATTTCAAAGAAAGTTGCTTCGCCTTTGGCAAAGGGGCGCCCATCCCATGTGAGGTGGGGCGCGGCGGCATCGGAGCCTGAGGGCAAAAGCGGCACGATGGCGGCATAGTCGCCCCAGTGGCCATCGGCGCCGCGGATCGCGTCGCGCTGCACTTCGGCGACGATCTCGTTTTTGGGGACGCCGACTTCGACGCGCTCAAGGAGGCCATCAACGATCTTTTCGGAGATCTTGGCGGCGCGGCGCATGAAGACCAGCTCTTCGGAAGATTTCACGGTGCGCTGCCAGTTGACCAGCGCTGTGGCGTCAAGAAACTGTGCGTTGGGCAGCTCTGTGAGCAGGGTTTGGAAGGCTTTGGCAGAGAAGTAGTAATTGTCCATTTCGACACCGATGCGGACATCGCTTTTGCCGATGGCTTTGATGCGCTCGGCGAGGTCTTGCATGGGGTGGCGCTCGGTGGATTGGACGTAGTTGTCGGCATAGCCGTGGACGTGGCTGTCCTCCATATAAACTGTGCGGACTGCGCCGTTTGCATCCTGGCGGCGGCCCCACCAGTGCGGGGCGTCATCATGTGTGATGATCACGCCTTGGTGGACGTAGAAAGACCAGCCGTCATAGCCTGTGAGCCACGCCATATTGGAGGGGTCTTGCACGTAGAGCAGGTCAATGCCTGCCACTTCCATGGCGGCGCGGGTTTTGGCGAGGCGGGTGGTGTACTCGGCCTCGGAAAAGGGGGTTCTGTCGTAATGCATGTGGCTGGCTCAGTCTGTTTGGGGTTTAGCTCAATCAGCCGCAAAACGGGCGAATTGGTCTAGCGGCCAAAACGCCTTGATTGGGCGGTTTGCGACATTTCATAGTCTGGGGGCGGTGCGATTCTTGAGCTGTTCACGCGTGAAGTTTGCTGCGCTGGCGAAACAATCTTAGCCAAATGCTGTATTGCAGAAAATAAACTGACGCAAAAATAGTCATTTTGTGCGTTTTGTGACTAAATCTGGATTTTACTTGGGTCATAAAAAAATAGTTGGGAAGACTGTTGCATGACCCCTTCCACCTGAGGTTAGATGTGCAGCAATAAGTGGCTTAAGCCATAAGCAAACGACGGGGAGCCTATTTTGGCCAACACGCATAATGAAGATGCGTTCGTAGCGTTCGAACGTGTGCAGAAAAGTTACGATGGCGAGACGCTTGTCGTAAAAGACCTTAACCTCACATTGCCCAAGGGCGAGTTTCTGACAATGCTTGGGCCGTCAGGGTCGGGCAAGACAACTTGCCTCATGATGCTGGCAGGTTTTGAGACAGCCACACACGGCGAGATCAAGATTGATGGTGTGAGTATCAACAACATTCCGCCGCACAAGCGCGGTATTGGCATGGTGTTCCAGAATTACGCTCTGTTCCCGCATATGACGATTGCCGAGAACCTCGCGTTTCCTCTTGAGGTCCGCAAGATCGGCAAGTCTGATCGTGAAGCCAAGGTGAAGCGTGCTTTGGATATGGTCGAGATGGGCAGCTTTGGTGGCCGTCGTCCTGCGCAGCTTTCGGGCGGTCAGCAGCAGCGTGTTGCTCTGGCGCGGGCGCTTGTGTTTGAGCCCGAGCTTGTGCTTATGGACGAACCTCTCGGCGCGCTCGACAAGCAGCTGCGGGAGAAAATGCAATTCGAGATCACCCACCTTGCGCATGAGCTGGGGATCACCACGGTTTATGTGACCCACGACCAGACAGAAGCGCTGACGATGTCAGACCGCGTGGCTGTGTTTGATGATGGCCGCATTCAGCAGATCGCGCCGCCAGACGAGCTTTACGAGCACCCGCAAAACAGCTTTGTTGCGCAGTTCATTGGCGAGAACAACACGCTGGAAGGCACTGTCAAAAAGATCAGTGGCAAGACCTGTGTTGTCCAGCTGGACAACGGCGAAGAGATTGATGCGATGCCTGTCAACGTGAGCAAGGTTGGCGACCGCACGACTGTTTCGATCCGCCCCGAGCGTGTTGAGTTTGACAAGACGCGCCTGCACGCCGATGCGCACACGCTCAAGGCCGAAGTGCTGGAATTCATCTATATGGGTGACATCTTCCGCACGCGCCTTCGGGTTGCGGGCAACGACGATTTCATCATCAAGTCACGCAACGCGCCTGACCAGGTACGCTTGCAGCCGGGACAGCAGATCGAGATTGGCTGGCTACCGGAAGATTGCCGCGCGCTCGACGCGTAAGGCAGTGTGAGAATATCGCGTGGTCCGCTCAGGCGGGGCGCGTTGATTGAATGTGTTTTGGCTCAATGCCCAGAAGGCCACTTCACAAAATCTAAAAGGGCAACAACGGGAGAATACAATGAAATTCACCAAAACTCTTCTTGCAACAACGGCGCTTACAATGGTGTCCGGCGTTGCCAACGCTGAAGACATGGCGAAAGAAATGACCATCGTTTCATGGGGCGGTGCTTACACCGACTCGCAAATGAACGCCTACCACAAGCCTTACATGGAAAAGACTGGCGTCAACATCATCAGTGATGACAGCTCAGCCGAAGCCGTAGCCAAGCTGCGCGCCATGAACGAAGCCAACAACATCACATGGGATGTGGTTGACGTTGTTGCATCAGACGCCATGCGCCTGTGCGACGAAGGCCTCGCGATGGAAATCGATTTCGACAACATGCTCGCGCCAGCACCTGATGGAACATCTGCAACAGAAGACTTCGGCGACCTGCTGGTGTCTGACTGCTTTATCCCGCAGATCGTTTATTCAACAACATTCGGCTACCGCACAGACATGGTTGGCGACACGCCTCCCTCAAGTGTTTGCGATGTCTTTGACCTTGCAACATACCCTGGCAAGCGCGCGCTTCAGAAGCGCCCGATTGATAACATGGAATGGGCTCTCTACTGCGACGGCGTTGCAAAGGACGATCTCTATGACGTTCTCGGCACAGACGAAGGCGTAGAAAAAGCGCTCGCGAAGCTCGACACCATCAAAGACCAAGTTGTCTGGTGGACAGCCGGCGCCGAAACACCACAGCTTCTCGCCGATGGCGAAGTTGTGATGGGCTCAACCTTCAATGGCCGTCTCTTCTCGGCGATTGCCGAGCAAGGCCAGCCTATCGCTATGCTCTGGGACATGCAGTCATTTGACCTTGACGGTTGGATCATTCCTGCGGGTCTTTCACCCGAGCGTCAGGCACGTGCTCTGGACTACGTCTTCTTTGCGACAGATACACAGCGTCTTGCAGACCAAGCGAAATACATTTCGTACGGCCCTGCGCGCAAATCGTCTGCACCTCTCGTAGGCCAGCACGCGTCTCTGGGTATCGACATGGCGCCACACATGCCAACAGACCCTGCCAACGCGTCAAACGTTCACCTCTATGACTATGGCTGGTGGGCAGACAACCGTGACGATCTCGATGCGAAATTCCAAGCTTGGCTTGCGAAATAATCGCTGACTTTTGGGGAGGCTCCTTCGGGGCCTCCCCATTCTTCGCGTTTTGCATGAAATCCGACAGCGGATTTCATTCATGACGCCAGAGGCGACAAGACCTCACCGCGCACCAACGACCGACAGAAAACGGGGACGAACATGAGCCAAGCAACATCAAACGGGCCAGTTTTGGCAGCGGACGGAACGCCGCTGAAGAAAAGCCTGGCGCGCGCCCTAAGGGTCGAGAAAACGCGGGCGCTCATGCTGATTGCGCCGCTGCTTATCTTTGTTCTGATCTCCTTTATCATTCCGATTGTTTCGATGTTGTTCCGCTCGGTGGACAACCGCATCGTTGATAACACGATCCCATACACGGTTTCAGAGCTGGCCAAGTGGACGCCCGAGGGCGACGCGCTGCCGCCTGAGACAACGTTTGAGGCGCTCTATTATGATATGTTTATTGCGCAAGAGGCCAAGCAGCACACGCGCCTTGGCTCGCGCTTTAACTATGAAGAAAGCGGCTTCTCCTCGCTGTTCCGCAAATCGGGCCGTGCGCTCGACGACTTGGGCAAAGACTACCTGAAAGAGCTCAAAGTGCTTGATAAGCGCTGGGGCGATGCGGATGTCTGGTATGACCTTATGTCAGGTGGCGACACAGCGGCGCGCGATATGGCGTTTGCCGAGGGTGTTGTGGGCCGTATCGAGCGGCTTGAATCTCTCTCGCTCGAGGCTTCGGACGGGTTTGCCCCTTCAGCCGAGATCGCGGCGCTGATGCCAAAGACGGCCGAGGCTTACACGGCTTTTGCAAACTTTACATGGCTTGTGGACGAAGCAGGCCGCCGCCCCGGCGAAGAGCCGTATTCGGCAGAAGAGCTGGCGACAGACAAACCTTGGGAATCTGTCTACCCTGCTTTGATTCAGGATTTGCAGACAGCTGATTTTGCGGCCTACACCGGCCCGCACGCTGACATGCTTCAGGCGCTGGCGGCCAACAAGAGCACCTTTGAGGCGCCTGCCTTTAGTGCTGTGTTTGCCGACATCGACGAAGACTGGGCTGATGCCGAGACATGGCAGATTATGAAGGCCCACTCGGTGACATACACCAACGGCTATTTTCTCAATGCCGTTGACATGAAGCGCACGCCTGACGGCGCGCAGATGCAAGACGAAGACAAGCGCGTGCTGCTCAAGCTCTTCGGGCGGACCATGTGGATGAGCCTTGTGATTACATCCATGTGTATCTTGCTCGGCTATCCTGTGGCGTGGATCTTGGCAAACCTGCCAGCGCGCTCGGCCAACCTTTTGATGATCCTGGTGCTGCTGCCGTTCTGGACCTCGCTTCTGGTGCGGACATCGGCCTGGAAAGTGATGTTGCAACAGCAGGGTGTCATCAACGATGTTTTGGTCTGGCTCGGCTTTCTGGCTGATGACGACAGGCTCATCATTATCAACAACGCGACCGGCACGATTATTGCGATGACGCATATCTTGCTGCCGTTCATGATTTTGCCGATGTACTCGGTGATGCAGACAATCCAGCCGACCTATCTGCGCGCGGCGAAGAGCCTTGGCGCGACGAACTGGACGGCGTTTTGGCGGGTCTATTTCCCCCAGTCTATTCCGGGCATCGGGGCGGGCTCGATCCTCGTGTTTATTCTGGCGATCGGGTACTACATCACGCCAGAGATCGTGGGTGGTAACAAAGGTGTCTTCATCTCCAACCGCATCGCGTATCACATTTCGACATCGCTTAACTGGGGGCTTGCCGCTGCACTTGGCTCGATCCTTCTGGGAGCGGTTCTCATTCTCTACTGGGCCTACGACAAGATCGTTGGCATCGACAACGTGAAGTTGGGATAAAGACAATGGCTGCACTCACTCCGATTTCGCGCAAACCTTTCTGGCTTGTTGCACTTATCACTGGCGGATTTGGCGCCTTCTTCGGGCTCTTCATCGGCACGGCTAACGGTTCGGGGCCCATGGGCATCGTGATCGGCGCGGCGCTGATGGTTGCTCTGGCTTGGGCCTATATCTATCTGCTCAGAAACGAGCAGATCGGCCGCGGCATCACCTTTGCTGCGGGGGGGATCGCGGGCTTTGCTGCGGCAGGGATTCCGACAGCTGTGATTGGCGCTATTCTGGGCGCTTTGGGCGGCTGGCTGATCTATTGGGCTTATGAAGGGCGCTACCGCTCCTATATCGCGCCTTATCTGACGTGGTATCAGGTGCTGTGGCACTTCGGGTTCCGTGCCATCTGCGGGATCATCTTTATCTTCCTGATCACACCTATTCTGGTGGTTCTGCCGCTCAGCTTTAACGCCGAGAACTTCTTTACCTTCACTCCCGAGATGCTGCGGTTTGACCCTGAGGGGTATTCGCTCAAGCACTACCGCGACTTCTTCAATGACAACGAATGGCAGCGCAGCTTTAAGAACTCGCTGATCATCGCGCCGATTGCGACGCTGATTTCGGTGAGCCTTGGCACGCTTGCGGCCATCGGCCTGAGCCAGAGCCATGTGCCCGGTCGCCGCGCGATTATGGCGGTCATGATTTCTCCGATGATCGTTCCCCTGATCATTTCGGCAACGGGTATGTTCTTCTTCTACAGCCAGATTGGCAACTGGATGGAAGGCACGCTGGGCATGGACAAGAACCTTGTGGGCTACATCAAGGTGATCCTTGCGCATGCTGTTCTGGGGATCCCCTTCGTGATCATCACGGTGACGGCCACGCTTGTGGGCTTTGACCGCTCGCTGACCCGCGCTGCGGCGAATATGGGGGCCGACCCTGTGACCACCTTCTTCCGCGTGCAGATGCCGCTGATCCTTCCCGGTGTTATTTCGGGTGGCCTGTTTGCCTTTATCACCTCGTTTGATGAGGTGGTTGTGGTGCTCTTTGTCGGCTCGGCGAGCCAGAAGACGCTGCCTTGGCAGATGTTTACGGGCCTGCGTGAGCAAATCAGCCCGACGATCCTTGCGGTTGCGACGATCCTTGTGGTGATCTCGATTGCGTTGCTGACAACGCTTGAGCTTTTGCGCCGCCGCTCCGAGCGCCTGCGCGGTATGTCACCCGGCTGATGCAAATCAGCGGCAGCATTGCTGTTGTCACGGGGGCGGCCAAAGGCATTGGCGCGGCTCTTGTAAGCGCACTGAAAGAAAAAGGGGCGGCCCATGTGGCCGCCTTTGACCTGTCTGATGCTGTGCACAGCGTGGGAGCCGACAGCAGTTATATCTGCGACGTGACCGATGCGGCGGCCCTCTGCGCCGCTATCGAAGCGGTTGAGGCCAAGGCGGGGCCGATCGGGCTTTTCTGCTCCAATGCAGGCCTCCTCGGGCCACTGGTATTTGACAATGCTGCGGGTGCGACCGCCCTTGAGTGGCAACGCGCGTGGGATGTGAACGTGATGGCGCATGTGCATGCGGCGAATGTTCTCGTGCCGCTGATGCGCGCGCGGGGCGGTGGGCATTTCCTTCAGACGGCCTCGGCCGCGGGGCTTTTGAGCCAGATTGGCAACGCCGCATATTCCACGACGAAACACGCGGCCATCGGCTTTGCCGAAAACCTTGCAATCAGCCATCGCGATGAGGGCATTCGCGTGTCGGTGTTGTGCCCCCAAGGGGTGGACACCGATATGATACGCGGGGCGGAGGGGCACCCTGCGGCTCTTGACGGTGTGTTGTCTGCCCAAGAGGTTGCCGAGGCGGCGCTTGCGGGCGTCGAGGCCGAGCGCTTCCTGATCTTGCCGCACCCTAAGGTGGCGGAGTATCTGCGCGCCAAGGTCGCGGACTACGACCGCTGGATTGGTGGCATGGCCAAGCTGCAACGCGCTTATCGGCCGGCTACTCCAGAAGAGAGCTGAGCACAGGCGGTGGCGGGGCAAAGGCGCTTGCGGCATCGACAGGCCCGAAGCGTGCGAGGCCAAGCGCGAGCGCCACGGCGGACAATGACAGGCACAGAACAAGCCCGACCACGGCCCGTTTGCCGCGCCTCTGAGGCGGTGAGATACGGGCGTCTTGGGACATGACCTCTCCTGAATCGGGACTGTTTCAGGAGAAAGCTTGGCAAATAACTTTGACCAAAACATGAAGAGACTGTGATTTTGGGAGAGGTCTGCTTGTGGGGGTAGGCCCTTTGCCGCCTACGCTGCTCTTTTTACAATGCCGCACGAGGTGGAGCGCTCTTATAAGGTGGCCTTTAGACCCAGAGCGGTGTGGACTTTTGAGGATCGAATTGCGCTTGCGCGCAATCCGACCAATGCGAGAGGGGCTTTGCCCCTCTCGCGCTCTCCCCAGGATATTTTGAGCAAAAAGAAAGCCCGGGAAGAGCGCGGT
>NZ_CBFHTG010000010.1:0-117578 GCF_965658795.1 Lentibacter sp. | reverse complement strand
TGGACAATACCATAGAGGATCGTCCAGACGGCCATGAAGGTCCCGATCATGAAGAAGGCTGTGCGGTTGCCCTCGGTGCTGCCGTCCGACAACACAGCGTAGAAGTAGATCGGGATGCCGACCACAAACCACACGTCTCGCGCGCCGAACAAGAACAACCGTGCAGCACTGAGCCAGTTGATGTTGCGGTTCTTGGAAAACACCTCTGCAAATTTTGTGTCCTTGCGTCCCACTGGCAGGCCCGCTGGCATACCGAACACAACACCGATCAGGATGATAAACAGGACCGCCGCCATCGTCAGTACCGAAGGCACGAAGCCGAAGACGGCCAGCAAAACGGCCCCTAATAGAAAACCGCTTCCCTTCACAGCATTCTTTGATCCAGTTAGAAGTGCCACCCAACGGAACAGCCCCCCGCCCGTCGTTGGGGCGAGTATTTTCACCGCGCTCTTGGAACTCATCTTGGCCAAGTCTTTCGCCACGCCCGATAGGCCCTGCACCAGCATAACAAATACGACAGAAGCGGTGATGCTCCAGGTTGGATCAAGCTGGGTGAGCGCTAAGAGTGCAACCACCTGTAGCGAAAGCCCGACATAAAGCGTCGATGTCAGGCCAAACCGTGCCGCGATCCACCCTGCGGAAAGGTTGGTTACCACACCTGCAATCTCATACAGCACAAACAGATAAGCCAGTTGCACTGGTGAAAACCCAAGCGTGTGAAAGTGCAGCAGCACCAGCATCCGCAACGCACCATCGGTCAGCATGAAAGCCCAATAGGCGGCCGTGACCGTGATGTAGGCGGCGAAGCCTGCTGTCTGTTCTGGTGGCCGTGTCACAGTTTGCCGCCCACCATCAGAGCCACATCAACCAAGCGATGCGCATAGCCCATCTCATTATCATACCAAGCGTAGACTTTAAGCTGCGTGCCGTTCACGACCATCGTTGACGGTGCATCAATGATACCACTGCGCGGGTCGTTGGTATAATCGGACGAGACCAAGGGGCGGGTTTCATAACCAAGAACACCTTTCAGAGACCCCTCAGCGGCAGCTTGGAACAACCCGTTCACCTCTTCCACAGTCGTTTCACGGGCCATCTCAAACACACAATCCGTGATGGAGGCGTTCAAAAGGGGTACACGTACGGCATGGCCGTTTAATTTACCCTTCAATTCGGGATAGATCAGCGTTATCGCCGTCGCAGACCCGGTTGTGGTCGGGATCAGGTTGGTCAGCGCCGAGCGCGCGCGGCGCAAATCCTTCGCGGGGCGGTCCACAATTGTCTGCGTGTTGGTCACATCATGGATCGTCGTGATTGAGCCGTGCTTGATACCGATCCCTTCGAGCAGAACCTTCACCACAGGCGCGAGGCAGTTGGTCGTGCAGCTTGCTGCCGTCACAATCTGGTGGATGTCTGCGTCGTAGATATCATCGTTGACTCCATAGACGATGTTGGCCGTTGGCCCGTCTTTGACCGGCGCAGAAACGACAACCTTTTTCACACCTGCCGCAAAATACGGGGCTAGCTTGGCCTCCGTTTTAAACGCGCCGGTGCAATCAATCACCACATCCACGCCGTCCAACGGCAGCTCTTCCAGATTGCGGGTGCTGGTGACAGGGATGGATGTGCCGTCAATACTGATTGACCTATCGTCGGCTTCAAATTTTGCAGGCCAGCGGCCATGGACAGAGTCAAACTCTAGAAGATGGGCATGCATGGCAGCATCGCCAACGGCGTCGTTGATAAAGGCGATCTTTGCGCCGCGCTCCAAGAGTGGTCGAAGAGCAAGTTTGCCGATGCGGCCGAGGCCATTGAGCGCGTAGGTTGTCATGTTTGGCTATTCCTGTATGGCAGTTTCTTTACTGATTTCATCGACACGTTTTTGTAGTGAACCACGGTCCAAGCTCTCAAACGATAAGGCGGAAAAAGCCATGATGCGGTTGTGCAGCGCGCCGTAGGTTTGGTGGAATGCAAGACGCTTTTCGGCGTCTGTTCCTTCAGCCTTTACTGGGTCTGGCATACCCCAATGGCCGGAGACGGGTTGACCTGGCCAGGCGGGACATTCCTCGTTGGCAGCACGATCGCAGACGGTAAAGATAAAATCCATCTGAGGCGCGTCGGCGCTCTGAAACTCGTCAATGTTTTTGGAGCGAAGAAGCGACACATCATGCCCCTTTGACTTGAGCATTTCTACTGCGAAAGGGTTCAGTTCCGAGCGATGCGCAGTGCCTGCAGAGTAGGCTGTGAACTTGTCGCCTATCTTATCGCGCAAAATGGTCTCGGCCATAATCGAGCGGGCAGAATTACCGGTGCAAACAAATAGCACATTGAAGGTCTTGTCAGTCATTGGTGAGGTACTCCTGAGAAGATCAGAAAATTGTGGCGGGCACAGATCCGCCCTGCCACGACAGCAGTCGACAAATAGACCGGCAACGACTTCGCGGGCTGTGTCGAGATTTACACCATAAAGCAGGCGTGTTCCGTCGCGGCGTTGTGAGATGAGGCCCGCCTGAGTCAGGGCAGACAGGTAGACCGATGCGGTGCTTGCCTTGAGGTCCAATGCTTCGGCGATCTCGCCTGCAGGTAGCTCATCGGGGCAGCGGCGCATGAGCAAGCGAAACACCGCTAGCCGCTGAGGGTGGCTGAGAGTTGCAAGACGATCTGTGAGTAATGATTCCATATTTTATGGATATTGGAAATAAAAGGGATCGGTCAAGTAAAATCATGCCTGAGATACCTGTAAAAAGTCGTGGCCTTCCGCCTAGACATCCATCCTTGCAAACGCAAGTTGCGTTTGAGCTTCTTGAGGTTGGTCAAACCCTTTGTGATGAAACAGGCTGTGATGTCTGCGCGCCGCAGGGGAGTCTTTACTATGACACCCACCATCTCAATGAACTGGGCGCAAATCGCGTAGTGCAGGGCTTTTTCAGCAAATAGCGTTGCCGGTTTTTTGGATGCCCCTTCCCGCTATATGACGGGAAGGGGCGGTCTTGTTACCAGGTCCAGGAGAGACCGGCCTTGTAGGCAGCCTTGCTTTGCGCTGACTTACCGACAGACACGGTCAAAACTGCGCCATTGTTGTACATGTGGCCAAGCCCAAAGCCGACGGCATGGAAGCCACCATAGGAGCCGAGGCCGATGCCCGCGCCTGTCTTGCCTGGTTCAAGGCGAAGCTCGGGTGTGGCTGCCAATACGGCTGCAAGGCCGCTGTAAAGCTGGCGAACGTTGGTGGCATCAAAGTCTGTGGTGCCATCGGCGACGCCGTGTACTTGAATAGGGCGGCCTGTCGCAGAATTAGAGAAAGTTGCGCCATTGTCGGCAAGAGTTAAGCTGCTTGAGCTTGTGCCACCCGAAACAACCGTCTTGTCTTCCTGAACAACAACGCCGTGCGTGTTTCCTGCCGAGTTGGTCACAACCATCGCAGCTGTTGTTCCTGATGTTGTGTCCTCAGTGGTGACAACCTCAAGCTTCCCGTTTTCATCTGCAACAATACGCTTTTCACCATTTTGAGCTATCACCGTAGCTGCCGAAAGCGAAGTTCCCGTGTTGTTAGGGTCTATGCCCATAACTGCGGTTCCTTCATACAGTGTAATCTCAGAGTTACCCGCTCTGGCCAGCATCGTGGTTTCGGTATTTTCATTGCCCAAGACTATCGCGTTTTCGCCAGACCCTGTGGCGATACCAACCGATGTGTTGGCTGTCGCGTTGCCGATAGAAACCGTTGTGCTCAGAATTGATGTTGTATTGGTGCTGTTACCAATTGTTGAAGTTGCTGTGCCGGTTGTGTTGATTGATGTGGTGCCTGTGACTGAGGTTGCCCCCACGATCGTCGTGGCATCGAGTGTTGTGCTGCCATCAACATTGAGGCCAGCGTTAAGGTCTGTAAATCCATCCACATCAAGTGTGCTGCCGAGATCAGTCGCTCCGGTAACATCTAGATTATCTGATACAGTGAAGTTGCCAGTCGCGTTTGCAACTGATCCGTCAACATTAAGATTGTTATTAACATCAACATTTCCGTTCACAACGATACTACTGCCGTTAATCGTTGTTGCCGCCGAACTGTTGCCAAGAGACGTAGCAGATGTACCTGAACTATTAAGTGAAGTTGCCGTTTGAATTGATGTTGAAGTGTAATTGAAAGTACCACCCGCCTTCACAACGCCGTCATCATAACTTCCATCACTGCCGAAACTACCCCCTCCACCTGTATCAACGCCACCGTTATAGATGCCTGATGTGTTGTATCCATAAACAGTGACTGAGCCTGTCTGTGTTGTTGAAGAGGTATAGCTAGCGTCATTCGCTAACGCATTTGTGGCGACAATCGGCGCAAGCGCGGTGCTAATGACAAGAAGTGAACGTACTTTCATTGTATTTATTCTTTCTGGTCTAATCGAGTGTTTCAGTCTTGATAAGCGTGCAAGTCTCTCCTGAAGAGATAAGAGAAATGCGCATTGCGTTGGCGTCTGTCATGACTCTGATGTTGTCTGACAAAAGCGCGCCCTCTCCGAGATCTGCAAACCGTTCTGCACGAACAGTTTCGCAAGGCTTGCCGAGATTTAGGGTGAGAGAGTAGGTTGCTTTGCACCCTTGAGCAGATGGGAAGAATTCCGCCGTCGCGAGCGCTGTTGTGCCGTCTGTCTCCACAGTTGTGAAAACATAAAAGCTGTTTTGGTCAGCAGGGCTCAGCGGTCGGCGGATCGTGGATTTTGTTTTGGCTGTGATCCCAAGAAACGATGTGACTTGCTGCACGCGCGCAGCACAAGTCAGAACCCCAGTTCGACAGCTGCTGTGGTGATCGGGTTTGTGGTCGGGGTCGGCTGTACCGCGTTGTCTTGTGCAAGCGCTACCGTCGAAAGCCCTGTCAAAAACAAAAGAGAAACCATCGCTTTTCGCACATTGTCTCGGTTTTGTTTCATACCCTAGGCCCACCAACTATATCGTACAGCGGTGTTATTTGAGCAGGCCCTGGCCGCACTTGTAGATTGTTCATCAGGGTTAAGTCACTATCTTTGGGGTATATTTCTGCAAAGGAGAGCGATTTTTCGTGCCTGTGTTGAGAGGCCGTCTGCTCTGACTGCCCCGTGCTGCGAATTGCCTTGGCAGCAACCAAACCCCCTCTTCTCAGAAGGGGTTCAATTTGTGTTAAGCACTAACATCAGCCAGCCAAAATTTGAGCTGACTAGATTTCTTCCAGCCTGACCTTCGGTGAAAGCGCTGTTGGGTCCAGTTTCAAGTGGATGAGAGCTGGCTTGCCTGCTTTGCGTGCTTCCGCAAACGCCGCTTCAAACTCCGAATTGCTTGTTACGGTCGCGCCATAGCCGCCATAGGCTTTGGCAATCATTGCAAAGTCGGGGTTCACAAGGCTCGTACCTGAGGGGCGCTTTGGGTAGTGCTTTTGTTGGTGCATGCGGATCGTGCCATACATGCCGTTGTCACAAACCAGTACGATGATATTTGCACCATACTGCGCAGCCGTGCCAAACTCCTGCATCACCATCTGGTAGCAGCCATCGCCCGCAAGGCAGATCACGTCTTGCTCGGGGCGCTCAAGCTTTGCAGCCACGGCAGCGGGCAGCCCGTAGCCCATTGAGCCGCTCGTGGGCGCAAGCTGTGTGCGCCAGCCGCGGTAGCGGTAATAGCGGTGGAGCCAAGATGCATAGTTGCCTGCCCCGTTCGTCAAGATAGCATCATCGCCCAGTGCTGCGTTCAGGTGGCTGATCACCCGCTCCATTTTGAGCGCGCCGGGTGTCTCTTCCGGCTCTTGCCATGCTTCATAAGCTGCGCGCGCAGCGGCCACATCGGATGTGCGCGGGCCTCGCGCTTTGTCGGCCACAGCCAAGAGCTGCTGCATAAATTGCGCAGGCTTGGCCACAATGCCAAGCTCGGGGCGGTAAACACGTCCAAGCTCGCTCGCGTCAGGGTAGACATGGATCAGCCTTTGCTGTGGAACAGGCACATCAAGGAGAGTGTAGCCGCTCGTCGTCATTTCGCCCATGCGCGCGCCAAGCACCAGCAGCACATCAGCCTCTTGCACGCGCTTCGCCAGCGCCGGGTTGATCCCGATGCCCACGTCGCCCGCATAGTTCGGGTGGCGGTTGTCCAGATAATCCTGACAGCGGAAAGAGGCGCCCACAGGCAGCGCGGCAGCCTCTGCAAATGCGCCAAGCGCGCGCGCGCCCTCTGCTGTCCAGCCGCCACCGCCGACAACGACCATCGGACGCTCAGCGGCGGCCAGTTGCGCGGCCACCGCCAGCACATCTGCCTCTGACGCCTCGCCAGAGACCAATGTTGCAGCAGGGGCAGCTGCGGCCACACCCACGGATGACAACATATCCTCTGGCAGAGCCAATACGACAGGGCCGGGTCGCCCGTTTTGCGCGATATGGAAGGCGTGGCTCACATATTCAGGAATGCGGTCCAAGCGGTCAATCTCGCCAACCCATTTGGCAAGCGGCCCAAACATCGCGCGGTAATCAACCTCCTGAAAGGCCTCACGGTCACGTTGGTCGCTTGCGACCTGACCGATAAACAGAACCATGGGTGTGCTGTCTTGCGTCGCCACATGCACACCGGCTGACGCATTGGTTGCACCGGGCCCACGGGTGACAAACGCGACACCGGGCTTGCCCGTGAGCTTGCCATGGGCTTCCGCCATCATGGCGGCACCGCCCTCTTGGCGCGCAACAATCGTATCAATTCCCGAGGCATAAAGCCCGTCGAGCGCAGCCAGATAGCTTTCACCCGGAATACAGAAAACACGGTTCACGCCCTGCGCTTCGAGTGCCTCTACAAGGATTTCTCCGCCGTGGCGTGCGCTGGTTGTGCTGGTGGTCATAGTCTCTGTCTCCGGGCTGATTTGCGGCCACCGTAGCCAGAGACGCAGAGCAAGGGAAGCACCCTCTGCTTGCTTGAATTCGCGGCGCAAGCCAGTATGACAGGAGAAACTCCGCGTCAGGCGCAAAAGGCAGATCACATGACAAATCATCTCTACCAGAACGACCTTCCAGATGGCCTCGACCTTGGCCCAATCGTGGCCATTGATTGCGAGACCATGGGTTTGCATCCTCACCGCGACAGGCTTTGTGTTGTGCAGCTCTCTTCAGGCGATGGTCATGCGCATCTTGTGCAGGTGGCCCAAGGCCAGACCGAAGCGCCGAACCTGTGCGCGATGCTGACCAACCCTGATGTGCTCAAGCTGTTTCACTTTGGCCGTTTTGACATTGCTGTCTTGCAGCACACCTTTGGTGCGCTGACTGCGCCTGTTTACTGCACCAAGATCGCCAGCCGCCTCGTGCGTACCTATACAGACAGGCACGGCCTGAAAAACCTGCTCCAAGAGCTGCTCAACCAAGATATCTCCAAGCAACAGCAAAGCTCTGATTGGGGCGCAGATGCGCTTACCAAGGCGCAGATCGAATATGCAGCGTCGGATGTCCTGTACCTTCACAAGCTGCGCGAAAAGCTCGAAGTCATGCTTGCCCGTGAAGGCCGCGATGAGCTTGCGCAGGCGTGTTTCCGCTTCTTGCCGACACGTGCGCTGCTTGATCTGGAAGGCTGGCCAGAAACCGATATCTTCGCTCACGCTTAAAGCGCTGCGGCGAAAAGGGGCCCTGAACACATGCAAAGCCGGATAGACAGGCATACACGGCTGGTGGCATGGGCAAAGATTGTGCTGCCCATCATTGCTCTGGGTATGCTGTCGACGTTGTTTTTGCTCTCCAAAAGCGTTGACCCTGTTTCAACAATACCCTTCTCCGAGAGCGACCTGGCTGCGCGAACAGAAGGCCAGCAGATCTCTGGCCCCGAGGTCTTTGGTGTCACGCCCCGCGGAGATCTCATCTCAGTGCGCGCCGCACTCGCGCGCCAGAATGCTGAAGATATCTTGCTGATGGAAGCCGTCGATATCGCCGCTCAAATCAAGCTGACATCTGGTCAGACGGTGGAGCTGTCTTCGGCAACGGCAACACATAACGCAGATGCGGGGCTTGTTACCCTTGTTGACAAAGTCACCGCTGTCACGAGCACAGGCTATACATTCGCAGCGCGTGCGCTTGTGCTGAGCCTTAGAAACCTCGAGGCTGAAAGCATGGGGCGCGTCACGGGGGCGGGGCCTGGCTTTACCTTTGAGGCGGGTCAAATGACACTTGAGGTTCCCAAGGGGGAAAAAGAGGCGCATATTTTGCTAAAAGACGGGGTCAAGCTGGTGTATACCCCTCTCAAGAATGAGGAATAGATCTTTGCGCTTTGGTTTTTTGATTGTCACATCGCTCTGCGCCGTGCTGGCTGGCCCGGTGCTATCGCAAGGGAGCAGCATTGCCTTTGGCAACATCAAGCAAGACGCAAGCGCGCCCGTTGAAGTGTCTGCTGATACGATGGATATCAACCAGAGCACAGGCACAGCCACCCTGTCGGGTAATGTGCTTATCGGGCAGGGCGCTATGCGCTTGTCGGCCAGTTCTGTGAGTATTGTCTACAATTCTGACCGCTCCCAAATTGCGCGGCTTCAGGCCTCTGGTGGCGTGACATTGGTGAGTGGCGAAGACGCAGCCGAAGCCGCCAGCGCTGACTATGACGTGAGCACGGGGCTGATTGTTTTGTCCGGCAATGTGCTGCTTGTGCAGGGCCAGGCCGCTATTACGGCCGATAGAATGCGCGTTGACACAAGTGCAGGGACGGCCCGCATGGAAGGTCAGGTAAAGACGGTGCTTGATGTCAAAAACTGATGCGCCCACCTTTTCTGTGACCGAGGGCCAAACAGGCCTGCAGGTGCGCAACTTGCGCAAAAGTTATAAGCGCAGGCCTGTTATTCGCGATGTGTCGCTCGAGCTGAAGCGCGGCGAGGTTGTTGCCCTTCTCGGGCCGAACGGCTCGGGAAAGACAACCACGTTTTACGCCATCGCGGGTCTTGTTCAGGCCGAAGGCGGACATGTGATTCTTGACGATGTCGACGTGACCGATCTGCCGATGTACCGCCGCGCGCGGCTGGGAATCGGGTATCTGCCGCAAGAAATGTCCATCTTTCGGGGCCTCTCTGTCGAAGACAATATCGCAGCGGTTCTCGAAATTGTTGAGCCCAACCGCCGCGAACGGGCCAAAAAGCTCGAAGAGCTTCTGTCCGAGTTCTCTATCGAGCATCTGCGTCGCGCGCCGGCTATGGCCCTTTCAGGGGGTGAGCGGCGGCGTGTCGAGATCGCGCGGTGCCTTGCTGCGAACCCGTCATATCTGCTTCTGGACGAGCCTTTTGCAGGGGTTGACCCGATTTCGGTTGGCGATATCCGTGGCCTTGTTTCCGACCTCAAAAAGCGCGGAATTGGTGTGTTGATCACAGATCACAACGTCCGCGAAACCCTCGAAATCGTTGATCGCGCGTATATTTTGCACGATGGCACCGTGCTGATGTCTGGCGCGCCTGAAGAGGTTGTCCAAAACGAAAACGTGCGTCGCGTTTATCTTGGTGACAGCTTCCGCATCTCCTGATTTTTACCAAACTCTCGCGGTTTCGGTTGACAAGACATGCCCCTCTGGCCTCAAATCAACTTATGGCAAACCGTCTTTGTGCTTTGTGTGAAGGTCATCCTGCATTTCTTGCAGCGCCCCTCCTCAACCTGACGAAAAGCCTTAACTCCGGATAAACCTTTTGCTTCTGTGCCGCTTTTTTGCGGCCCGAAATTGTGGTTTGTCCTAAATAGAAAAGGATATGAGATGCGCTACCAAATCAGTGGAAAGCAGATCGACATCGGCGAGGCCCTTCAAATTCATGTGAAAGAAGAGCTCGGCGCAGCTGTTGCGAAGTACTCAGAGCGACCTGTCGAGGCGATGGTTGTGTTTTCCAAGAGCGGTCACGAATTTAACTGTGAATCTACCGTGCATCTTTCGACAGGTCTCACCGCGTCCGCCAAGGCCAGCGCCAACGAGATCTACGCTGCGTTTGATGGGTGTTGCGAGAAAATGGAAAAACAACTTAGGCGTTACAAGCGCCGCCTGAAAGACCACCATAAAGATAGGGTAGAGCCTGTTGAACTTTTTGGCGCGTCCTCGTATATCCTCGCTTCAGACCAAGAAAATCAGGAATCAGAGCCAGATACCCTGCAACCTATGATCATTGCAGAGATGGAAACCAAAATTCAATCGCTCTCAGTTGGTGAAGCTGTTATGCAAATGGAACTATCTGGCGCCCCTGTGCTGGTTTTCCGCAACGAGAGTAAAGAGGGTCTCAACGTCGTATATCGCCGAGAAGACGGCAACATCGGTTGGATCGACCCAGGTAAATAACAGACGCGTTTCTTTTTTGAGCGTCTGTGGAGCAGTAGGCGCACTATGGAAATGTCATCTCTATTGAAGCCCGAGGCGGTCAGGGTTCTGTCCTCCGCCTCGAGCAAAAAGCGCCTCTTGCAAGAGCTTGGCGAAACGGCTGGCTCTGTCTATGGCGTTGACCCGGTCCTTGCCATTCGTGCGCTGCAAGAGCGTGAGAGCCTTGGCCCAACAGGTGTTGGCAATGGCGTCGCCCTGCCCCACGCGCGTGTCGAAGGGCTTGAAAAGGTCGTAGGTGTCTTTGTTCTGCTAGAGCGCCCCATCGAGTTTGACTCTGTGGATAAGCTTCCTGTTGATCTTGCGTTTGCACTCTTCGCCCCAAGCGACGCTGGTGTCGAGCACCTGAAGGCCCTGGCCAAAGTGAGCCGTGCGCTGCGCGACCCGGGCCGCTGCGCCAAGCTGCGCTCTAATAAAAACGCCAGCACACTCTACACGATCATCACCGAAGATCTGAGCCAGCAAGTCGCCTAAACGTCACTTCCAGCTCGAAAACCCGAACACGAGATAGTCGCGTTGGTAGGCATCGGCCACCCGCGCTTCGACCTCTGCGTCGTAGATATCGTCTAGCGCAAAGGGCGTATCAGCAGCAGCCGTGGGCAAAGCCACATCTTGGCTCACGCCCACTTGCATGGCGAGCGCAGGGAGGTAGGCCTCAAGCTCGTCTTCCCGCAGCACAAAATCGGGCAAGGCAAAGTTGCCCATCCCCTGCAATATCCCCGCTTGCGTGCCCCAAGACGCGTCAGCGCGCACGGCTGTCTGGTCGGAAACATTCGCTTTCACAAAATCCAGAAAGGCAAGAAACGCGGCGCGGTGCTCATCCCGTGTCCAGCTTCCATCAGGTGCATCTTGTGGAATCGGTAGCTTGTGCACCCGACGCAATGTGCGCCTGATTTCGGTAAAGCACTTTGGCCCCTTGTTTAAGATCCGTTCACAAAAAGCATGGTGCGCGCGCAGCGCAGGGTGGCGCACCACGCTGAAAGAGCGGTGCCCCGTGTTGGTGCGCATCCATTGGCGCAGGGTCTTCTGCTTAAAGTCGGTTTGCAGCGCATCTGTGGTCACACCGTCAAGCGCCGCCATCCATGTCAGTATCTCGTCTTCAGGCGCCGAGCGTACGGGCAAAAACAGCAGTGGCGTTTTTGCGCAGGCCACATAGCTGGGCACAGCCGCACCGCGCCGCGCCTCAAAATTTGGCGTGCGTCCGAGGCCGAAGTGGTCTGTGGTTGCTAGGGCCGTTTCCATCTCGTCAAAGTTGGCCACTTTTTCGCTCAGTGGCTCAGGGTTCTGGCGCTTGAGGTTGCGGTCAAGCCGCTCCAGTTTGTCGGGTTGCTCAAGAAAGGCTGCCAGCCCGTTCATAACGTCGACATCCTGCAAGTCTTCATATGCCACATAAAAAGCAGTCTGCCCTGTGATCTGCAACGCCTTCAGCAGCCGCAGCTGAAAGGCCTGCAGCGCCTTCAGGTGCGCGCCGAACTCCTTGGCATCAAAGGTGGCTTTCGCATCCTTGCGTTTGGCCACGTTGGTGAGCTTCCACTGGCCGGTCTCTTGGGCAATCTTCCAGCTGACATAGCTTTCCACAGGGTTGCGCGTGAGAATGATCTTGGCGCAGCGCTCATCGTTCAGAATGCTCTCCAGCACGCGTGGCTCGTGATCGTGGAAAAACCGGAATCCGGCCAAGCCTTGCGCATGTTTGACCGCGTCAATCAGGACATGAGGGTCGCGGTTGCGCGCCTCCTCGCTCACGCCCAAACAATCCTCTCGGTTGGGATAGCCGATGAAATGAGGGTTAAACGCTTCACCCAGACAGCTTAGCGCAGGGAAGGCGTTGATATTGGCTTCCAAAAAGTTCGAGCCAGTCCGCATCTCCGCAAACACGACAAAATAATCAAAGCGTTTGCTCATAGCTCTACTTTACCAAATAGGGTTTCGGGGTCGGTTTATGCACAGCCGAAGGGCTGCCCACCACGGGGAAATCGCCCATGAGGTAGGGGTGCATACCTTGGTTTTTGAGGTTCTGTAGAAACTGCCCAAAACCTGACAGATCGTTCATCTTGGGCGCTTCTGCCAAGCGGCGCAGAGATTTGAAGCCAATCTCGTCGATGATTGTTTGCAGGTGTTCCATCGGGTTTTCGATAAAGTCGGCCATCGTCCAAATACGGATGCGCGCCTTTGAGTGGGGCGAGCGCAAGACGTCGAGAAACTCGCTTTCGACTTTCTGAAGCTCTGCCGCTTCGGCGCGCAGCTCGCTGAAGTTCTTGTTGGAACGAAACAGCGGTACAGCCCAGGCACCGCTGATCACCGAAATCTGCGCATTCGGGTCGCCCGCCATCAGCCATGTCAGATCCTGGTTGTCTGCGGGGCCGAACTGAAAGCACTGTCGCTCGCCGCGTGTATTCCACACCAGACTGGTGAGAAAGGCGCGCGAATTATAGTCGCGCACGGCTGCACTATCGCTCAGTGCGCCGTTGATCACGCTTTGCTCCCCTGCAAAATGCACCCGATCAGTGGCAAAAAGGTGGCCGTGAACCTTTGCGCCAGTGGCTTTTGAAAACCACGGTTCAAAGTCTTCAAACAGGTCGGCAAAGCCCTGCAAGACCGAATATTGCCCCGAGGTTGTCCCGTTTTCCCAGCCGTGGTTGGGAAAACGGCTGTGCATATACAGCCCGGGCCGTCCGCGTGTACGGCGGTCTACGGCCTTGGCAAATATGCGGTCGATCTTGCCGGGGTTTGGCTCTGTGCGGTTTGCGGGGCTCTCTTTACTGGCCAGAAAAACCTCGTAGAGGCGGTTCGCATGGGGCCATATTTTGCGCGCCACAAAACAGTCAGAGCGCTTCAGGAGCTGGAGGTGGTCATCATAAAAGATGTGTGGCTTGCCCTGAAAGTCAAACTTCGAAAGCGTGAGAGACCGGCTCTCGATCTTCTGGCTGCATTGGCGCGCCAGCGTTTGAAAGTAGCTTTCATCAGGAATCCAGACGCGCTTGAAATAGTTGTCATAAAGCTTGCGATCTGGCCCTTCCAGAATACCCGAAAGAGTCTGCCGTGTCAGGCACCACCACTGGCTGCCCATATGCGGCACAACGCCGTTGGGCATCCTGCGTTTAAAGCGCAGCGCACGCTGGATCGCGACATAGCGGTCAAAAAGGATCCGATGCCGCTTCCAGCTGAAAGGGAAGCGCAGAGTAAAGCGCTCTTCGTCCAAGCCGCCCACTGTCCAAGGGACATCGGCAGTCGTGGCGCTTTCGATAAAGTCGGTGTTGGGCCGCTCGGCCAGATAATCTATCAGCTCTTCAACCGGGCGCAGCGGCAAGCATGAGCCACTGGCAAGGTAGACATGGCGCACCTCTGCAAAGCTTGCCAACATCAGCTCGCTGGCTTCCTGCGTGGCCGCAACAATCCCCCATGTGCCCCACTCACAGCGGTGGCGGTTGGAAAAACGGATATTGTCCAGATCACCCAACTTGCCTTTGAAGGCGTTAAACGCTGCGCGCGGCACGGCCTTATCTACATGGATCACAACAGGGCAGCCCGCAGCGTTCCAATGCCGTGCGATCTGCTCGGCCCGGTCAAACGCGGTATGTACCAGCATGATGATGCCCACACTGCTCATGCCCAGTTCCCCTTTGACATGAGACCAAGGATCTCAAGCTGTCGCCAGTTGATGTATTTTTCGCTCCACTTACACCAAAGGTCGGGTTTGTCCTTCAGGCTCTCGGCATAGGCGCGGTATTCTACACTGGCCGAATAATGCTGGCGCCGCTCAAGCTCTTCGGCGGCCTTGTGGGTAAATGTATCCAGAAATTTGGTGTGCAAAAGTACGCCGCTGGCCTTCTCTCCGCCCCATTCGTCATAAACAAGGTTAAGCCCGCGCGGCAGCAACATATGCGTCGAGCTTACGTAAGCATAGCGCCTGTCCCATTTCACCAGGGGTATCTTGTTGAGTGCGGGGGCCTTTGCGGGCTTGTCCTTGAAGAACGTGCGCGCGCGTGGCCCGCCCTGTATCCACAGGTTTCCAAACTTCTTGTTCTTGGTGATCATGTAGTTGCCGGAGTCAAACCAGCTGGTGATCTCAAGCGGGTTCTGCCCCTCTTGGTAAGGCTGCGCATCAATACGCCCCTTTGGGTACATATCCAGCAGCATGGCGCTAAAGCTCTTGATAGAGCTTGCATCCAGCCAGTCGGTGAGCGCTCTGATAGGGCGTGTGTCACAAAACGGGTAAATCAGGAATTCGTCAGGATCGACCACAAGAGCCCAATGTCCGTGGGCATATTTCATTTGCAACCAGTTGAGCCAATCCACGCCAAAGCGCGCACGTTTATAGCTGCGCGCCGTATGAAAGACAGTCACATCGGGTTGCTCCATCAGGTATTCCAGAGAGCCATCGCCGCTGTCATTGTCGACGATAAAGAAGTGATCAACCCCTTGGTCGCGGTAATATTTCAGGAAATAGGGCAGGCGCACCTTTTCGTTGCGCATGGTTGTGAAGCAAAGAATATCGTCGGGCTTGATTGTTGCAGAGCGGTCAGACATCGCCTTCAGCTCGCGGCGTTTACGAAACGCGCGAATGCGCCAACGGCGGCGCTGCAGTCTTAAGCGATACGATTGGACCAAGCCCACCTGCTACTTCACCTCACTACTCAAACACTTACAAAAACCAGCTATCTCACGTCTCACTTAAGACGAGGTTGAAATGTTCGGTCCATGTCGGCGGGGCGAAGGCTTCTTTTTGTGGCCTCTGTCCTGTCCGCCTGCTCTCAGCCAATGACATTATTCGACGTATCCAAAGATAGCTGTCATTCACGCTTGCGTAAACGGGAATATCGGCCAAAATCTCCCTGTAAACAGGGAGTTCTGTGCAAATAACGGGTATATTGCGCCCTGCCGCTTCCAAAACAGGGAGGCCATACCCCTCCGAAAGGCTAGGAAAAACAACGCCTGCGGCTTGATCCAGAAGCGCAGCAATCGCCCCGTCGTTCAGCCCTGCGACCTCGTGTATAAAGCGTCCTTTCAGGCGCGAGTTGTCCAAACGGAAGAAGAATTCTTCGTTTTTCCAACCACGCTGCCCGCAAATAACCAGATGCGGCATTTCTTGGGGGGGAACCTGCTTCTCGATCTGCTCCCAGACATCCATCAGAAAGAGATGGTTTTTACGTGGCTCGATTGTCCCGACACAGAGAAAATATGGCTCGTCAAATGGCATACCCTTGGGCAGCGCGCTGGGGTCGGCTTGGGGGAGCTCAACACCCAGATGCGCCACCAGTCCGCGTGGGACGCGGCCCATTTGGCCCATGTGGGTCTCTGCGCTGTTCTGTGTGGCGCGCGAGTTATAGATCGCAAGATCTGCCTTGGCAGACACGCGGCGCAGAAACAGCTCAAACCGCTCAACCGACCCCTCACGCTGAAAATGGGGTAAATCAAGCGGGATCGTGTCGTGGACAAACACCGATATTGTGCTGCCCCGAAGCGCTTTTACCCCTGTCGTGACAAAGTCGGTCAGGTTGCTGTGGCCCGTGTTGAGGTAGGCGGTTCTATCTGGCAGGTGCCGCTTGAGCATTCGGCCCAGCCCGCGTCTTGTACAGCGGGCAATGGCCAGTTTGCGCGCGTCTGTCAGCGCGCGTTGCAGCTCTGGGCCCAGTTTTGAAAACACTTTTGCCAAGCGGCTGGCTGGCCCCCAAGGTGCTTTGCCATCAATTTTGGTGGCAAAAGCTCTTAGACCTGCCTCATCCAGCAGCAAAAAGCCGAGTGGTGTGCGGATCAGCCCGAAGGCTGGCACATCGCTCTTGAGTACCGCGTCAAGATAGGCCCGCTCGACACGGTCAACACCTGTCAGCACACGCCCCGCGCGGCTGATCAGCCGAGACAGGTCTAAAAGCCGCGCATGTGGTGTGTCTCTTGTCATAGGGTTTCAAAGCCCATGTCGGGCGTTACTCTGCAGCTTTGCGGCTGTTGGTCACCACATGTTGCAAATAGCCCATCAAGTCGTCGCGCAGCTCTGGTCTGTCGAGGCCAAATGAAACGGTCGCTTGCAAGAAGCCCGATTTAGACCCGCAGTCAAAGCGCTGCCCGCGGAAGCGGTAGCCATAGACGGGGCGGCCCTCGTCGATCTCGTCAGCAATCGCATCTGTCAGCTGGATCTCGCCACCCGCGCCCGACTTTTTCTTGTTGAGGTTGCGCAGCACATCAGGTGTCAGGATGTAGCGACCAATCACAGCAAGGTTGGAAGGGGCCTCGCCTACGGCAGGCTTTTCAACCATGCCTTTGACACTCACCCGCGCGCCCATATCGTCCTGCACATCGAGAATACCATAAGAGCTTGTTTGCGACTGGGGCACTTCCATTGCCGCAACCATACAGCCGGGGTTTTCCTCGTAGGCTTCTACCATCTGCTGCAAACAGGGCTTTTCTGCCGCGATCACGTCATCAGGGAGGATAACGGCAAAAGGCTCGTTTGAGATAAGGCGGCGTGCGCACCACACGGCGTGGCCCAGCCCAAGCGCCTTGTGCTGGCGGATATAAGCAATCGCGCCGCTTTCCATATTGGTGGATTGTAGAATATCGAGAAGCTCGTCTTTGCCTTTTTTGCGAAGGGTCTGCTCAAGCTGCGGCGCTTCGTCAAAATAGTCTTCAAGCGCGCCTTTGCCGCGAGAGGTGACAAAGATAAACTCTTTGATTCCTGCGGCACGGGCTTCATCAATCGCATATTGAATGAGGGGGCGGTCAACCAATGTCATAATTTCTTTGGGGACCGACTTTGTCGCTGGTAAAAAACGTGTTCCAAGCCCTGCGACAGGGAAAATGGCTTTGGTAATCTTCTTTTTCATTACTGACCTCGTTACTAAAAAGGCGTGTCGTTTGGCGCACACCATATTGTTCGATACAATGGCATGAAACTTGCCCAGCGAGTATACTATAGGTCTTAAAAATGAGACAAAGACGGGGAAATTTCTTCACTGTGGCGCTTTTGTTAACATTCAAGCCTCAGCCGCGCGCTAATTTCACCCTGTTTTGCTCACGCTTCACCCTGCTTTCAAAGGCTGTCAGCCTAAAGAGTGGCTCGTCGCGCTGGGCTTTGCCAAACTGGCCTCCTGCCTGCTCCCAATAGCCTGCTTCATCAAAGCGGACATGGTGAAACCTTGTGCCAAGTGAGAACAAATAGAGCGAAACAGTCGCGCCATCCTTGGCCATCCTTGCGGCCGCGTGGCGCAGCTTTGCGCGCTGCCGCCAGCGCCCCGAAAGGGTCACATGCCCGCTACGATCAGGCCGAAACCCCAGAAAAGGCGGCGGCTGGTGCAGACCATCTGCATACTGTCCAAAGTCACGCGTCTTGCCCGCGTCAAAGCCCGCTTCAAGGCTTTCCAGAACAAGCGTTGCGGCGGTTTGGTTCAGCAGCCCTCGGCTGACCTGGTCGGCCAGGCGGCTGGTCTGCTCGTCGCGCATCTCCTCACACCGCGGCCCCAGCGGCAGGCCAAACTTGCGCAAAAGCAGCACAGTGCTCGCCCCCACATCAAAAAGGTCAGTCACAGTGCGGTCGGCCATGCGCCGCGTGCTCGCCCGATAGGCATGGTGCACCTCGGCGCTGGGGCAAAGCGCTGTTTTGTGGTGCGCTTGCGCCAGCCGCAGGTTGAGGTCGGTCTCATCAAGGAAAAAGTGAAACCCCTCGTCAAACCCGCCCAGCGCCACGAGCACATCACGGCGCACCGCCATATTCGTGCCTTCGGTTTTGACAGCCCGCCCCGCAGGCACCTCTGGTACAAAAGGTCTGTCGCCAACAGCTGCAAGCGGTGTGGCATGCCCTGTCTCGTCCACTTGTCGCGCAGTCCACTGAAAGGATATTCCGTTGCGTCCGCGCACATATCCGCCCGCGCACACGACTTCAGGCAAGCCAAACCCGGCCACAAGGTTGCGCAGCCACAAAGGCTCAGCCGCCGCATCATCATCGACAAATGCAATAATCTCGCCCGCCGCCTCGGCCACACCCTTGTTGCGCGCGGCGGCGATGTTTTGCTCCTCAAAAGGCACAAGCTTGAGGCGCCCCGCAAAGTGGCTTTCGCTCACATAAGCACAAGCAGCCAGATCCGCGACAACGACAATTTCATATGGCTCATAAGCTTGCCCTGCCAGCGCCGAAAGACACCACATCAGGCTCTCTGGCCGCCCGTGGCTCACAACAACAACGCTGACAGACGGCGCAGCCATATCAGGGCTTTTTCAACTCAACAGCAGGCGAATATGCGATGAAGAAAGGGTTTGCATAGCCGTCCTTGCCGTAGACAAGCGGGTCATGGTTCTCAAAGACAACGACCTTGCCGCCCGCCCCGTGCAAGACAGCATGGCCCGCTGCTGTGTCCCACTCCATCGTGCGGCCAACGCGCGGATAGATGTCGGCCTCGCCTGTGGCGACAAGGCAAAACTTCAGGCTCGAGCCAGCGCTTTTGCTATCTTTCACAGCATATTTGTTGATGTAGTCGTCTGTTGCTTGGTCGCGGTGCGACTTGGAGGCAACAACCAGCAGCGCGGCGTTGTCGCTTGCCGCAACCTTGATCTGGCGTGTCTCGCCGGCCTCACCCTTCTCAAAGGGGCCAAGCTCTTCCACGGCGCTGCCATCGGCGCGTGTGTAGAACATTCGCTCTTTTGCGGGCGCATAGACAACACCACGGGTCGGCACCCCTGCTTCGACATAGGCAATATTCACTGTAAAGTCGCCGCGGCGGTGGACAAATTCTTTCGTGCCATCCAGCGGATCAACGATCAGAAATGTATCGGCGCGCTGGCTGTGTGTGGCTGCCTGCTCTTCTGTGATCAAAAGCACATCGGGAAATGCTGCCCGCAGACCTGCCGAGATAATAGCATCGGCGGCTTCATCCGCCTCTGTGACGGGGCTGTCATCTGACTTTGATTTTACCTCAAAGTCGTCACGCCCGTAAATTTCCATGATCTTGTCACCGGCCAGAAGCGACAGCTCCCGCATCACAGTGGTCAGCTTCTCATAATCCATTTTGGTCTATCCTTTACTCTTCACGCCTCAAGTCACGGTTTTGTTGCTTAGCCCGTTCAACCCCTTTATGGTACCTGTGTAACGGTTCGGCAAGAATTGGCGCGTAAGAGTAGCCGCGAGAGGCGGGCAGGCAGTATATGTTTCAGGTCAAACGTCGCAGATCGACGATCACTTCAGCCCTTATTATTTTTGAACTGATCTACCATTCGGTAGTTCATTCCATTCGCTCGTCTCACGGCAACGCAATCATGTCGCTTGTCACAAACCTGATGCAAATGGCCATCATGGTGCTGGCGTTTTACATTATGTTCTCGCTTCTGGGCATTCGCGGTGCGGCGCTGCGCGGCGACTTTCTGGTCTACATCATGACAGGCATCTTTCTTTACATGACCCATGTGAAGGCGGTCGGTGCGATTTCCGGCTCGGCGGGGCCGTCCTCGCCGATGATGCTGCACGCGCCCATGAACACGATTATCTCTATCGCCTCGGCGGCGCTGGCCTCGCTCTATTTGCAAATTCTTTCCGCCTTCGTGATCTTGTTTGGCTACTATATGGCCGTTACGCCCTTCACCATTGATCGGCCCATTGCCGCTATGGCCATGCTCATGCTGGCTTGGTTTACAGGCTGCGCCGTGGGGATGATCCTGCTCGCAATCAAACCGTGGTTTCCGGGCTTTGTTGCGGCGTTCACTCTTATCTATCAGCGCGCTAATATGATCGCCTCAGGCAAGATGTTCGTCGCCAATACCATGCCGGGCTACATGCTGGCGATGTTTGACTGGAACCCGCTTTTTCACATCATCGACCAGTCACGCGGCTTTGCCTTCATCAATTACAACCCGCGCAACAGCAATTGGGAATATGCCCTGACAGTCGGCCTGATCCTGATCATGCTGGGCCTGATGGGCGAGTTCTACACACGCCGCCACGCATCACTCTCATGGGATGCGCGCCGCTAAGCGCCTCATGTCACCACGCGCATCGTCAGGTTGATCCGCCCGCCAGCGGGGAGCAATGTGCTTGAGCCAAAGCGGATCTTGTCCACGCCGTGGTGCGCCAGCCGTGCGGCGCCGCCAAGCACAACAATGTCGCCAGAGCGCAGCCAATGTGAGGCGGTCTTGCCACCTCGCTCAACACCGCCAATGCGGAACAGCCCCTCATCTCCGAGGCTGACAGACACAACAGGCTGGTCAAAGTCGGCTTCGTCTTTGTCCTGATGCAGACCCATGCGCGCACCCTCGCCATAGAAGTTGACCAAAACACACTCGGGTACCCGCGCTTCTGGCACAACGCACTTCCAAATCGCCATGAGCCGCGCGGGGATCGGGGGCCAAGGCTTGCCCGACGGGTGGCGCGGCTCATAGCGGTAGCCCTGCGCATCGCTGACCCAGCCAAAGTCACCAGCTGCCGTCATCCGCACGCTCATTTTTTGGCCACGCGGAGTTTCGGGGGCATAAAGCGGGGCTGCGCGCCCGATTGCGCGGATATCCTCCAAAAGCGCATTTTGCGCCGCGCGATCCAGCGCATCGGCATAAAAAGCAGCGCCGTTCAGGTCGATCTTGTGAGCCAGATTTACCACGTATCCATCTTTCTTTGCGAAAACCTCAAAAATAAGCTGATTCTTACACGTCTCGGCGCTTGCAGGGGCATTTTTCGCTCCTTATATACCCCTCGAAGCCCTTGAGCCGGAACTCTCCGACCCAAGCTAACAGATCGGGGGCAGATGCCGTAACGGGTCTGTCGTCGTAACATCGCCTTAACGTAGAAGGGATCGAACTATGTCAAAAGTCATTGGTATTGACCTCGGCACAACAAACTCATGTATTGCCATCATGGACGGCTCGGCCGCCCGTGTCATCGAAAACTCCGAAGGCGCGCGCACCACGCCGTCGATCGTTGCTTTCACAGAAGACGAGCGCCTCGTTGGCCAATCAGCCAAGCGTCAGGCCGTCACAAACCCTGAAAACACAGTCTTTGGCGTCAAGCGCCTGATTGGCCGCCGCTATGATGATGCGGATCTTGCCAAAGACCAAAAGCATATGCCTTTCAACGTGGTTGATGGCGGCAATGGCGACGCGTGGATCGAAGCGCGCGGCGAGAAGTATTCTCCCAGCCAGATTTCTGCCTTCATCCTCGGCAAAATGAAAGAAACAGCCGAGAGCTACCTCGGTGAAGAAGTAACGCAAGCGGTTATCACCGTGCCTGCCTACTTCAACGACGCTCAGCGCCAAGCCACAAAAGACGCCGGCAAAATCGCTGGCCTCGAAGTGCTGCGCATCATCAACGAGCCGACAGCGGCTGCCCTGGCCTACGGTCTGGACAAAAAAGAAACCCAAACCATCGCGGTCTATGACCTTGGTGGCGGTACATTCGATGTCACCATCCTCGAAATCGACGATGGCCTCTTTGAAGTGAAGTCCACCAACGGCGATACATTCCTCGGCGGTGAAGACTTTGACATGCGCATCGTCAGCTACCTTGCCGACGAGTTCAAAAAAGAGCACGGCGTTGACCTGACCAAAGACAAGATGGCGCTCCAGCGCCTCAAGGAAGCTGCCGAAAAAGCCAAGATCGAGCTCTCCAGCTCATCACAAACCGAGATCAACCAACCGTTTATCTCGATGGGCAAAGACGGCTCGCCGCTCCACATGGTTATGAAGCTGACACGCGCCAAGCTTGAAAGCCTCGTCAACGACCTGATCAAAAACTCGCTCAAGCCTTGCGCCGCGGCGCTCAAAGATGCGGGCCTTTCAAAAGACGACATCGACGAAATCGTTCTCGTCGGCGGCATGACACGTATGCCTAAAGTCATCGAAGAAGTGTCCAAGTTCTTTGGCAAAGAGCCAAACAAGGGTGTGAACCCTGATGAAGTTGTTGCCATGGGTGCCGCCATTCAGGCGGGCGTTCTGCAAGGCGACGTGAAAGATGTTGTCCTTCTTGACGTGACACCGCTTTCTCTCGGCATCGAAACACTCGGTGGTGTCTTCACCCGCCTGATCGACCGCAACACAACGATCCCGACGAAGAAGTCGCAGATCTTCTCTACTGCGGAAGACCATCAGAACGCCGTGACAATCCGCGTGTTCCAGGGCGAGCGTGAAATGGCGGCTGACAACAAGATGCTTGGCCAGTTCAACCTCGAGAACATCCCGCCAGCGCCACGTGGTATGCCACAAATCGAAGTGACCTTTGACATCGACGCCAACGGCATCGTTTCGGTTGGTGCGGCAGACAAAGGCACAGGCAAAGAGCAGAAAATCACCATCCAAGCCTCGGGCGGCCTCTCCGAAGCCGATATCGAGAAAATGGTGAAAGACGCCGAAGAAAACGCGGATGCCGACAAAGAGCGCAAAGAGCTCGTCGAAGCACGCAACCAGGCCGAGAGCCTCATCCACTCGACTGAAAAGTCGGTTGAAGAGCACTCCGACAAGGTTGATCCAACGACAGTCGAAGTCATCGAACTGGCGATTGCAGCTCTGCGCGATGATCTGGAAAAAGACGACATTTCAGCCGAGAAGCTGAAAGCCGGCATCCAGAACGTAACAGAAGCGGCCATGAAACTGGGCGAAGCGATCTACAAGGCCCAAGCAGATGCTGGCAACGATGAGCCAGCCGCTGCTGATCAGGGTGGTGACGACGATATCGTCGATGCCGACTTTGAAGACCTTGGCGACGAAAAGCGCAGCTAAGCGCCTTAGGAAGCTTGGAAAAGGCCGGTTCGTTTACCGGGCCGGCCTTACCTGTTTCCAGAAAGGGTAATCCCCATGGCAAAACGCGACTATTATGAAGTGCTGGGCATCCAAAAAGGGGCCTCAGCAGACGAGATCAAGAAAGCCTATCGTGTCAAAGCGAAAGAGCTTCACCCCGATCGCAATACAGACAACCCTGAAGCTGAATCCCAGTTCAAAGAAGCTGGCGAGGCTTACGAAGTCTTGAAGGATGCCGACAAAAAGGCAGCCTATGACCGCTACGGCCATGCTGCCTTTGAGGGCGGAATGGGCGGCGGCGGTGGGCGTCCCGGTGGCGGTTACGGCGGCGGGCAGGGCGACTTCTCAAGCGCCTTTTCCGATGTCTTTGATGACCTCTTTGGCGACTTTATGGGCGGCCAGCGTGGCGGCGGCGGGCGGCAACGTGCCGCGCGCGGTGCTGATCTGCGCTACAACCTGCGTGTGACACTTGAGGAGGCCTTCTCTGGCCTTCAAAAGACAATCAACGTGCCAACCTCGGTGGGCTGTGACAGCTGCAATGGTACAGGTGCCGAAGGCGGCGCCGAGCCAACAACCTGTCCAACCTGCTCAGGCATGGGCAAGGTGCGTGCGCAGCAGGGCTTCTTCACGGTCGAGCGCACCTGCCCGACTTGCTCGGGCCTCGGCCAGACCATCAAAAACCCGTGTGGCAAATGCCACGGTCAGGGCCGGGTCCAGAAAGACCGCTCTCTGGCTGTGAACATCCCCGCAGGTGTCGAGACAGGCACACGCATTCGCCTCGCTGGCGAAGGGGAAGCTGGCATGCGCGGTGGCCCCACGGGCGACCTCTACATCTTCATCGAGGTTGAAGCGCATTCCATCTTCGAGCGCGAAGGGGTCAACCTCTTCTGTCGTGTGCCCGTGAGCATGGCGACAGCCTCGCTCGGTGGCGACATTGAAGTGCCCACGATTGATGGGGGGCGTTCACGCGTCAAGATCCCGTCAGGCAGCCAATCTGGCCGTCAGATGCGGCTTCGCTCCAAGGGTATGCCTGCCCTACGTGGCGGCGGCGCGGGTGACATGTTCATCGAGCTCGCAGTCGAGACGCCCGTGAACCTCACGAGCAAGCAAAAAGAGCTGCTCAAAGAGTTCGCGGCCCTGTCTGAAGACAACAACCCGGAGAGCAAGAGCTTCTTCTCCTCTGTGAAGAGTTTTTGGGATTCGATGAAGGGCTAGGCCTTTTGATAAAATCAGAAGAAAGGGCGCGCTTTCGGGTGCGCCCTTTCTTTTTGGGCCAAGGCCACCGCGCGCTGCGTTAACACTGGCCAATTTCGGCCATCTGCAACAGGCGGTGCACAGGTGGTGCACGCATTGTGCACGCTTTTCACCCCCCTATTCTGGCAAAATCGAATCGTTAACCCTTGCGAAATTAACCACTTCTTCACCTTGCTGCGGCAGCCTATCCTTATGGCCCAGCAAAACCGCTTTTCCGAGGCGTCCCTGCCTCTCTTTGACACTGACGAGACGGTGGTTTCTCAAGTGATTCCAGAGGGTAAGCTGCCGTCCTACATCGCGGATCACCGCAAACGCCTGCGCGCGCGCTTTCTCTCGGGCGGAGCTGATGCGATGCCTGATTACGAGCTGCTTGAGCTTGTCCTGTTTCGCGCAATTCCCCGCCGCGATGTGAAACCCCTCGCGCGGCTTTTGCTTGATAAATTCAATGATTTCAACGGAGTAATAAGCGCCTCGGCTGAACGTTTGATGGAGGTTAACGGTGTTGGCGAGGCCGTTATTTGCGAACTCAAGATCGTTGCGGCATCCGCCCAACGCCTCGCGCGCTCCCGTATTCTGCAGCGCCCCGTTGTCTCCAGCTGGGACGCTCTCATAGACTACTGCCACACCGCCATGGCACACCGCGACACAGAGCAGTTTCGCGTCTTGTTTCTAGACCGCAAAAACACACTCATCGCCGATGAAGAACAGGCCTCTGGAACAGTTGATCATGTGCCTGTCTACCCCCGCGAAGTGGTAAAACGTGCGCTCGAGTTGAACGCCAGCGCTTTGATTTTAGTACATAATCACCCCTCGGGTGATCCGACACCCTCGCCAGAAGATATTGCGATGACGGAGCAAATCGAGCGCGCAGCGCAAGCGCTTGGCCTGACGCTTCATGACCATCTGATCATCGGCAAATCAACCGAGCTCAGCTTCCGTGCATCAGGGCTTCTCTAACGAATCCAGACCTCAACACGCCGGTTCACCTGACGGCCCCACTCGGTGTCGTCACACGCCATAGGCATCGCCTCGCCATAGGCCTGCACGCTGACATCAAGCTGGTTAAAGTCCGCAGTCTCAGCGGCTTTCAGCACTGCCGCTTTCACAACTTCAGCCCGCCGCCGCGAGATCTCGAGGTTGGCCGCAGCTGCGCCTTCGCCATCACTAAACCCAACAAAAACAAGGCTCTTACCATCATAGATCCCGGCCTCCAAAGCGCTGGCAAGCTGCTCTACGTTCGAACGGGACTGCGCATCAAGCCTGACAGACCCCGTCTCAAACCGAAAGGATGTCGTGAGCCGTCGCATCTGGCGCAGCTCGCCGATCATTTCGCGGACAGCCTCAACGCTGACATCGTTACCCGCAACCGATATGGCGTTCGCAAGGCGATCTCCTTGAAAATCAATAGGGATCTCTTCTGGCGCTTGATCGACAAACCCGGCCCGTCTGATGACAAGCTGGGCTGCGGGGCTCCGCGTATAGCTCAGAAACTCGCGGGCAATTTTGGGTAAGCGTCGTGCAGGGAGGTATAAAAACAATGGCGTAGTGAGCGGATAATCCTCTGTCTTCACGTTGCGCCGTGTGGGCCTGAGCGTGCGCGCGCAGGTGCCTGTAAGCGTGAGTATCTTGGTGTCGAGCGTGGTGGAGCGCCCGACCAATCCGATGCCAAATGGATCAACAGAGACACGTGTTGCGAGGTCAAGATTATCAGCCGAAAAGAGTGTACGCGCGTCGGCTGCGTCTGCGGCGTTTAGTTTGAGCCGTTGAAGAGCAACAGCGCCAGACCCGGTCTCCAAGTCACGCAGGTAACGGGTTATCGGCGCGTCTTGCGGGCCGAGCGTTTTCCAGTTGTTAATGTTTCCAGAATAAATCTCGGAAAGCTGTTGAAGGCTGATTTCATTTATGGGGTTTTGCGTCGACACAACGGGGACGAGAGCATCCAACGCCAACACGCGCGCGCGCCCCAGTTGTGTGAGGTCTCCCATGCCTATTTCACGGGCGAGCTTGCGCTCTTGTGGGGTGATCTCACGTGTCGACATAACGATATCGGTTTGGTCGGCCAGCAAATCAGCGAAGCCTTCGCCGCTGGAATTGATATCGATGAAGAAGCGGGCAAGGGTTGTACCATCTGATTTTTGCGACAGGGTGATGTTGAATGTGTCGTCGTTTTCCGAAACACGCTCTGTCTTGAGGTTATTTTTGGTGGCAAAGGCCTCTATCAGTGCAGGCAGGAGCAGTCGCCCGACTTCGGGTGCGCCAGCAATATCAAGCTCGGCGACAAAGGCTGTAAGGTTAGGGCATCCGGGGCCCGCGCAATCAACGCCTGCGCCATCAATTGTGAGCTCGCCATAGTCGGTCTCTACGCGATAAAACTCGCCGTCAAAGCCCAGAAGATTGCCGCTCACCTCGACACTTTTGTCACGAGATGTCAGCGTCACATCTTGCGCAGAAACAAGCGGAACAAAACCAAAAAAGAAAAGTGCGGCGATGACCGCCGCACGTTTTACCAAATCCAAAAGGAGCCTCGCAACATGACGGTTAGTTGAACGCTACCTTCATGTCATTCACCATATTTTTCAACATGAGAAAGTCGCCAATCGCATCACAAGCCGGAATTGACATATCTAACGTCTGAACCGTGATCTGAGCGCCACGGCTGGTTTGCAATGTCTGCGCTTCAATGTCCTGATCGCAGTTGGCATTTGTGATCTCGATATCGACGCTCAGCGCCACTGACCCGATCTCTTTGGCCATACCAGTCGGGAAACTGTAAACCTCTGCCAGGAGCGGTGTTTCAAGGCTTGTGTTGCCAAGCTGGATCATAAACCCGCCGTAGCCTGTGACCCCGTCTGCCACTTGCCCGGGGCTTTCGCGCCAGACATGGCCTCTCTCGCCATAGTCAGCACCAAATTCGCGGGCATGCAGGCCGATGCCTGAGTTGCCCTGCATCTGCACAACGGCACGGTCGTAGCTTGAAAGCTCTTCTACAGTGGCATTGGCCACCGCGCCTTCACCGCCGGCAAAAGAAGCAATAAAAACAGCCGTTTCGCTGAGCGCCGGGACAGTCGTTCTGAACTTGCCCGCGCTGTCAGTGAGCTCTGCAAACATCATACCATTGTGGTGGATCACCACCCGCTCGTTGGGAGCGCAAGGGGCAGACATTTCAAGGTCAACCAAGGCCGCGGCGATGGGCTTGGCGGACATGGTGATCTTGCAAGCGTCGGCTGTTTGTGGCTGCTCTGAGCCGCTCCGTATGCCGACCGATCCATCAGCAGCCGCTGGCACAAAGGCGCTTTCCTCGGCTGCTGTCAGCGTGATGTCGGATATGGCAACAGGCAGCGGCATCGCCTGAACATCAGCGGCGCTTGCCTGCTGAGTGCCAGAAGACACCTGCATGATCTGACCTGTCAGCAAAATCGTTGCCAAAGTCGCGCCAGCGATTCCATATCTTTTATAGTCAGGCATGTCGGCCTCCGCCAATTAAGGTACGAGGCCAACATGGTTAAGAAATCAGGCATGCATGAGGCAAAACAGCGGAGTCATTCAGGCCTTTGTGTGAACCTTCAAACCCGCCCGTGGCAATGCTTGAACTTTTTGCCTGAGCCACAAGGGCAGGCTTCGTTGCGGCCCGGTGTGCCCCAAGTGCTTGGATCATCCTCGACAAATCCAGCCAGAGGCTCACCCGCTTCTACAGCGGGCTGCTCGGCCTGTGGTTGGCTCATCTGGGGCTGTTCCTGCATCATGGCGCGGGCCTGCTCCTGTTCGTCTTCCGAAAGAGGGCGTACAAGCGCAAGTTGCTGGGTGACATCTTCGCGCAGGCTGTCGAGCATGCTTTCAAAGAGTTGGAAGGCTTCGTTTTTATACTCGTTCAGCGGGTCGCGTTGGGCATAGCCACGGAAGCTGACAACAGAGCGCAGGTGCTCAAGAGTAAGCAGGTGCTCGCGCCATTTCTTATCAATGGTCTGGAGCAATAGCTGCTTTTCGATCATCCGCATTGTCTCGGGGCCAAAGTGTGCGGCCTTCGACGCCATGAACTCGTCTGATGCCTTCTCAAGACGTTCGGTGATGTCTTCGTCGTCCACACCCTCTTCGGCGGCCCAATCGATCACCGGAACATCAATGCCCAGCTTTTCAAGGCAGGCAGCATAAAGACCTTCGGTGTCCCATTGGTCAGCATATGTTTTGGGTGGCATATATTGGTCGATCAGATCGTCGATAACCTGATTACGCATATCTTGCGTAATGGCCGAGAGGTCGGCAGCTTCCATGATATCGCGGCGCTGTTTGAAGATCACTTTACGCTGCTCATTCATAACATCGTCAAATTTCAAAAGCTGTTTGCGAATGTCGAAGTTCCGGCCCTCGACTTTGGCTTGGGCGCGCTCAAGGGATTTGTTGACCCATGGGTGCACAATGGCTTCGCCATCTTTCATGCCAAGTGTGGAGAGCACCTTATCAAGCCGCTCAGAGCCGAAGATGCGCATAAGGTCATCTTCCAGGCTCAGATAGAAAGATGAGCGCCCAGGGTCACCCTGACGGCCAGAGCGGCCGCGCAGCTGGTTATCGATGCGGCGGCTTTCGTGGCGTTCTGTCGCCAGAACAAACAAACCGCCAGCTTCTTTCACTTTGGCTTCATCAGCATCGTGCTCAGCTTCAATCCGCGCGCGTACTTCTTCAGGATCCGCATCAGGAGCGGCAGCAATCGCCTCCATAACCTGGAATTCGAAGTTACCACCAAGCTTAATATCTGTACCACGGCCAGCCATGTTGGTGGCGATGGTAACGGCGCCCAGTTTACCGGCGTCAGCCACGATTTGAGCTTCTTGCTCATGCTGGCGAGCGTTCAAAACGTTGTGCTTGATGCCTTCTTTTGTAAGCATCTCGCTGAGCAGTTCAGACTTTTCAATAGACGTTGTCCCAACGAGGATTGGCTGGCCGCGTTCGCTGGCCTCTTTGACCGTCTCAACAATGGCTGCGAACTTTTCCTGAGCGGTGCGGTAAACCGCATCATCGTCGTCGATCCGCGCAATCGGCTTGTTCGTCGGAACTTCAACAACACCCAGACCGTAGATTTCCATGAATTCTTCGGCTTCGGTCGTGGCTGTACCAGTCATGCCGCCAAGCTTGTCATAAAGGCGGAAGTAGTTCTGGAACGTCACCTGCGCGAGTGTCACGTTCTCAGGTTGGATGTCGCAGCCCTCTTTGGCTTCGATCGCCTGGTGCAGACCTTCCGAAAGGCGGCGACCGGCCATCATACGGCCAGTAAATTCGTCAATAAGCACAACCTCGTTGTTGCGCACGATGTAATCTTTGTCCTTTGTGAACAGCTTGTGCGCGCGCAGGCCCTGGTTGACGTGGTGCACGATCGTTGTGCTCTCTGGGTCGTAGAGGCTTTGCTCTTCGTCTAGCAGGCCGCGCTGGTGCAGCAGTTGCTCGAGGAATTCGTTGCCTTCATCAGAGAAGGTTACGTTGCGCGTCTTTTCATCCAACGTGAAGTGTTCGTCAGCCAGTTCGGGAATCAGTTTGTCGATCTGGATATAAAGTTCTGAGCGGTCTTCGGCAGGGCCAGAAATAATGAGAGGTGTGCGCGCCTCATCAATCAGGATCGAGTCAACTTCGTCGACAATCGCAAAGTGATGATACTTCTGATTGATCTGACGCAGCTCTGATTTCATGTTGTCGCGCAGATAGTCAAATCCGAGCTCGTTATTGGTCGCGTAAGTGATATCCGAGGCATAGGCCTGCGACTTTTCAGCCTCGGGTTGTTGCGGGTAAATAACACCCGTTGTCATGCCCAAAGCGGCAAAGACGTTGCTCATCCATTCGGCGTCACGCTTGGCAAGGTAGTCGTTGACCGTAACAACATGGACACCTTTTCCCGTGAGGGCATTGAGATAAGCAGGGAAGGTGGCAACAAGGGTCTTACCTTCGCCTGTCTTCATCTCGGAGATGTTACCTTGATGAAGAAAAATACCGCCCATCAATTGTACATCAAAGGCGCGCAAACCCAGAGCGCGCTTTGCGCCTTCGCGGCAGTTTGCAAAAGCTTCAGGCAGCAACGCGTCGAGCGTCTCGCCATCTTGATAGCGCTTCTTAAACTCGGCTGTCTTCTCGATAAGCTGTGCGTCGGTCAGTTTCTCAAAATCTGGCTCAAGCGCGTTGATCTTCTCGATCAATGGCTTCGTGGCCTTAACCTTGCGGTCATTTGCCGTGCCAAAAACCTTTTTGGCAATAGATCCAAGTCCAAGCATATTCAGTCCGATCCGATCATTTTATCTTGTCGCAAGACAATTGCTTGCTCCGGATATATGCGCGTCCTACAACGGCTGGGAACATAAGCGTGTCTTGGCCTTAAGGCGATGTAAGGGTCGGGTCTGGCAGTGTCAACGCTGTGCGCGATACGCGAATGAAACAAAGGGAAAATGATGTCCAAACACTTCAAGATTTTCACGCTGGCTCTTGCGACAGCTTTCGCACCGATGTTGGCTGGTGCAGAAGAGCAAACCGCCAATTCAAGCACTGTGGTGGCCACCGTAAATGGCACCCAGATCACTCTCGGGCACATGGCCGCAGCTCGGAGTGGCTTGCCTGAGCAATATTTGCAACTACCCGATGATGTTCTCTATAATGCGATCCTTGATCAACTGGTCAATCAGACCATCCTTGCCGACCGTTTTGAAGGCGAAGTTCCTGGCCCTGTGCAGCGCCGCTTGGAGAATGAGCGCCGCTCGCTTGTTGCTTCAACCGTGATTGAGGAGATCGTTGAAGAAAAGCTGACAGAGGCTGTACTGAAAGCTGCTTATGACGAAAAATACGCATCTGCGGCCCCTGACAAAGAGTTTAAGGCGGCTCATATTTTGGTCGAAACCGAAGAAGAAGCCAAAGCGTTGGTGACAGAACTTGAGGGTGGCGCAGACTTTACCGAGCTGGCCAAAGAGCGCTCAACGGGCCCTTCCGGGCCAAATGGCGGCGACTTGGGCTGGTTTGGCAAAGGTATGATGGTGCCCCCGTTTGAAGAGGCTGTCGCCAAACTTGATGATGGTGCCATCTCTGGGCCCGTTCAAACCCAATTTGGCTGGCACGTTATAAAGCTCAGCGAAACGCGCCTTGCCAACAAGCCGTCTTTTGAAGAAGTTAAGGCAGAGCTGGAAAGTGAGCTATTCAACACAGTGATCGAGGACGAAGTTGCACGCCTCAAAAAGCTTGGCACAATCGAGCTGTCCGCTGAGGGCGATATTGACCCCGCTATTCTCAAAGAAGACATCCTACTTACGGAGTAAAGGCCCATGGCCAAGATCACTAAAGTTTCTCCTCTCGCGCCTGCTTCTTTTCCGGAGCTTCCTGCCATTGAAGGTGTCAAATTTGCGACGGCAGCCGCTGGCGTGAAATATGAGGCTCGTACAGATGTGATGCTCGCATCACTGTGCGAGGGCGCAGCCGTTGCTGGCGTGTTTACGCGCTCATCAACGCGCTCGGCAGCGGTGCTGGACTGCCAAAGCAAGATCGGTGGCGACGCATCGGGAGGTGCGGCCATTCTTGTGAACTCCGGGAACTCAAATGCGTTCACTGGCGCAGTTGGTCAAGCATCTGTGGATGCGATATCGTCGGCCACGGCAGCAGCGTTGGGCCTTGAGCAGAGCCGCGTTTTTACCTCCTCGACAGGTGTAATCGGTGAACGCTTGCCACACGGCAAAATCGTTGATGCCTTGGGCGGTTTGGCAGGGTCTCTGTCAGAGACGAGCATCTCTGATGCGGCCAAAGCTATCATGACAACCGATACTTTTCCCAAAGGAGCGAGTGCCAGCTACGATGTGGCAGGAAAGACTGTCAATATTGCAGGAATAGCCAAAGGCTCGGGCATGATTGCGCCCGACATGGCCACTATGCTGGTGTATCTCTTCACTGATGTAGCGATCAGCCAGGCCGATTTGCAGGCTGTTCTCTCGGAGCTGACAGACTCCACTTTCAACTCCATTACAGTAGATAGTGATACATCCACATCTGATACATTGCTGCTCTGTGCGACAGGCAAGAGCGGTGTCGCTGCTGATCAGCACGACATTGCATTCAAAGATGCATTGCGATCTGTCATGCTCGATCTGGCGCATCAGGTTGTGCGGGATGGTGAAGGCGCGACAAAGTTTATCGAGATTCGCGTAACAGGCGCAAAAAGTAACGCCGATGCGCGCGTTCACGCGTTATCCATCGCAAATTCGCCGCTCGTGAAAACGGCCATCGCAGGGGAAGACCCGAATTGGGGCCGCATTGTCATGGCGATTGGCAAATCTGGGGCCTACGCTGACCGTGACAAACTTTCGATTATGTTCGGGAGTGTTTTGGTGGCTGAGAAAGGTTGGGTTAATCCTGACTATCGTGAAGAAGATGCAGCCGCACTTATGAAAGAGCAGGAAATTTTGATTACAGTGGATCTGGGCTTGGAGCAGGGTAGCAGCACAGTTTGGACATGCGACCTGACCCATGGGTACATCGAAATTAACGCGGATTATCGATCATGAAGGTGGTGCTTGTTTCTGCTGTCGCGCTTTTAGACAAAGACAACCGCGTTTTGCTCGCGCAGAGGCCCGAGGGCAAGTCAATGGCCGGGCTTTGGGAGTTTCCCGGGGGCAAAATCGAACCGGGCGAGACCCCCGAAACAGCCTTGGTTCGTGAGCTGCATGAAGAGCTTGGGATTGAGACCTGGAACAGCTGTCTTGCACCGTTGACGTTTGCTTCCCACAGCTACGAGGACTTCCATTTGCTCATGCCGCTGTTTGTTTGTCGCAAATGGAACGGAATCTTGACGGCGCGCGAGGGCCAGACTTTATCGTGGGTTCAGCCTGCAAAGTTGAAAGACTATCCCATGCCAGCAGCCGACATTCCACTGATCCCGATCTTGCGAGATTGGCTGTAACTATCTTTTACACATTTGCCAGAAAGCCTGAGTCTCTGCTTTGAGTTAACTACGAGTTAACTGGAGTGGTCAACATGTGCACAATCATGCTTGGAACCGCAGTATTCGTTCAAGGTTCGTTTGTGGAAGCTCTTTCCAACGGGCAGGTGACCGTGTCTGTAGGCCAAAAATTGTTCTCAGGAATACCTGTGACATCAATAAAATGAAAAAGGCCGGCAGTGAAAACTGCCAGCCTTTTTATCTTTAGATAGCCTAAAGGTTAGTCGAGATTGCGCTCGATTTCCTCACGCTCAAAGATCTCGATCACGTCGCCTGGGCGAACATCGTCATAGGCTTCAAATGCCATACCACACTCTTGACCAGACTGAACTTCGGCAACTTCATCTTTGAAGCGCTTGAGTGTCTTGAGTGTGCCTTCGTGGATCACAACGTTGTCGCGGAGCAGTCGTACGCCAGCACTGCGGCGTGCGACACCTTCGGTCACAAGACAACCAGCAACTTTGCCAACACCTGTGACTTTGAAGACTTCACGAATTTCGGCATAGCCGATGAACTTCTCGCGAATCTCTGCAGATAGAAGGCCACTGGCGGCTTGCTTCACATCATCAACGAGGTCGTAAATTACGGAGTAGTACCGAATTTCGACACCCTTTTGGTTTGCGCTGTTACGTGCAGGCGCATTGGCGCGCACGTTGAAGCCAAACACGGGTGCGCCTGATGCTTCCGCCAGGCCGATGTCGCTTTCTGTGATCGCACCAACGCCAGAGTGGAGAACCCGCACGCGGACCTCATCGTTACCGATTTTCTCCAGAGCTTGCACAATTGCTTCAGCCGAGCCTTGAACGTCGGCTTTCATGATAACAGGCATCTCGGTGACGTTCTTGTCTTCCTTGGCCTTGGCCATAAGCTGTTCAAGTGTCGTCGCTGCGCCAGCCGTTGCGCGTTTTTCTTTCGCGGCTTTCTCACGATATTCAGCAATTTCGCGCGCTTGCGCATCCGAGCTCACGACATTCAACACGTCGCCCGCTTCTGGCGTACCGTTCAGGCCGAGGACTTCGACCGGTACAGATGGGCCAGCTTCTTTAATGCGTTCGCCCTTGTCGTTGATAAGAGCACGGACCTTACCGTACTGCTCACCGACAACAAAGATATCGCCTTGGCGCAAGGTGCCCTTTTGCACGAGCACTGTCGCGACAGGCCCACGGCCCACATCAAGCTGAGCCTCGATAACAGCACCTTCTGCGGCGCGATCAGGGTTGGCTTTCAGTTCGAGAATTTCGGCTTGAAGTGCGATCGCTTCGAGAAGCTCGTCCAAACCTTGGCCGGTAATCGCTGAAACTTCGACATCCTGCACATCGCCCGACATTTTTTCGACGACGACCTCATGCTGAAGCAAATCGGTACGAACTTTATCGGGGTTGGCTGCAGGCTTGTCGATTTTGTTGATCGCAACGATCATCGGAACCTTTGCCGCTTTGGCGTGGTTGATCGCTTCAATCGTCTGCGGCATCACAGCGTCGTCGGCAGCAACTACAAGCACAACAATATCTGTGACCTGAGCACCGCGTGAGCGCATCGATGTAAAGGCTGCGTGGCCGGGCGTATCAAGGAAGGAAAGCAGCGCGCCGCTATCTGTTTTAACTTGATAAGCGCCAATATGCTGCGTGATCCCACCAGCTTCGCCGGCAACAACTTTCGCGTCCCGAATTGCATCGAGAAGTGATGTTTTACCGTGGTCAACGTGACCCATGATGGTGATCACGGGTGGACGTGTCTTCAGGTCTGCAGGATCCTCGGCAACCTCTTTGATGACATCTTCAACGTCGGCATCGGACACGCGTGTCACCTTGTGGCCGAACTCTTCAATGATGAGCTCTGCTGTATCGGCATCAATTGTCTGGTTCTGTGTAACCATCATGCCCATGTTCATTAGTGATTTCACAACTGCTGCTACACGCTCAGCCATACGGTTGGCGAGCTCACTGACAGTAATCGCTTCTGGCAGTTGTACTTCGCGGACAATCTTCTCACGGTCAGCGCTTTGGCCCATCGCCTTTTGACGTGCGCGTTCTTGCTGTCGCTTCATGGCGGCCATAGAGCGCTGACGCCCACCTTCACCACCAGAGAGAGCTTGGTTCAGTGTCAGTTTGCCACTGCGGCGGCTTTCGTCTCCACGGGTCTTGGCCGTTTTGGTGCGGTCATCGCGTTCTTTTTCAGTTTTGCGACGGTCTGTAAGAGGCTTGGCTGCAGTGCGTCCAGGCTCTGCGGCTGCTGCAGGGGCTGGCGCGGCTGTTGCGCGCTTGGCTGTTTCTTCCGCTTCGCGCTTTTTACGCTCGTCGTCTTCAGCCTTGGCACGAGCCCGCTCTTCGCGCTCTTTCTCTTCACGTTCTTTTTCTTCAGCTTCTTGCCGGCGGCGCATGCGCTCTTCTTCGCGCTGCTTTTCTTCGGCAACACGTTGCTGCTCTTCTTCTACTTCACGCGACTTTGCAGCCTGAACAGCCTTCAAGCGGCGGTCCATTTCTGCATCCGAAATTCCGCCTGGGCGGTTGCTCGGCGCTGTGCTCAGCTTTTTGTCGCCAGCACCTTGGCTTGACGTCGTTACAGTAGGCTTGGGAACGACAACGCGTTTGCGCTTCGTTTCAACTACGACATTCTTGGTGCGGCCATGACTGAAGCTTTGCTTTACATTGCCAGACCGCGGGCCGCTGCGGAGACCAAGTGTCTTTTTGCCGTCGTTATCGCTCATTCGATATACTCATCCTTTCATGCGCCCGTCGGGCGCGGCGGGCCGGAAGCCCTCTAATCTTGTTGCTTCCTCTATAACACGTGAGGCCAAACCTCCAGCATCTAAGGCCGCATGAACTGCGAATTCTCGCCCGAAGGCTGCCCCAAGCTCTTTGCGTGTGAGGCATTCAAATGTTTTTCCGTCGCCCCAGAGTCGAATTTTCGACTTTTCACGCGGTGAGCCATCGCTCGCTTGAAACAAGACTTGGGCCCGCTCGCTCGTGGCCCAGTCTTTAACTTTGGTTGAGCCTGTTACGGCACCACCAGATTTTCGAGCTAGACCTAACAGGCTGATGAGCCGTTTTACCAGCACAGTTTCAACCCAGTCGGTAAGCCCTTCGGGAACAGTCACCTGCGTTTTTGCCGAGCGGCTAAACAGGTTTTTCTGCGCCGCCTGCGCAAGTGCTTCTTTTGTTGCGCTTACCCAGATGCCGCGCCCGGGAAGCTTCCCTGCGACATCAAAGGCCAAAGTCTGATCTGGGCCGATGACAAACCTTAGAAGCTGTGCCTTGGGGCGCAGCTCTGTAGTTGCGATGCATTTGCGCACCGCATCTTCAGAGTCTTTGCCTTTTTTAACAGCTTCCAATGTCATCTAAACCCTGACTCACATCGCTTCATCTTCGTCTTCGACGGCGTCTTCTTCGACTGCGAGCTCTGCAGGGTCGATCCAGCCAAGCTGTACGCGTGCTGTCATAACGAGGTCTTGAGCCTGTTCGAGAGTGATGTCGTATGGCTCGAGAATACCTTCATCTTTGACGCGCTCGCCATCGATTGTTGTCCAGCCACCAGCAAGCTCCCAGTCAGCGCATGTTGCAAAGTCTTCAAGCGTTTTGACATCGTCTTTGGCAAGTGCCTCAAGCATCTGGGGAGTCATCTCGCCAAACTCTGCAAGGCTGTCTTCAAGACCAAGCGCGCGGGCGTTATCCATAGCTGCCTTTGCATCGGCTTCCAGAATGTCACGGGCACGAGCTTGGAGCTCTTCAGCTGTGTCATCATCTACACCGTCAATCACAAGCAGCTCGTCTTTTTCGACATAGGCTACTTCTTCAAGCGTCGTAAAGCCTTCTGAAACCAGAAGCTGTGCGAAGAATTCGTCAAGGTCGAGCTTGTCCATGAACAGTTTCGTGCGAAGCTCAAACTCGCGCTGGCGGCGCTCAGATTCGTCCGCTTCCGTCATGATCTCGATTTCAAGTCCTGTCAGCTGTGAGGCAAGACGGACGTTTTGACCGCGGCGACCAATTGCAAGGCTCAACTGCTCGTCAGGTACGACAACTTCGATGCGTTCGGCTTCTTCATCCAGAACAACCTTGGAAACTTCTGCGGGCTGCAGCGCGTTCACGAGGAATGTTGGAACGTCTTCATTCCAAGGAATGATATCGATTTTTTCGCCTTGCAGTTCGTTTACAACAGCCTGAACACGGCTACCGCGCATACCAACGCATGCGCCGACGGGGTCGATGCTGTTGTCAAACGAAATTACCGCGATCTTGGCGCGCGAACCGGGGTCGCGAGCTACGGCTTTGATCTCGATAATGCCTTCGTAGATTTCGGGCACTTCCATCTTGAACAGCTCGGCCATGAATTCAGGCGCTGTGCGGCTCAAGAAAATCTGTGGGCCGCGCTGTTCGCGACGCACATCTTTGATGTAGCAGCGAATGCGGTCATTGGGGCGATAGCTTTCGCGGCCAATTTTTTCATTTCGGCGCAGGATTGCTTCGCCACTGCCCACATCGACGATTACGTTGCCGTACTCTTCGCGCTTAACAACGCCGTTGATGATCGTGCCTGCGCGGTCTTTGAACTGCTCAAACTGACGCTCGCGCTCAGCTTCGCGGACTTTTTGCAAGATAACCTGTTTGGCGCTCTGTGCTGCAATACGACCCATTTCAACAGGGGGCACTTCTTCAACGAAGGTGTCACCGACCTTAGGATCATCAAGATAGAGCTTCGCCTGTTCGGCCGTCATCTCGGCCTGATAGTTTTCAAGCTCGGCTTCGTCGACAACGGTGCGAACACGTGTGAATGTGGCTTTGCCTGTCTTGCGGTCAATCGCAACGCGAATGTCCATCTCGGCACCATAGCGGCTTTTGGCTGCGCGCGCGAGGCTCTCTTCCATGGCTTCAATCACAAGCCCGGGATCGATCATTTTTTCGCGGGCCACGGCCTCGGCTGTTTGCAAAAGCTCAAGCTGGTTGGCTGATGTAATTGCCATTTATGCGTCCTCCTCAGACTCAGGCGATTCTTCAATATCTACTTCTTCACCGTCAGCATATGCGCCGGCGGCTTTGCGTTGCCGCAACATTTCTTTGATGAGTTCGTCGGTCATGATGAGCTTGGCTTCTACAAGCCATTCAAATTTCAAACCAATCGTTCCCTGATCGATTGTCAGCAGAACTTCGTCATCTTCAACACCCGCAAGCTCTCCACGAAAGCGCTTTTGGCCGTCAATCATTTCTGCTGTTTCGACTTTGGCTTCAAAGCCCTCAAATGTCTCAAAATCTTTGAGGCGCGTCAGCGGGCGGTCAATGCCCGGGCTGGAGACTTCGAGAGTGTATTCTTCTTCGAGGGGGTCTTCGACATCAAGAAGCGCGCTCACAGCGTTCGAGATAGCACCACAGTCATCTACTTCAATGCCACCTTCAGGCCGTTCAGCCATGATCTGCAGAAGGGGGATTTCACCACTTTGCAGCCGAAGACGAACCAGTTCAAAGCCCATGTCTTCAATGACGGGCGTAATCAGTTCGGCCATACGCCTGTCTTGGGCCGTCTTAGCAATCAGATTCGACATTTCACTTCGCTCAAACAAAAAAGCGGACCGTGCGGCCCGCTGAATTTCTCGGTGGTGCGCTGGTTATCAGCACGCCGCTGTTGAATGGTGTCTAGTGTGAATGCTCAGGAGATGCAAGGCCGAATCGGTCAGGGCTGCAGGGCGATATCATCCATGATCTCTGCGAGAGCTGCGCTAATGCGCGGTTCCGACAAAGCATGCCCAGACAGCCCTACTATTTGCAGTTCTGCATTGGAGAGGGCCGAGGCCAGATCATGGGCTGAAACGGGCGGACAGATCATATCATAGCGCCCCTGCACGATCTTTGTTGGGATGTGGTCGATTTTGGAGGTGTTCTCCAGAATGAAATTATCCGCCTCCAAGAATAGATTATTATGAAAGTAGTGGTTCTCAAGTCGTGCAAAGGCGCGGCAGAAGGCGTCGTTTGGCACATAAAATGCCCCTTCTGATTGGATCGATGCAAGTGTGTTTTCCCAAGCTGTCCAAGCTTGAGCGCAGCGCAAGGCTTCGCCGTCATCGCTGCCAAAGAGACGTTTGTGATAGGCTTCAATCAGATTTGTGTGTTCGCCTTTGGGGATCGGTGCAAGAAATCGATGCCAAACATCTGGCCAAAAAGCACCAGCACCACCGCCATAGAACCAGTCAAGCTCGCGCTGTCTGCCCAAAAACACGCCTCGCAATGTCAGCGACTTTGTGGGCTCAGGGTGTGTGATTGCATAGAGAAGCGAAAGTGTTGCCCCCCAGCTCCCACCAAACACATGCCAGCTTTCAATTCCCAATTCAGCACGAATAGTCTCAATGTCGCGTACTAAGTGCCATGTGGTGTTGTTCTCAACCGCAGCAAAAGGCTTGCTGCGCCCGCAGCCGCGCTGATCAAACATGATGATGCGGTAGTGCTTCGGGTTAAAGAATCGGCGCATGGCAGGGCTGCAGCCGCCACCGGGGCCGCCATGAAGTACAACAACAGGTACGCCTGAAGCATTGCCTGATTGTTCAACATAGAGCGTATGCCCTTCCCCTGCGTCGATCATCCGCCTATCAAACGGCTCAACCGAAGGATACAGTCGCGCTCGGACACTTTTTTCATCTGCGGATTCGTGCATGCCGTATCTTTCCAGACGCATCAGAGCAAGTTGAGGGCCAGACCATGCAAGATCAGACCAGAACAGTTGACCCGACCGAGCTCGCCAAGTTTGAAGCGATGGCTGCTGAATGGTGGGACCCAAACGGCAAGTTTCGCCCGCTGCACCTGATGAACCCGTGCCGGCTTGACTATATTACGAAGCAAATCGCCACAGAGTTCAATCGCAATTTGGCTGACCCCAAGCCGTTTGAGGGGCTGCGCATCATTGATATTGGTTGTGGCGGCGGGCTTTTGAGCGAGCCGCTCACACGTCTTGGAGCCGATGTTTTGGGCGCAGATGCGTCCGAGCGCAACATTACTGTGGCAAAGCTCCACGCTGAACAAGAGGGCTTACAAATTGACTATCGTGCTGTGACGGCGGAAGCGCTGGCTGATGCGGGGGAGCGGTTTGACATCGTGGTCAATATGGAAGTGGTTGAGCATGTCGCCGACCCGCAAGACTACCTTGATGAATGCGCCAACCTCCTCAAGGCGGGCGGCCTGCACATTTGTTCTACCATCAACCGTAACGCCAAGAGTTTCGCTATGGCGATTGTTGGGGCTGAATATGTGATGCGCTGGCTACCAAAAGGAACGCACGAATGGAGTAAGTTTATCACGCCAGATGAGTTGTTTGCCTTTATCGAAAGAACGGGCATGGAGCCTGTTGATCGTAAGGGCTTTGTCTTTAATCCGATCAGCTGGAGCTGGAAAATATCGGATCGGGACTTGAGTGTGAACTACGTGACAGCAGCAAAAAAGCCAGACTGATCAATCGTTTGTTTCAAGCTTAAGTCGCATATCGCGCAGGACGGGTAGTGCCGCTCGAATACTGTCTGAGCCCTTTTCGTCAACCAGCGTTTTGATGATCGGTTCAATGGCAGAGAGTGCGGCATCTCTTGCCTGCCGCCCAGCGGGGCTAATTGCCACCATTTTACGCCGCGCATCGTCCCAATCAGGGCGGATATGAACGTAACCCGCCCATTCAAGTTTGTTGAGCGTGTTTGTCATTGCCCCTTTGGTGACATGAAATGTCTTCGCCAGTTGGGCGGGTGTTTTCTCTGTGTTGGTATAGGCAAGGTGCGTTAGCACTGAGAAATGCGAAATTTCCATGCCCGCTGGCAGGACCCGTGTCAGCTTGTTTCGCAAAAGCTGGTCTGTTGCCAAAATTTCGCTGATCAGGGCGATGGCGAGAGAACTTTGTTTGTTGTTCACTGTGGCGCCTCAAATTTACTTTGCTGTGTGAGCGATCCGATCCTGTCGCGAGCATTTTTAACGTTTTCCAGGTCAAGGTTGAAATAGCTGACGCCAACATCCGTGCCAGCATCGACTAGCACGTCACCCCAAGGCGAAACTGCCAATGAGTGGCCATATGTGCGGCGCTCTTTGCCATTTTTTGCGTAGTGAAATCCTGTTTGAGCAGGCGCAATGACATATGCGCCGTTCTCTATCGCCCGTGCACGCAGCAGCGCATGCCAGTGCGCTTTGCCTGTCGTTTCGGCAAAGGCGGCAGGTATTGTCAAAATTTCCGCGCCAGCTTGAGCGAGTGTGCGGAACAGATGAGGAAATCGTAGATCATAGCAAATGCTCATTCCAATTTTGCCGAAATTGGTAGCTGCCAAAATAGCTTTGTCGCCACGCTCGTAAGTGGCGCTTTCTCGGTAGCTTTCACCCTCGGAGATATCGACATCAAACATATGAATTTTGTCGTATCTGGCGACGATTGCGCCTTGGGGGTCGATCAGGACAGACCGATTGGCAAACTTTCCATCTATTTCGTTGCTCTTTACGCCTAGTGAGCCAATCAGTATCCAGACTTGCGATTGCGTTGCGATTTCGCGCATGCGAGCAAGAAACGGATCAGATTCTTCATAGCTCAACGCTTCAAGCAAGATGCTTTTGGATGGCGCTATGCAGTTTGATACCTCTGGTGTCAGGATGAATTTGGCCCCTTGAGCCACCGCCCCAATCACAAGTGCTTCGCATGCTGCAAGGTTTGCTGCAGGGTCTTCTGTGGAGGTCATTTGCACAAGGGCCGTTTTCATCAGGCCTTTCCCAGTAGTGCGTCCAGCTTGCCTGCGTTGTCGAGTGCTGCAATGTCGTCATAGCCACCAATCCCAACACCTTCGATGAAAATTTGCGGTACCGTGCGGGCTCCGTTGGCGCGTTCGATCATCTCAGGTTTCAGCTTCGCGTTGGTCAATACGTTGTATTCTGTGTAGCTTACGCCTTTTTTGTCCAAGAGCCGTTTGGCTGCGTGGCAAAATCCGCAAAGCGGAGATGAGTAGATTTCGACTTGTTTCATGTTGCCCTCAAAATGGTGTGTTGAGGCGGAACCTAGTCATTCTTTGTCGCGCGCGCCAGAAAAACTGCCCTTACGCTTGCGACATTATGCGAAAGGCATGCCTCTGCTGCGGCGCCAAGTGTCGATCCTGTTGTCATGACGTCATCGACAAGTACGATGTGTCGCCCGCTCATCTGTTCGACCAATTTGTGTTGTACTTTGATAGCACCCAACAAGTGGGCCTGTCGCTCTGCGCGGTTGAGTCCTATCAAAGGGGGCGTGCGCTTGGTGCGCTTTAAAAGTGCTGGCATATGCTGAAACTGCCCCTTCTTCGCTAAGCTCGCTGAAAGGAGTTCGGACTGGTTGTACTTGCGCTTGAAAAGTCGTGTCCAATGCAGTGGGACGGGGACAATAACAGGATTTTCGGGGAGGATTGGCTCCAGAGCCTTCAAAAGCCATGGCCCAGCAGCTGTCGCGATTTCGGCGCGATCTGCGTATTTTAGCTGCCAGACCAATTTTCTGGCTTCACCTTGATACAGAAAGGTTGCGCGTGCGGCAGTCCAGTTTCTGGGTGTTTGGATGCAGGCGTCGCAGAGCTCTTCTTGCAGCGATGCCCCAGGAAGTGGGCCGCCACATGTGTTGCAAACCAGCCCGGCAATAAAGTTGGAGCCGAGCCAGCATTTTGAGCAAAGTCCTGCCTCACCTTCGACAGGGGTTCCACAGCTGAGACAAGTTGTCGGGTAAACAGTACCAACAAGTGTTTGAATCCCCGCGCGCCAGCCCATATTCCTACCCTATGACAAACCGAAACCTTCACACAGATCGCGACGCGCTGATGCGGCAGCGACAGCGTGCAAATATCGCTGAAGCCGACTTCGCACATGCCGCCGCAATTGATGAGGTCGAGTATCGACTAGGTTTGGTTAACAGAGCGTTTACCAAGCCTCTGTTGGTTGCTGGAAGCAGCGCGCTATGGTGTTCCGCATTTCCTGAATTTGAAACAATCACAGACGAAGAGACGCTTGCCTGTGCGCTGCGCGGTCATGATCTTGTCGTACATGCGATGTCGCTGCATTGGGCAAACGATGTCGTTGGCCAGCTTATTCAGGCCCGCAATGCATTGCAGCCCGACGGTTTGTTTGTGGGCTGTATGTTTGGGGGTGAAACCCTTCAAGAGTTGCGTAAGTCGTTGAGTGAGGCTGAAATACGGCTGACCGGGGGGCTGAGCCCGCGTGTTGCGATGGCGGCCGAAGTCCGTGATCTCGGTCAGTTAATGCAGCGCGCAGGATTTGCTTTACCTGTTGCAGACAAAATCACACTGACTGCGAGCTACGAGAGCATTTTTCATCTGGCTCATGATCTGAGGCGTATGGGAGAGACAAACGCTTTGGCTTTGCGCAAACGAAGTTTTGAGAAGAAAGAGATGTTTCGCGTTGCTGATGAAATCTACAAGGAACACTTTTCAGATGAGGCGGGTCGTATTGTGGCGACCTTTGAGCTTGTATTCCTCACTGGCTGGACACCTCATGAAAGCCAGCAGAAGCCTTTGCGACCGGGCTCTGCGGAAACCCGTCTAGCTGATGCCTTGAAAACCGATGAGATAAGACTGCCCGAAACAAACATGTTTAAACAGAGTGGTGATGACTAAATGCTGAAAACGACCCAAGCCAAATATGATACGAGCGATTTGCCAGCCGAACACCCACAGGTGAAAAAACCAAAGATTGGTGTGCTTATGGCCAACTTGGGGACGCCTGATAACTATGATTATTGGTCTATGCGGCGCTACCTTAACGAGTTTCTTTCAGACCGTCGTGTGATTGATTATTCCCCATGGCTATGGCAGCCGCTCTTGCAATTGATTATTCTCACCAAGCGCCCTTTCACGAGTGGTGCAGCTTATAAATCCATCTGGAACGAAGAGCAGGGCGAAAGCCCATTGATGACGATCACCAAAGAACAAACCGCGGCTGTTCGGGATATGATCCAGAAGGAATACGGCGGAGAAGTCCTTGTTGATTTCTGTATGCGCTACGGCAATCCGTCGACAGAAAGTAAAGTCGCTGAGATGATCGAACAGGGCTGTGACAGAGTTTTGTTCTTCTCTCTCTATCCACAATATGCAGGCGCGACGATGGCTACGGCCAATGACCAGTTTTTTCGCGCAGTCATGAAAGAAACATGGCAGCCATCTGTGCGTACGGTTGCACGCTATTTTGACGATACACGCTATATCGAGGCTCTTGCGCGCTCGATCGAAGCATCTGTCGAGAAGATGGAGCACCGCCCGGAAACTCTGGTTGTTTCATACCACGGTATGCCCAAGCGCTATTTGCTACAGGGCGACCCCTATCATTGCCAATGCCAGAAAACGACGCGGCTTTTACGCGAGCGTCTTGGGTGGACTGACATTGATATTGTCACCACATTCCAGTCTGTCTTTGGGCCCGAAGAGTGGCTCAAGCCCTATACTGTCGAGGAAGTGGCGCGTTTAGCGGAAGAAGACGGGAAAAAGCGGATTGCAGTTGTTGCTCCAGCGTTTTCGGCTGATTGCATCGAGACTCTTGAGGAGATCAACGAAGAAATCAAAGAAGCTTTTGAAGAGGCCGGGGGAGAAGTGTTTGAGTACATTCCTTGCCTCAATGCAGGCGAAGAGCACGTCGCGTTTCTCGTTGATTTGATCAAAGAGAATATTCACGGCTGGTAATTTGGCATCCAAAACAAAAAACGGCAGCGCAAGGCTGCCGTTTCTTTATCTTCTTCCCTAAGGAAGAAAAACTTAGCTTGCTGCTGCTGCCGCTACTGCGATCAGAAGAAGAAGTGGGATAGCCATGCCACCTGAAGAGCCAGCGGCTTCTTCAACGATAACTGGCGCTTCGATGATTGGGTCTGACATGTTGCCAGCTGAAGCAGCAGAGGCAGCAGCAGCAAATGCAGTCGCGAGTACGAGTTTCTTCATTTTTTCCTCCAGAAATTGAAAACATGGCGAAAACCATGTCCCAAGATTTGTTATGTATGCGTGTCATAAGCAGTATTTTAGGGGTTTTGCAAACTTATAGTGGCGGACACTTGTGTAAGAACGCCTCTATATCGTCAAATTAGCAACACTTGAGTGCCTACTTTTGTCAGATCAAAGAGCTCTGCGATATGCTCGTTGTACAGTCCGATACATCCATTTGACGAACGTCGACCAATCTTTCGAGTGTCGTGTGTGCCGTGAATTCGGTAATAGGTCCATGAAAGGTAAAGTGCGTGTGTGCCTAGGGGGTTGTCTGGCCCTGGGCCAACAAACTCGGGCCACTCGGGGTTGCGCTTGCGCATTGACGGCGTCGGCCGCCAGCTTGGCCCCTCGACTTTTTGTGTCACCGACGTGCGGCCAAGTCGTGTCAGATCTTCTGTCAGCGGAACGCTGGTTGGATAAAGTTTGTAGATAGATTGATCTTCCGACCAAAAGTGCAGCGCGCGTGACGTTGTATCGACAAGACAGGCGCCATTTTTGAGGTTCGTGAAATATGGTTCCCAGCTCAATGTGCGGAAACTTGAAACATTGCGGCGCACAACTTCGCTTAAGTCGCGCTCGACTTCGACAGTCTCTTCTCCGTTAACAGAGGTCGTTTGGGCTAGAGCTGGCGCTGCCAAAAGTGAGGTGGAGCCTGCGAGAAAACCTCTACGGCTCAGGTGGTTTTTAAACTGGGACATCGGACTTTCTCCGGTAAAAGAATAGCAATTTCTATATGCTGCTTGAGCTTTGCCCGCAATTCAAACCTTTGTAATAAGCAATGAAAGGCATAACTGCGTTTGATTGATCTGCGATTCAGCGCTAAAGCAAAGAGCGAATTCTCTTGGAAAGGGGCGTCATGCGCTTTTTTGTTTCTCTTATTGTATCTGTTGTGCTGCTTGCAGGATGTTCTATCGGCACCACAACGCCGCAGCTTGGCGCTGATGGTAAGCCTCTGCCAAAGCTGTACCGAATTTCCAACAATGCCTCTGGCAAAATTCAATTTCGAATTTTGGACTCGGTCAATTCTTTGCGTCAGGCTGCTGGCGCACCAAGTGTCGAGCTGAACGCTCAGCTGAATGCAGCGGCAGCGACTCACTCACGTGATATGTCGGCGCAAAATCGCCCATGGCACTTTGGATCAGACGGATCATCGCCGATTGATCGTGTCGCGCGGAGCGGATACGCGGGCGACCTGGTAGGTGAGCTGATTTCAGAAACCTATGAGACCGAGCTGGAAACACTTGGTGCCTGGATGCAGGAGCCTGCGACACGGGCAATCTTGTTGGATAAGCGGGCCACCAATATCGGTTTTAATTGGTATCAGGAAAGCACGGGTAAGATTTGGTGGACGTTGGTGATGGGCGGTTAAAGCCTATCACGAAGCTTACTTCTGGATGGAGATGGGCGTTCCATTGCGGACCATTGAATAAATCTCTTCCATCTGCCGATCTGTCACGGCGATGCACCCGGCTGTCCAGTCTCTCTTGCCATCACGATACTTCTTGGGCCGGCCGTGGATGAAAATATCTCCACCGGGGCTTTTGCCAAGCGCGTGGGCGCGGGCGATGTCGTCTTTATCGGGGTATGAGATGCCAATGGAGAGGTGAAATTGGCTGTTTGGGTTGCGGCGATCAATCAGGTAGTTGCCTTCTGGTGTGCGCCCGTCACCCTCGATGGCTTTATGCCCAAGAGGGTCAAAGCCAAGATGGACTTTGTAACTTTTTAGTACGTCTGAGCCGTTTAAAAGGTAAAGCTTCCTATCTTCTTTCATGACAACCACCTGTGTCACGGGTGGTCCATCGTAGCTGCGAAATTTTGAAGAAGAACATCCAGCCAAGCAGAGTAATGCCAGAAGTGCGCTGAGAAGTGTCTGTGCCCGCATTTTATCAGCTCTTTTCTTGTTTTAGAGCTGATTAGCAGAGTTGAGCTCTACCTGCATAGCATTTCGTTCAGATTTTGGTGCAGTTCTCTAGAAATTTTTCTTTGGAGGCGGCGTAGGAGGCTTGTACATCTGCCAAGTCGATGAACTCGGCCCTGTTATCAGCTGCCATTTTCTCGCCAGCGTGGCATTTCTCAGAAAACTCCTGAAACCCAAGGTTCAGTGCGCTGCCTTTTAGAAAGTGCATACTCGCGCCCAGCTCTGAAGTCGGCTTGTCGGAAAGCTCCGCAAGCTCAGTTTCGACCTCCTCAAGGAAGACTTCAATAATCTCATTGAAGTCTTCAGCGCCGATGTCGTCGCGCAGTTCTCGTACCTTGTCCCAGTTGATCATTTTTAAGATCCCAGTTTGTCCTCCTATACTTTAGCGTTAGGAGGTTAAGAGAATACAAAAACAAACCTAAAATCCGATAAAATATATTCACCTGCCCTTAAATCGGGAGGGTTAGTGTGACGTGGGAAATCGAGTGCTTTGCGCTCTAGGTAGTATTCATGCAGAGCAAACTTAAACAAATCGATGCAGTTGAAGCCGCAAGCAACCTGGTGCTTGTCGTTGATGACAGCCGTTTGCAGCGCACAATTCTGCGAACCAGCCTTAAGAAATGGGGCTATCGTGTTGCAGAGGTCGAGAGTGGCGATGAAGCGCTGGCTTTTTGCGAAGAGCAACACCCAGATCTTGTGATCAGTGACTGGATGATGCCGGGGATGGACGGCATAGAGTTCTGCCGCCGGTTTAAGGCGCTAGGTTCTGAGCGATTTGGATATTTCATTCTGCTGACGTCAAAAAGTGACAAATCTGAGATCGCCCAAGGACTTGATGCTGGCGCTGATGACTTTTTGACGAAGCCGTTCAGTTCTGCAGAGTTGCGCGCGCGTCTTGTTGCGGGTGAACGAATCTTGAAGATGGAGCGTGAACTCACGCGTAAAAATGAACTTATCAAGACAACATTGGATGAGCTGAAGGCTCTTTACACAACCATCGACAACGATTTGATCGAAGCCAAGCAGCTACAGCAGTCACTTGTGCGTGAGCGCTACAGAGATTTTGGGAGCGCGCAGATTTCGTTGATGCTGCAATCCAGCGGTCATGTCGGGGGTGATCTTGTCGGGTATTTTCCTATCAACGACAATGAAATCGGGCTGTTTGCATTTGATGTCTCGGGCCATGGTATCAGCTCTGCGCTTATGACCGCCCGACTGGCTGGCTACATGTCATCGGCTTCAAAAGAGCAAAATATAGCAATTGAGCGTTCTACGGACGGCGGGTTTGCCCCGATTGCGCCCAAGGAGGTTGTGGCGCGGCTCAATAACCTTGTGCTCCGTGAAATGACGACAGAGCATTATTTCACACTCGTCTATGCTACGGTCAATTTGGCAACCGGTCATGTTATCGCCAGTCAGGCTGGGCATCCCCACCCGCTTTTGCAGCGCGCCGATGGTGCTGTCGAAATGGTGGGGGCAGGCGGGCTGCCTGTGGGGCTTGTGTCGGATGCGACGTATGAGCAATTCGAGCTTAAGCTCGATGCTGGAGACAGGCTGCTTATTTTTTCCGATGGTGTGCCTGAGTGCATGAACGAGACAGGCGCGTTTTATGACGATGAAAACGTGAAACGTTTTATCAGAAACTGGCATCACAAACGTGGCCCCGGTCTGCTTGATGCGCTGTTGTTTGAACTTGATACATTCGCTGGCGCACGTGACTTTTCTGACGATATATCGGCTATTCTGCTTGAGTTCTCCAAAGCCGAAACCTGACCTGCTGCCTTGCGCACGGTGGCTCACGCTATTAGGTGCTGAGCAAACACACAGATCGGGTGACCTTTATGGAAGATGTATCAAACACAAACTGGGATGAGAAAATCCTGCCATTCGAGCTGCGCGTGTCAGACGTTCGCGGACGAATTGTGCGCCTTGACGAGACAGTCAATGGCGTCTTGGCGCAGCATAACTACCCTAAGCAGGTTGAATCACTCATCTCAGAGATGGTGATCATCACAGCGCTTTTGGGGAGCATGGTCGAATCCCGCTGGAAGCTGTCATTGCAAGTTCAGACAGATGGGCCAGTGCGTATGATTGCGACCGATTATTTCGCGCCCACCGAGCTTAACGCACCAGCGAAAATCCGTGCTTACGCGAGCTTTGATGCAGCGCGCCTGACCGATGGCAAGCCTTTTGACCAGCTCGGCAAAGGCTACTTTGCTGTGCTTGTGGATGAAGGCAAAGGCACCAAGCCTTATCAAGCGCTCGCGCCTCTGGAGGGCAGTTCGATTGCGGAAGCGGCAGAGGGCTATTTTGCGGCCTCCGAGCAGATCGCAACGAAGCTGATCGTGGAGCATGGGGAAACCTACATGAAAGAGACAGGTACGCAGTGGCGCGCGGCTGGCATGTTGCTTCAGCATTTGCCCAAGTCGCTCAAGAGTGAAGGTGGCGACCCTGACAATGAAAAGGAGCAGCGCGAGCATGCGCAGCGCAAGGACGAAGACTGGAACAGGGTCAATATTCTGCTCAACACGGTGGAAAGCCTCGAGTTGCTGGGGCCATATGTTTCGCCTGCTGAGCTTGTCTGGCGCTTGTTCAATGAGGAAGAGCCCGCCGTATATGACACACGTGAAGTGCAGTTCGGGTGCACATGTTCAGAAGAGCGTGTGCGTCAGAGTTTGTCTATCTACGGTGTGAAAGACATCGAAAAGATGACGACGCCAGAGGGCAAAGTTACTGCTGATTGCCAGTTCTGCAACCGTCACTTCGAGCTGGATCCTGCCACTGTTGGACTTGCGGCGAAGTAAGCCGTTGGAGCAAATCAGCCAGATAAGGGCCGCTTTGGCCAAGGCGGGGGCGGCCTCTTCTGACTATGATTTGAACCCCGACGTGATTCCCGTGGAACACGGGATCAAGAGCCCAGCGGCTGTCTTGATCGCGCTGATCGAGCGGGAAGGCGCGCTGCACGTTATCTTGACAAAGCGCGCCCAGCATCTGCGCCACCACCCCGGGCAGATAGCCTTTCCTGGGGGTAAGGTAGAGAGTAGTGACGCATCGGTTGAAGTGGCAAGCTTGCGTGAGGCCCAAGAAGAGATCGGGCTGGCGCCTGAGAGTGTCGAGGTCTTTGGCGCCCTGCCTGAACATGTGACAGTGACTGGCTTTGCTGTGAAGCCGATCTTGGGTGTTGTGCGCGGCCCTTTCGAGCCACTGCTGGATAAGGGCGAGGTTGAAGAGATTATCTTTGCGCCGCTCGCGCACCTTCTCGATCCTGCGAAATACACCATACAAGAGCGCCTGTTTTTGGGTGCCGTGCGAAAATACTACACAATACCTTATGGCCCACATTACATTTGGGGCGCGACAGCGCGCATGACGTTGGGTTTGGCGGAGCGGATTTCACTGTGACACAGGTGAGAGGCACATGGCTTGAAGACGAGGCGGCGCAAGCTGTTTTGAGCGCTCTTGAGGCGCGGGGTGCGCAAGCTTGTTTTGTGGGTGGTTGTGTGCGCAATGCGCTGCTCGATCTGCCTGTCAAAGACCTTGATATCGCCACGAGTGCGCGGCCCGAAATTGTCATCGAGGCAGCGAAAGCACTTGGCTTCAAGCCAATCCCCACAGGGATAGAACATGGCACCATCACCATTGTTGGCAGGGGCTCCGTTCTGGAAGTGACCACCTTTCGCAAAGATGTAGAGACAGACGGTCGCCACGCTGTGATCGCATTTTCTGACAGCCTCGAGGAGGATGCAGCGCGGCGAGATTTTCGCATGAATGCGCTTTATGCTGATCGACGTGGTTATGTGACTGACCCAACAGGCGGTGTGGCCGATATAGCGGCCCGCAAAATCTGTTTTGTCGGCGCTGCGGATGAGCGGATCAGAGAAGACTATTTGCGCAGCGTGCGGCTGTTTCGCTTTGCAGCACAGCTGGGTTTTGGGGCTGAGGGGATTGATCCGGTCGCGGCCAAAGCAGCTGCACGGCTGAGCTACGGTTTGCACCACGTTTCCGTTGAGCGGATTACAGCAGAGATGCTCAAGTTGCTTGGGGCAGAGCAGCCAGTGGCGGTGCTGCAAGTGATGCAGGACACGGGCGTTTTGGCGCGGATCTTGAAGGGGGCTAGCTTGCCGGTTTTGCGGGCGTTTTTGGCATTGGACAGCGAGGCGGTTGCCGAGGAGCGCCTTGCGGCTCTTATGGTCTTTGTGCGGGATGTGCCGCTTCGGTTGTCTAAGAAGGAGCAGCGGGCTTTTGAAACGCTCCAACGCTTTGCTTGGAGCCAGCAAAGCGGCGCTGAACTTGCCTATCGTGAGGGGCTGGGGGCGGCGCAGGCTGGCGTGAGGCTCAAGGCGGCGCTGTGTGGTGATGCGCCTGAGCTAGGGGGGCTGAACGCCGCTGCAGAGGCGCGCTTTCCGCTTGCTGCAAAAGACCTTCCCATGCTCAAGGGCCGCGCCTTGGGCGACGAACTGAAGCGCGCTGAACGTGCTTGGATCGCCTCTGGCTTTCAGCTGACGAAGGCCGAGCTTTTAGACAAGGAATGACGACAGGACCTCGTCGTTTGTGATGTCACGCGCGCTGAAGCCTTTGTCATTGGCCAGGCGCATAAGGCGTTCAAAGCTTTCAGGTGTGTCTGTCTCGATCCCGATCAGGACAGAGCCAAAGTTGCGGGCTGATTTCTTGAGATACTCAAATCGTGTGATGTCGTCATTGGGGCCAAGAAAGCCAAGAAAATCCTTCAGGGCGCCGGGCCGTTGGGGCATCCGCAGGATGAAATACTTTTTCAGGCCAGAATAACGTTGGGCGCGCTCTTTGACTTCGGGAAGGCGCTCAAAGTCAAAGTTGCTGCCAGAAACGATGCAGACAACGGTTTTCCCCTGAATGTCGTCTCGCATGTCTTTGAGCGCGTCGATGGTGAGCGCGCCTGCAGGCTCAAGCACGACGCCCTCGATGTTGAGCATTTCAATCAGTGTCGTGCAAAGCCTGTCTTCGCTGATCTGAAGGTGTGTTTGGTCATTGAATGCACGCAGTTTTTCAAAGGTGAGCTGGCCTATTTCGGCAACGGCTGCGCCATCGACGAACGAGTCAATACGCTCAAGAGCGATTGGCTTGCCTGCGTGTTGGGCCGCAGCGAGGCAGGCGCCACCAGCAGGCTCAACAAAGGCATAGTGGGTTTCGCGGCCGAAGTAGGATGTGACACCAGCCGAGAGCCCCCCGCCGCCCACGGGCAGAACGATAAGGTCTGGTGCCTGGCCGAGTTGCTCTTCAATTTCTGCGGCGACTGTGGACTGACCCATGATGACATCATCCGCATCAAAGGGCGGCAGGAAAATACCTTGCTCAGCCTCGCAATAGGCTTTTGCGGCTGCGAGGGTTTCGTCAAAAAAGTCACCGACGAGTTTGATTTCGATAAGCTCGCCACCAAAGGTCTTTGTCTTCATGATCTTCTGGCTGGGCGTTGTGACCGGCATAAAGATCCGCCCGCGCACGCCAAGGTATTTGCACATGAAAGCAACGCCTTGGGCGTGGTTGCCCGCACTTGCGCACACAAAGAGCGGCGCGTCGGCGCGGCCTTTCATAGCGTTGGTCATAGCGTTAAACGCACCGCGAATTTTGTAAGAGCGCACAGGTGTGAGGTCTTCACGTTTGAGCAAAATGTCTGCGCCGTAGATCTCGGACAGGTGCGCATTGCGCTGGAGCGGGGTGGCTTCAAAGACAGCGCGGAGGGCTTGGGCGATCTGGCGGGAGGCGGGCTTGATGTTATCCATCTGGTTTTATTCTACCACGAAAGCCCTCAAAGCAAGGGGCTGCGCTTGCAGAGACGCGTAAAAAGAGCTACCTCGCGGCAAACGAGACAAGAGGAAATTACGATGTCGGCTCCCAAAAAAGTTGTCCTTGCGTATTCTGGTGGGTTGGACACCTCCATCATTCTCAAATGGCTTGAGACGGAATATGGCTGTGAGGTTGTGACCTTTACCGCTGATCTGGGCCAAGGCGAAGAGCTTGAACCAGCGCGTGCCAAAGCCGAGTTGATGGGTGTGAAAGACATCTACATTGAAGATGTGCGCGAAGAATTTGTGCGCGACTTTGTTTTCCCGATGTTCCGTGCGAATGCTGTTTATGAGGGGCTCTACCTCTTGGGTACGTCTATCGCGCGGCCCCTTATTTCAAAGCGTCTCGTTGAGATCGCTGAAGAAGTGGGCGCGGATGCCGTGGCCCACGGTGCGACGGGTAAAGGCAACGATCAGGTGCGTTTTGAGCTGGCCTGCTATGCGCTCAACCCCGACATCAAGGTGATTGCGCCTTGGCGCGAATGGGACCTGACGAGCCGTACCAAGCTCATCGACTTTGCCGAGAAGCACCAGATTCCGATTGCCAAAGACAAGCGCGGCGAAGCGCCTTTCTCTGTGGATGCGAACCTTTTGCACACGTCAAGCGAAGGCAAGGTTCTGGAAGATCCGGCCGAGATGGCACCTGATTATGTGTACCAGCGCACGGTGAGCCCAGAGGATGCGCCCAACGAGGCAGAGTACATCGAAGTGGGCTTTGAGCGCGGCGATGCTGTGAGCATCAATGGCGAAGCGATGAGCCCTGCGACGATCCTGACCAAGCTCAACGAGCTGGGCGGCAAGCACGGCATTGGCCGCCTCGACTTTGTCGAGAACCGCTTTGTTGGCATGAAATCCCGTGGGATTTACGAAACGCCGGGCGGCACTGTGCTGCTTGAGGCGCACCGCGGCATCGAGCAGATCACGCTTGATAGCGGTGCGGGCCACCTCAAAGACAGCCTGATGCCACGCTACGCGGAGCTTATTTATAACGGCTTCTGGTACTCACCAGAGCGCGAGATGCTGCAAGCGGCCATCGACAAGAGCCAAGAGCACGTCACAGGCACTGTGAAGCTCAAGCTCTACAAAGGCGCGGCCACTTGTGTGGGCCGCTGGTCGGATCACTCGCTCTACTCAGAGGCGCATGTGACCTTTGAAGATGATGCCGGTGCATACGATCAGAAGGATGCGGCGGGATTCATCCAGTTGAACGCGCTGCGCCTCAAGCTTTTGGCGACACGCAACCGTCGCTTCAAGTAACCTTTTCAGGTTCAAAAAAACCAACAAAATCAAACGGGTCTGTGCAGTATAGCATGGGCCCGTTTTGCTTTGGTAAGCCCGTCGTTTGCAAAGGTTAACGCGCTTTGGCCGCTCCAAAACAGGGGGGTGATATGCGTGCACCGGGCGTGCACCATGCGTGCACCGCCTGAAACGGGTTTGCGTTAAGAGAAAATTAGCTAACGCAGCGTGCGCAGGGGCACTTGCCGCAAGGTTAGTGCAGCCCTCTGCGCCGATCTGGGCCATATTTGTGGCATCTTGAGGAGAGAGCATATGCAAGAGATGGCTGACGGAATTGCGCGCGGGCTTGCGGGCAAGAGCTTTGAAGGCTCGCTCAAGTTTGACTGCGGGGCTGATGGCGTGATCATTCTGCGCGATGGCGCGGTGCTGACAGAGGACGGGCCGACCGACTGCACCCTCAAGATCAGCAAAGACAACCTCGGCAAGCTGCTCACAGGCAAGCTTAACGCGATGACAGGTGTGATGACGGGGAAGCTGAAAGTCTCTGGCGACATGACCGTCGCGATGCGCCTGGCCAAGCTGCTTTAGAGAAGAGATGCGCAGAGCCTGCGCATCTCGAATGGTTACATGGCCTCTTAGGCCACAAGGCCGCGCGCTTCGCGGAAGGAGAGAAGGCGCTTGCCGTCTTCATCCCAGAGGTGCATGCGCACGCTTGCAAAGCTCTCGCGGATTGTCATGCGGTTGATCTTGGCGAGCTCGGCGTTTTCGCGCAGCACTTCGGGCAGGCGGTAAAACGGGATGCGCGCATAGAGGTGGTGCACATGGTGGATGCCGATGTTGGCGCTGAACCAGTTGACCCATGACGGCAGGATGTAGTGCGAGCTGCCGTAAAGGGCGGCGTCGTGCAGATCCCAGTCTTCGTTGTGATCCCATGTTGTATCTTCAAACTGGTGTTGCACGTAGAAGAGCCACATGCCTGCCGTTGCGGCGAGAAGTGTGGAGGGGAAGAAGATCAGCAGGATCGGAGCCCAGCCGCCAAAATAATAGATGGTGCCGAGGATCGCGAGGATCGTGGCGTTGGTGAGCATGGCAGAGACCCAGTATTTCTTTGTGTCGGTCAAGCCGACGGGGAAGCGCTGTTGCACAAAGAAAAGCCATGCGGGGACGAAGCCGAAGAGGAAGAACGGATTGCGGTAGAAGCGGTACTGTAGCTTCCCGAGTGTCGAAAGGGCTTTGTATTCGCTCACTGTCAGAGTGACGATGTCGCCAATGCCGCGCTTGGCCAGGTTGCCGTGGCTGGAGTGGTGGATCGCGTGGGTGCGACGCCAGACATCGTAGGGTGTGAGCGTGACGACGCCAATGACGCGGCCGACCCAGTCACTGGCTGTGCGGTTTTTGAACAGCGAGCCGTGGCCACAATCATGCTGGATGGTGAAGAGGCGGAGAAGGAACGCGGCGATTGGCACAGAGAGCACCAGTGTGAGCCAGTAGCTGACCGAGAGTGACGCCCAAGCGAGAGCCCAAAGGCCGACAAAAGGAAGGGCTGTGACCAGAAGCTCGAAGTTGCTGCGCGCCGGGTTTGGCTCGCGGAACTTGGCAAGGGTTGTCACCCATTCTTTGGCTGATTTTGTTTTGGTGGTTGGCTCGGTCGGGAAGGCGGATGCGATGTTCATACGTCTCAGTCTTATTGTTGTGTGTTGCACGAATAGAGCAACGGGGGGGTGTGACAAGCAAAATGTGCCTTTTCAGTGAAAAGTGAGTTAAAAGGTAGCAAGTTTTGGCTTGAAATCATCGATCACGCTGTGAGCCTGAATTGGGCAAGTGCCTCATAAACAGGCAGGGCTTCGGACAGGAGCTTTTGGTCAGCGGCTGTTTGCAGCTTGGGCAGCGGGCCTTCGGGGCCAGCGAAGCCTGTGGAGGCGTGCACCGCATTGTACCAGTGAGCCGCCCAGACGCCATCTTCAGGATGTCCGCCAGCGGGCCAGCCGAGCATGGCTTTGTCAAAGGGCAGGCCAAGGGCCGTGCAAAGCCTGGTGAGCATGGTTTCCGGCGCGTCGCGGATATCGGCGCTGTCGATGACCAGCGGTGTTTGGCCCTCGTTGCGGAGCATATCAAACAACTCAAGCTGCTGGGAAAAGCCGATATCAGCGAGGCCGAAGCCCTCGTATTTGGCCCCGAAGCTGGCGATGACGCGCGCGGGGTGGCGTATGAGAAAGACATTCTGAACGCCGTGCATCCAGTCGCGCGGGACAGAGGGCAGCATATGTTGGCACATGTGCTTTTGATAAAAATGCTGCGGTTTGGGCTGTGTTAGAGACTGTATCACCGCCTCGGCGCTTTGTGACTGGCTGGACAGAACCGCTGCGCGCATGGGGTGATCGAGGCCTGTTTGTGCAAGGTAGTGCGCATAAAAGGGCTCATCGACCACGGCAAAGTCGGCGCGGTTGCCAAAGCTGTACATGAGCGCGGTGGAGAGGTTGCGCGGGCCAGACCACATGGCGATGGAGGTCATGGCTGCGCCTCGATGAGGGCTTTGTAGAGCCTGCGCAGGCGCTGGGTGACAGGGCCCATTTCACCGGTGCCGATGGGGCGGCCATCAATCTCGCTGACGGGGGTTTGGGCGCCGAAGGTGCCTGTGAGGAAGGCTTCATCGGCTGAATAGGTGTCGACCAGCGAATAGTTGCGCTCGAACACGGGGATATCATTGGCGCGGCAGAGGTCGATGACCTTCTGGCGCGTGATGCCGTTCATGCAATAGTCGCCTGTGCTCGTCCAGACAGCGCCTTTTTTGACGATGAAGAAGTTGCAGGCGTTGGTTGTGTTCACAAAGCCGTGGACATCGAGCATGAGCGCCTCGTCGGCCCCTGCCTTCTCGGCGGCGATGCAGGCGAGGATGCAGTTGAGCTTGGAATGGGAGTTGAGCTTGGGGTCTTGTGTCATCGGCAGGCCGCGCTGGTGCGGCACGGTGGCAAGGCGGATGGGCCGCGGGATCTTGGGCTGGGAGTGCTCCATGATGATCGTGATGGTCGGGCCTTGCTGGCTGAGCGAAGGGTGCTGGAAGGGCCGTGTCTTGACCCCGCGTGTGACCATGAGGCGCGCGTGGGCGTCTGTGGTCATGGCGTTGGCCTTTTGTGTCTCTAACAAGGCGGAATAGAGCTGATCGCGGGTCATGCCGATATCAAGGTCAATCGCTTTGGCGGCTTCGAAGAGGCGGTCGAAATGTTCGTCCCAGAAGGCCCATTTGCCATCATAGAGGCGCAGCCCCTCCCAGACGCCATCGCCCAGCATGAAACCGCTGTCATAGACGCTGACCAGCGCCTCGGCCTTGGGCACGCAACGGCCGTTGAGCCAGATGAGGATTTGCTCGTTGCGCGCGTCTTCTTCGGCGGCGTGGGTTGTTATTTTGTCGCTCATATTTCGGCCTCTCACGTTTTGGGGACAAGTAGTAACCTCTCTGTGAGGGCTGTCTACAGAACATTTATTGCGCGCTAGAGTGGAGAGAAGATTGCAAGGAGTGAAAGCAATGATGTGCTGTGTGAGAGAAATGAAAGCGGCGGCGCTGGCGGTGTTGATCGGGCTGGCTTTGATGCTGCAAGCGGGTATCGCCAATGCAGGGCCGCGTGAGGAGATCGTGCTGGCGGGAGGCTGTTTCTGGTGTGTGGAGTCAGACTTTGAGAGCGTGCCGGGTGTGTTGTCTGCTGTGTCGGGCTTTGCGGGCGGGAAGACGACCAACCCGACGTATAAGAACCATACGGGGCATTATGAGGTGGTGAAGATCACCTTTGATGCGGGCAAGATCAGCCGTGAGGAGATTTTGCATAAGTTCATGCGCTCGATTGATCCGACCGATGATGGCGGGCAGTTTTGTGACCGTGGGCCAGCCTATAAGACTGCGCTGTTTTATGACGGGGCTGCGCAAAAGGCGGCGGCAGAGCAAGCCATTGCCGAGGCAGGGCAGGACTTGGGCCGCAAGATTGTGACCAGGGTTTTGCCGCTGAACGGGTTTTATGCGGCGGAGGATTACCACCAGGATTATTACAAAAGCTCGGCCCTTGTGCTGACGCGGGCCGGACCAAAGAGCAAGGCGGCGGCTTATAAGTTCTATCGCAAGGCCTGTGGGCGCGACAAAACCGTGAAAGCGCTTTGGGGCAGCGCTGCGCCTTTTGCGGGGTGATCGAATTTGCTTTGCAAATCCGACCAGCTGGGGGGCTAGCCCCCCAGTTTCAAAAGCTGCAGCTTTTGAAACATCCCCCCAGGATATTTAGAGCAAAAAGAAAGAGCTAGGGTTGGCTCCTCAGGAAGCTGTTGACGTCGCCGCGGGAGGGGATGGCATCGGCTGTGCCCTTTTTTGTGACTTTCAGGGCCGAGGCTGCGGCGGCGAGGCGGAGCGCCTCTTGCAGGCTTTGACCTTCAAGGAGGGCGGCGGCGAGGTAGCCTGTGAAGGTGTCGCCTGCGCCTGTGGTGTCGCGCGCTGTGACGGGGAAGGCCGCAAAGCGCGCCTCGCCCGCGGATGTGATGGCGCGCCCGCCTTTTGCACCTTCGGTGATGATGATGGTTTCGGGCGCAAGCTCTTGGGCGCTTTGGCCTGTGGCTTTGGTGAGCTGGGCCAGCTCGACAGCGTTGAGCACGAGAATATCGGTGAGAGGGAGCAGCGCTTTGGTGGCGGTCGCATCAAACGGGGCGGCGGCATAGAGCACTGTGAGCCCAAGGCTGCGCGCGAGCGTGGCGGCTTCGAGGCCCAGATTTGTTTCGTTTTGCAGCACCAGCATGTCGCCGCGCTTTGCGGTGAGCAGGGCCGCTTTGAGCGATGTTAGAGACTGTTCCATGTTGGCGCCCGGAAACACGACGATGGCGTTTTCACCCTTTGGGTCCACATTGATGATGGCGTGGGCTGTGGGGGCCGCCACTTCTGCGACATAGCCTGTCTTGACACCGAGTGCTTGCAGACGCGCCACGGCCCATGCGCCCTCGGGGCCGACAGCGCCGATATGCACCACGGACGCCCCCGCCTGCGCGGCGGCGACAGACTGGTTTGCGCCTTTGCCGCCAAGGCCTGTGGCATGGGCGGTGGCGAGCAGGGTTTCCCCCGGCTCGGGGAGGTGAGGCACCTCGTAGACGTGGTCGAGGTTGATCGAGCCGAGGCAAAAGAGCGTCATGGGTTAGCCAACTTTACACGCGGCGAGAACGGCCATGTTGAGAATGTCGTTCACGGTGCTGACGGTTGAGCAGATCTGGATGCTTTCGTCGATGCCGGCAAGGATCGGGCCGATGACGGTTGCGCCAGCCATTTCCTGCATGAGCTTGGTGCTGATCGAGGCCGAGTGACGCGCGGGCACAACGAGGATGTTGGCCGGGCCAGTGAGGCGCGAGAACGGGTAGCTCTTTTGCGCTTGGGCATTGAGCGCCACATCGACTGTCATTTCGCCTTCGAACTCGAAGTCAACGCCGCGGGCCTCGAGCACTTCGGGGGCCTTGTGCATTTTTTCGGCGCGCTCGGAGCGGGGGTAGCCAAAGGTGGAGAAGCTGACGAAGGCCACGCGCGGCTCAAGGCCCAAGTGGCGGGCCACATCGGCGGAGCGCTCGGCGATTGTGGCCAAGTCCTGCTCATCGGGCCATTCGTGCACCAGCGTATCGCCGATGAGAACAATGCGGCCTTTGTGCAAGAGCGCTGTGACGCCGACAGCGCCAGCCTCGGCGCTGGCATCAAACACCATGTTGATGCGCTGCATCACGTGGGCCGACTTGCGGGTGGCACCTGTGATGAGGCCGTCACCGTGGCCGTGGGCCAGCATGAGGGCGGCAAACACGTGACGGTCGCGCGCAGCGAGGCGGTGAACATCGTGGCGGTCAAAGCCCTGACGCTGGAGGCGCTTGTAGAGGAAGGCCTTATATTCGGCCAAGTGGGGGGTATTGGCGGCGTTGACGATTTCGAGCTCTTCGACCGCATCGGCCATGCCTTCGGCTGTGAGCTTGGTGCGCACATCTTCCTCGCGGCCGACGATGAGCGCTTTGCCCATGCCAGAGCGTTGGTACTGCACGGCGGCGCGCAGAACGCGGGGGTCATCGCCTTCGGCAAAGATCATTGTGGCCTGATTCTGGCGCGCACGGGCGTTGAGGCCCCGCAGGATGCTGGCTGTCGGGTCCATCCGCGACTTGAGCGAGGCCTCATAGGCGTCCATATCGATGATGGGGCGGCGGGCGACGCCCGTGTCCATGCCTGCGCGCGCGACGGCGGGGGGGATCACGTAGATCAGGCGCGGATCAAAGGGAGTCGGGATGATGTAATCGCGCCCGAAGCTGAGCTTTTTGCCGTAGGCCATGGCGACTTCATCGGGGACATCTTCGCGCGCCAGTTTGGCCAGAGCCTCGGCGCAGGCGATTTTCATCTCGTCGTTGATGGCGCGGGCGTGAATGTCGAGCGCGCCACGGAAGAGGTAGGGGAAGCCGAGCACGTTGTTGACCTGATTGGGGTAGTCGGAGCGGCCTGTTGCGACGATCACGTCTTCGCGCACGGCGTGGGCCTCTTCCGGGGTGATTTCGGGGTCAGGGTTGGCCATGGCGAAGATGACCGCGTTCTTGCCCATGGAGGCGACCATCTCTTGTGTGACGGCCCCTTTGACAGAAACGCCAAGGAAGACATCGCAGCCGTCCATGGCCTCGGCCAATGTGCGGGCTTCGGTGTTGGCGGCGTGGGCTGATTTCCACTGGTTCATGCCGTCTTCGCGGCCCTGGTAGATCACACCTTTGGTGTCGCACAAAATGCAGTTGTCGTGCTTGGCGCCCATGGCTTTGATGAGCTCGATGCAGGCGATGCCCGCAGCCCCCGCGCCGTTGACGACGATTTTGACGTCGCCGATTTGCTTGCCGCTGATCTGGAGGGCGTTGAGCAGGCCTGCGGCGCAGATCACGGCTGTGCCGTGCTGGTCATCGTGAAAGACGGGGATGTCCATCTGCTCTTTGAGGGTCTGTTCGATGATAAAGCACTCGGGCGCTTTGATATCTTCGAGGTTGATGCCGCCGAAGGTTGGCCCCATGAGGCGCACGGCGTTGATGAATTCGTTGGGGTCTTCTGTATCAAGCTCGATGTCGATGCTGTTCACATCGGCGAAGCGTTTGAAGAGCACGGCCTTGCCCTCCATCACCGGCTTTGAGCCGAGCGCGCCGAGGTTGCCAAGGCCCAGAACGGCTGTGCCGTTGGAGATCACGGCGACGAGGTTGCCTTTGTTGGTGTAGTCATAGGCCAGCTCCGGGTTGGCGGCGATGTCTTCACACGGGACAGCGACGCCGGGGGAGTAGGCGAGCGACAGGTCGCGCTGGGTTGTCATGGGGACGGTGGCTGTGACCTCCCATTTGCCGGGTGTCGGCTCGAGGTGAAAGGCAAGGGCGTCTTCGCGGGAGATCTTTTGCTTGGTCATTTGGGGCCTGATTTTATGCTGGGTCGGTTTGTCATAGACGTTGCGCGCCATTCTCTCAACTAAAACACGACTTTCGCCTTTCGCGCCGCGCGTGGCGTGGTTAGTTTGGCGCCAACCATTCGGGGGGATGCAACTGTGAGCGCTGCCAAGCCAGCTTTAACGCCAATGATGGCGCAATATCTCGAGATTAAGGGGAATTACCCCGAGGCGCTTTTGTTTTACCGCATGGGCGACTTTTACGAGATGTTCTTTGATGATGCTGTGGCAGCGGCCGAGGCGCTTGATATCGCGCTCACCAAGCGTGGCAAACATGATGGTGACGACATCCCGATGTGTGGCGTGCCGCATCATGCGGCGGAGAACTATCTGCTGACGCTCATTCGCAAGGGCTTTCGTGTGGCTGTCTGCGAGCAGCTTGAAAGCCCTGAAGAGGCCAAGAAACGCGGCTATAAATCTGTTGTGCGGCGCGATGTTGTGCGGCTGGTGACCCCGGGGACACTGACGGAAGACAGCTTGCTTGAGGCGCGGCGCAACAACTTTCTGGCGGCCTATGTCGAGATACGTGATGAGGCGGGGCTGGCCTGGCTTGATATGTCGACAGGTGACTTCAGGGTGATGGAGCTGAGCCGTGTGCGGCTTGGGCCAGAGCTTGCGCGACTTTCGCCTAGCGAGATCGTTTTTGCCGATGCGCAGTTTGGCGAGCTGGCCGAGATAGCCGAAGAGCAGGGCGTGGCTGTGAGCGAGTTGGGCAAGGCCAGCTTTGACAGCGAGGGGGCTGTGAAGCGGCTCTGTGATTTCTTCGAGGTCGAGACGCTGGAGGCCTTTGGCCAGTTTGGCCGCGCGGAAGTATCGGCGCTGGGCGCTGTGCTCGATTATCTGGAGATCACCCAGAAAGGGAAGCTGCCGCTTTTGGCCAAGCCCGTCCGCGAAGTGGCGGGGCGGGTTATGCAGATCGATGCGGCGACACGGCGCAATCTTGAGCTGACGCGCTCTATGCAGGGCGCGCGGGCCGGCTCGCTTCTGGCGGCGGTTGACCGCACGCTCACAGCGCAAGGGGCGCGGCTTCTGGAGCGGCGTGTGAGCGCACCGTCTTGCGATGTGAGCGAGATCGCAGAGCGGTTGGAGGCTGTTGGCTTTGCTTTGAGCGACACGCATTTCTTGAGCGAAACGCGCGAGCGGCTGCGCCATGTGCCTGATATGGAGCGCGCCTTGTCGCGTCTCGGGCTTGAGCGCGGCGGGCCGCGTGACTTGGCGAGTATACGCAATGGCCTCGCGAAAGCGGAAGAAATAGGCTCTAACATGGCCCAACTTGCTCTGCCCGATGTGTTGGCCGCAGCGGGCCAAAAGCTCTTGGGGCATGACGCTTTGGTGCGCTTGCTGGATGCGGCCCTCGTGGCGGAGCCGCCGCTTTTTGCGCGCGATGGTGGCTTTGTGGCGGCGGGCTATGACGAAGAGCTCGACGCCAGCCGCGCCTTGCGCGACGAAGGGCGCAGCGTGATTGCCAAGATGCAAGCGGAGTATGCTGCCGATACGGGCATCAGCGCGCTCAAGATCAAGCACAACAATGTGCTGGGGTATTTTATCGAAGTGACCTCGACCCACGCCGAGAAAATGCTGAGTGCACCGCTGAACGAGCGCTTCAAGCACCGCCAGACAACTGCGAACCAAGTGCGCTTTACCACGCCCGAGCTGAGCGAGATGGAAACGCGGATCTTGAACGCGGGAGGCCGCGCGACCGAGATTGAGCTGCGCATATTTGGCGAGCTGCGCCGCGCTATTCTGGAGGCGCAGGAGGCTGTCTTTGCGGCCACGGCTGCGCTTGCCGAGATTGATGTGGCGCTTGGGTTGGCCGCCATTGCGCGCGAGGAAGACTGGGCGCGCCCTGCGGTGGACGACAGCCGCGCACTGGAGATTGAGCAGGGGCGCCACCCTGTTGTGGAGCAGGCGTTGCGCAGGCAGGGCGGCGCGAGCTTTGTGCCAAATGACTGCGCGCTGGCGGAAGATGACCAGCTCTGGCTGCTGACGGGGCCGAACATGGCGGGTAAGTCGACATTTTTGCGGCAGAATGCGCTGATTGCTGTGCTGGCGCAGATGGGGAGTTATGTGCCTGCGGCGGCGGCGCGTGTGGGGATTGTGAGCCAGCTTTTCAGCCGCGTGGGCGCGAGTGACGATCTGGCCAGGGGGCGCTCGACCTTCATGGTCGAGATGGTCGAAACCGCCGCTATTCTCAACCAGGCAGACGACCGTGCGCTTGTGATTCTGGATGAGATCGGGCGCGGCACGGCAACCTATGATGGCCTCTCGATTGCCTGGGCGACGCTTGAGCATTTGCACGAGAGCAACAAGTGCCGCGCGCTGTTTGCCACGCATTACCACGAGATGACGCAGCTGTCTGACAAGCTGGCGCGCTGCTCCAACGCCACTGTGATGGTCAAGGAGTGGGAGGGCGATATCATCTTTCTTCATGAGGTGCGCAAAGGCGTGGCCGACCGCTCATATGGTGTGCAGGTCGCCAAGCTGGCGGGGCTGCCCGAAAACGTGATCGCGCGGGCGCGTGTTGTGCTGGATGCTTTGGAAAAGGGTGAGCGGGAAGGCTCTAACAAGGCGGTTATTGATGATTTGCCGCTGTTTAGCGCGGCCCCTGCGCCTCAGCCTGTAAAGGCCAAGGCGAGCGAAGTTGAAGGCGCTTTGGCCGGGATATACCCCGACGAAATGACCCCGCGTGAGGCGCTTGCGGCGCTTTACGAGCTGAAGGCCAAGGCGGGCGCGTAAGCGGCTTTACTGGATTTTGCCGTGCATATGGCTGTAGCGGCCCCAACCGCAGGAGTAGAAGCGTTTTCCTGCATCTGTGGTGTGATAGTAGACATAGCCGCCGTTGTTTTCGAGCCGTGGCAGGATGCTCTTGTAGATGGTGTAGGAGTTGGAATCGTTGATCCAGTAATCAGTCTGGCAGATGTTGACTTTGTTGACCCCCTGCACTGTGGAGAGGCCGATTGCTGTGTTGCCGTCGCTTACGATGGGCGATCCGACAAGATCGGCTGCGGCAGCGGGTGTGGCAAGGGCGGCGGTAAGGGCCAGAATTTTGAGCGTTTTCGTTTCAGTCTCCTTTAGCAGTTGCGTGAACCCGATGTGTCCACGTCATACATTGTAAAGGCAGAATGTGTTTTTGACGCTGACTTCGATCAAACCTGCGCAGGAAATTCAGGTGATTTGCTTGAGATCACTGACCAGCGCTTCTGACATCTCCAACGCATGATCAAGCCGCGCTTGGGGCATCTCTGGGTGCTCGACTTTTATGAGCGTTTCAAAGGCGATGAAGTAGGGCAGGAAACCGTGCGTCTCGTCTTCTGACAGCTCAAAGCGGGCGCTGAATGTCTCAAAGGCTTGCGCATCAACGCCGAAGCGGCGCGCGCCCGAGGGCAGCATACCGCGCCGCGCCATATGGACGAGCGCGCGGGCGATGTCTTTGTAGAGCGGGGCATGGTTGGTTGCGCCAAGGTCGATCCCTGTGAGGATCTGGCCATCCCAAAGCAGGTTGTTGAGGTGAAAATCGCCATGGGCGAGGGCTACGCGCCATTCGGGAAAATCGATCTGGCGATAGAGCTTTTTCATCTTTTGCAGTACCTGCGCTTCGGCTTGGCGGAGGGCCTCGTGCGGCTGCTTTTCGGCTGCTTTCTCGGCCCAGATGCGCCATGGGCGGCGGTTGGGTGCGCGGGTTTCAATGCTGGGGGCGGTGAACTTGTGCAGCCAGTCAGCCGCGAGGGCTATGGGCGCGTGTCGTGCCGCAGGCTCCATGCGCCAGAGCGCTGTGAGAAGCCCCTCGCCTTTGGCGCGCGATGTGATGGTGAGGCCGCTATCGGCGCTGTGAAAGAGCGGTTGTTGCACGGTGAGCGGAGCTGCGCTCATGTAGGGCCATGTGCGGGCCAGCTCGGCCCACTCCTGTACCGAGGCGTCGCGCGCTTTGGCGGACAGTGCGAGGCGAAAGACCACCTCAGCGCCCTCGAGCGTGCCGCGGAAGACGGCGTGGCGCTCGGGCACAAGGTGTAGCGCTTTCTCAACTGTGAAAGCGCGCGCGCCGAGGGCTTGGGCCGCGACATGTTCCAGCCTGTCCAAAGCGGCGAGGGCCTCTTCGGGGTAAAGCTGGATATTGCTGATCTCAACCTTGGACATAGGCGAAGCTTACGCGGGGCAGGATACGAATTGAACCCTTTTCGCTGCGCCTGTATGGTCGCAAAAAATGAGCTGGAGAGACGCATGAGCGATACACCTGTTGCAGAGATGAGCTTTGAAGCCGCGATGGCGGAGCTGGAGAAAGTTGTGGGCCAGCTGGAGCGGGGCGATGTGCCGCTGGAAGACTCGATCAAGCTCTATGAGCGCGGCGCGGTGCTGAAGAAGCATTGCGAAGGCAAGCTCAAGGAAGCGGAAGAGAAAGTTGCCGCGATCACGCTGGATGGCGAAGGCAACCCCACAGGGATCAAGCCACTTGATGTTGATTGAGCCATTGGGCTTTGACGCGGCTCTGAAGCGGGCGCAAAGCCTGATGCAAGATGCGCCGATGCGCTACTTTATGGCGGCCAAGTCGCTGCCCGAGGCGCAGCTTTTGCTCGCTATGCTCTATGCGCTTGAGGGCGGAAAAGCGCTGCGGGCTTTTCTTGTGATCGAATCAGCGCGGCTGCATGGACAGAGCTTTGATGCTGCCGAGCCAGCGGCGCTGGCTGTGGAGTGTATCCACGCGTATTCGCTTATTCACGATGATTTGCCCTGTATGGACGACGACGACCTGCGCCGTGGCAAGCCGACCGTGCATAAGAAGTGGGATGAGCACACCGCTGTCTTGGCGGGCGATGCGCTGCAAGCCAAAGCCTTTGAGCTGCTTGCGCAAGACGATATGCCCAATGCACTGGCGCTTTTGCGCGGGCTGGCTGTGGCCAGTGGCCACGCCGGGATGGTCGGCGGGCAGATGATGGATATTGCAGCTGAAACAAGCGAAGCGCCGTTTGATTTGAGCCAGATCGAGGCGGTGCAACGCGGCAAGACAGGCGCGCTGATCCGCTGGTCGGCCACGGCGGGCGCTGTCATGGCGGGGGCCAGTTGCGCTGGATTAGAGACATATGGTGACAGGCTCGGCCTTGCTTTCCAGATCTGGGATGATGTGCTGGATGTGGAAGGGGACGCGGCCGAGACGGGCAAGGCCGTGGGCAAGGATGAAGATGCTGGGAAGGCGACTTTTGTGTCACTTCTGGGCCTTGATGCGGCAAAAGGTCAGGCTGTTAACCTTGTAGAAGAGGCTTGTGAGGCCTTATCTATCTATCAAGATGATGCCGAATGCTTGCGAGAGGCGGCGCGCTTCGTTATCTCGCGGCGTAAGTAACAGCCCCGAAAGGGTGACCATGAATGACCGCCCCAACACCCCGCTGCTAGACCAAGTGGCCAGCCCCGCCGATATGAAGCGGCTGAGCGATGCCGAGCTTGTGCAGCTCTCTGGCGAGCTGCGCGCCGAGACGATCAGCGCGGTGAGCGAGACGGGTGGGCACTTGGGGGCTGGCTTGGGTGTGGTCGAGCTGACTGTTGCGCTGCATGCGGTGTTTGATGCGCCCAAAGACAAGATCATCTGGGATGTGAGCCACCAGAGCTACCCCCACAAGATCCTGACAGGGCGGCGCGACCGGATTCGCACGCTGCGCAAACGCGGTGGGCTGAGTGGCTTCACCAAGCGCTCCGAAAGCCCCTATGACTGCTTTGGCGCGGCACATTCCTCCACCTCGATCAGTGCGGCGCTGGGCTTTGCCGTGGCGCGCGACCTGGGCGGTAACTGCCCCGAAGGCCTGGGCGATGCGATTGCCGTGATCGGCGATGGCGCGATGAGCGCGGGCATGGCCTTTGAGGCGATGAACAACGCAGGCCACCTCGGCAAACGCTTGATCGTGATTCTGAACGACAACGAGATGAGCATTGCGCCGCCCGTGGGTGCGCTTTCGAGCTACCTCAGCCGCCTCTATGCGGAAGAGCCGTTTCAAGAGCTGAAAGCCGCCGCCAAGGGCGCGGTGAGCCTGATGCCTCCGTTCTTTCAAGAGGGTGCCAAGCGCGCCAAGGAGATGCTCAAGGGCATGACGGTGGGCGGCACGCTCTTTGAGGAGCTGGGCTTTAGCTACATCGGGCCGATTGATGGCCACGACATGGATCAGCTGCTCTCGCTGTTGCGCACGGTCAAGGCACGGGCCACGGGGCCGATCCTCATTCATGCGATCACGAAGAAGGGCAAGGGCTATGCCCCTGCCGAGGCGCGTGACGACAAGGGCCATGCAACGGCGAAGTTTGATGTGATCACCGGCAAGCAGGTAAAAACGCCAAGCAATGCGCCGAGCTACACGGCTGTCTTTGGTGACGAGCTGGTTGCGCTGGCGGCTGAAGATGACAAGATTTGTGCTGTGACGGCAGCGATGCCGAGCGGCACGGGGCTTGATTTGATGGCCGAGCGCTACCCCTCGCGCTGCTTTGATGTAAGTATTGCCGAGCAACATGGTGTGACCTTTTGCGGCGCTTTGGCGGCGGGCGGTATGAAGCCGTTTTGCACGATGTATTCAACCTTTTTGCAGCGCGGCTATGACCAGATTGTTCATGATGTGGCGTTGCAAAACCTGCCTGTGCGCTTTGCGATCGACCGTGCGGGGCTTGTTGGCGCCGATGGTGCGACCCACGCGGGGAGCTATGACATTGCTTATCTTGCGAACCTGCCCAACATGGTTGTGATGGCGGCGGCGGATGAGGCCGAGCTGAAGCATATGGTGGCCACAGCGGCGGCGCATGACAGCGGGCCGATTGCCTTCCGCTATCCTCGTGGGGAGGGTGTGGGCGTTGAGCTGCCTGCGCGCGGCGTGGCGCTTGAGATCGGTAAGGGCCGCATTGTGCGCGAGGGCAACCGCGTGGCGCTGCTCAGCTTTGGCACGCGTCTGGCCGAGGCCGAAAAGGCCGCCGAGCAGCTTGCAGCCAAGGGCATTGAAGCGACTGTTGCGGATGCGCGTTTTGCCAAGCCGCTGGACCGCGACATGATCTTGAAGCTGGCGCGTGATCACGAAGTGCTCATCACGCTGGAAGAGGGCGCTGTGGGCGGGTTTGGCTCGCATGTTGCGCAGCTTCTGGCCGAAGAGGGCGCGTTTGACGCGGGCCTCAAGTTCCGCTCCATGGTTTTGCCTGACTGGTTTATCGACCAAGGCTCGCCTGCGGAGATGTATGCTGAAGCGGGGCTTCAGGCCGAGCATATTGTCGCGAAAGTGCTGGATGTACTGGGTGTCGCTCAGGTGAAGCGGGCTTAGTTTTTATTTGAAGTGAAGTATTATTATGCCAGTTCCAGGTTACCAGACGCTCATGTTGCCCGTATTAGAGCTAATTGCCAAAGGGCACGAAACCATTCCAAGCTGTCTTGAGCCGCTGAGGTTAGAGTTTGGACTGACGCAGGATGAGTTTGAAGAGCTATTGCCAAGCGGAAAGCAAACACTTCTCGCAAACAGGGCGCATTGGGCTCGTAATTATATGTCTCAAGCTGGTCTTGTTGAAGCAATCAAGCGGGGCCATTATCGTTTGACTATGGATGGCGAGGCTTTGCTGGCAAATCCGCCTGAAGAGCTAAATTCTGCTTTCCTTAGAAACTACGAGCCGTTCTTAGAATTTCTTCAACGGTCGGCTCCAACGAAAGATGGCGGCCTAAGCAGCCCGCAACAGGCCGACAAATCAAGTGACGCGGCAACGCCTGAAGACTTGATGGCGAAGAGTCATCGCGAAATAGAAGCGCTTTTGAGGAACGAGCTATTGGAAGCGGTGCTATCTGTTTCGCCAGCACAGTTTGAGCAACTGATTGTCGATCTGCTGGTTGCTATGGGCTATGGTGGCGGAGACCCAGCAATGGGTAAAAGTATTGGAAAATCTGGCGACGGCGGTATTGACGGGGTGATCAATGAAGACGCACTTGGGCTTGATGCTGTTTACGTGCAGGCTAAACGATACGATCCAGCCAATAAGGTTGGGCGGCCTGATATTCAAAAATTTGTCGGATCGTTGACTGGCGAAAGTGCTACTAAGGGTGTCTTTGTGACGACTTCGGGGTTTTCTCGGGAAGCTCAAGATTACATCAGCCGTGTTCAGCAGCGTATTGTGCTGATTGATGGCGCGATGCTTTCAAGGTTGATGGTGCAGCATGGAGTTGGGGTTCGAGCGCGTGCTCAATATGTAATCCACTCCATTGATGAAGACTATTTTCCAGAGCGATAAGGCTTAACCCTTCCGTTCGCTCGCCAATGCATCGAGTTTCTTTTCGATCCCGTCCAACCGTGCTTTGACATCGTCGCGGTAGGCGTCGGTGTTGGCGACGTCTTCGGTGTGGTGGGCGTCTTGCATGGAGTTGACCACGAGGCCGACCAGCAGGTTGACCACTGCGAAGGTTGTCACAAGGATGAACGGCAGGAAGAAGGCCCACGCGAGCGGGTAGACTTCCATCACGGGGCGCACGATGCCCATTGACCAGCTTTCAAGCGTCATGATCTGAAAGAGCGTGTAGGCCGATGCGCCCAAGCTACCGAACCATTCGGGGAAGTTTTCGGAGAAGAGCTTGGTGGCGATGACGGCGCCGATGTAGAAGATCAGCCCCATCAGCATGAAGACCGAGCCCATGCCCGGCATGGCCGTGATGAGGCCTTCGACCACGCGGCGCAGCGACGGTGCCACCGAGATGACCCTGAGCACCCGCAGGATACGCAGCGCGCGCATGGCGGAGAAGCCCTGGCCCGCGGGCACAAGCGAGATGGCGATGATCACGAAATCAAATATGTTCCAACCCGAGCGGAAAAAGCGGGTGCCATGGGCGAGGAGCTTTGCCAGCAGTTCGGCCACGAAGATGGTGAGGCAGATCGTGTCGAGCGCTTTGATAAGTGTCCCGTAGTTGGCCATCGCGCTTTGCGAGGTTTCAAGGCCCAGAATGATCGCGTTGAAGATGATCACGCCAGTGATGACCGTTGCGGTTCTGGGGTGATCAACAAGTTTGGCGAGTGTTGCGCGCAGGGACATTCGGGCCTCGTGACTTAGCGTTTAGCGTTAGGTAGGCTCTGTGGGCTGAAAGGCAAGGATTATTCGGCGGTCTCGGCGGCGAGAATGGCTTTGAGGCCTGTCATATAGTCAGGGTAGAGCAAGGACACGCCAAGGTCTTCCTTGATGCGTGTGTTGCTCACGCGTTTGCTCTCGCCGTAAAAGCTGCGCGCCATCGGGGAAAGCTCGGCCTCTTCAAAGGCGACCTCGGGCGGCGGGGCCATGCCCAGCAGTTCGGCGGCGTGGGTGAGCACGTCTTGGGGCGGTGCTGGCATGTCGTCGCAGACGTTGTAGGCGGTGCCGGGTGCGGGCTGGTTGATCGAGGCGAGCAGCACTTGGGCGATGTCTTCGACATGGGTGCGCGAAAAGACCTGCCCCTCTTTGATGATGCGTTGGGCGGTGCCGTCGCGCAGGCGTTTGAAGGGGCCGCGACCGGGGCCATAGATCCCTGCGAGGCGGAAGATATGGACGGGCAGGCCTGTGCCGCGCCACTGCTCTTCGGCTTCTACGCGCATGAGCCCGCGGCGGCTGCTTGGGGTGAGCGGTGTATCTTCTGTCACCCATGCGCCTGAGTGGTCTCCGTAGACGCCTGTTGTGGAGAGATAGCCGACCCACTCGAGATTTGGGGCGAGTTGGGCAAGGTTAGAGCCGTATTTTGCCAAGAACGGGTCGCCATTGTCACTGGGTGAAACGGATATGAGCAGATGTGTGGCTTGCTCCAGGGCTGCGCTTATGTCGCCTTCTGGCCATACCAGCGGCGTGACACCCTGCGCCTTGATGGCGGCGCATTTCTCGGCGGAGCGGGTGGTTCCGAAAAGCTGCCACCCTTCGGGGGCGAGACGGCGTGTGAGCGCGTTGGCTGTATAGCCCTGTCCGATGGTGAGGAGTGTTTTTGTCATGGTGTTGTCGCTGTTTTGCTGGCTGTTTCGCGTGCCAGCTTACGGGCGCTTTTCATATTGCGGAAGATAGCAATCGAGTAGAGCACCAGCGCCATCCAGATCATCGGGAAGGCGACCATACGCGCGCCGCCGAAAGGCTCTTTGAAGACAAACACCCCGATGAGAAAGATCATTGTGGGCGCGATGTATTGTAAAATCGCGATGGTGCTGAGGCGCAGGAGCTTTGCGCCATTGGCATAGATGAGGAGTGGTACAGCCGTGACCACACCACAGCCGAGGAGCAGCCATGTATCATAGGTTGTGCCGAGGAAGTTGCCTGTTGGCCCGAGCCAGACAAGATAGGCGAGAGCGGGGGGCGTGAGGATGAGGACTTCCAGCAGGAAGCCCTGATTTGGGCCAATGGGAAGGGACTTTTTGGCCAGAGCATAAAAGCCCCACGTGACAAAGAGCGCTATGGCGACCCAAGGCAGCTTGCCCGCTTCAACCGTGAGGATGATGACGGCGAGAGCGGCCAGCGCGAGGGCGGCGAGCTGGAGCTTGTTGAGCTTTTCGCCCAGTAGCACGGCCCCGAGAAAGACGGAAAACAGCGGGTTGATGTAGTAGCCAAGGGCCGCATCAAGCGCATGGCCTGTTGTGATAGCCCAGACGTAAAAGCCCCAGTTGACCGAGATGAGCGCGGCGGTGACGCAGCCCATGGCAAGCATTTTGGGGTTTGTTAGAGCCGTTTTGATATCATTCGTGCGGCCCAGAAGGATGAGCAGGGTGGCTGCGATGGGCAGTGACCAGATAACACGGTGTGCGACGACTTCTGCCGGGGGGATATGGCTGAGGAGCTTCATGTAAAGCGGCAGAAACCCCCAGAGAATATAGGCGGTGAGCGCAAAGGCGAGGCCTTGGGGTGTGTCGCGGTTCTCTGGCATGGTGTCTCCTCTTCCCTGCCTGATTAGGGCGGTTCTTGTGGAGATGCCAGCCCCATGGCTCAGTCCTAACCCCTCGCCCAACCCCTTGCATGGGCCACGGGGCTGGGTGGGGGCCGATATTGCGCCTTAGGTATCCAAAACCAGAAGCCGTGTCAGGCGCGCACCTTCTCTGACTTCGCGTCATACATTGGCTTGAGCGAGGCTGTGGCTTTAACGCGGGTGCCTTTCACGTCGATTTCGTAGCTTGAGGCGAGCACATCGGCAGCGCTTTGGCCCTCGCATGGGACATAGCCGAGGCCGACCGCTGCGCCGAGGGTGTGGCCGTAGCCACCAGACGAAAGGTAGCCGACGATCTCGCCATCCCGCAGGATAGGTTCGTTGTGGTAGAGAAGCGGCGCGCTGTCTTGCAGCAGAAACTGGACCATGCGGGCTTTTGGGCCGGTTTCCTTGCGGGCCAAAACGGCGGATTTGCCGATAAAGTCATCCTTCTTCAGATCAACAGCAAAGCTGAGGCCTGCATCGACCACGTTGTCTTCCGAGGTGATGTCGTGGCCGAAGTGGCGGAAGGCCTTTTCGATGCGGCAGCTGTCCATGGCATGCATCCCGCAGAGTTTGAGGCCGAGGCTTTGCCCCGCGGTGAAAAGCGTTTCAAAGGCGTGTTGGGCCATATCAGAGCCGATATAGACCTCCCAACCCAGCTCACCCACATAGGAGACGCGGTGGACACGCGCCAAGCCCATGCCAAGCTCGATCTCTTGTGCCGTTCCGAAGGGGTTGGCCTCGTTTGAGAAGTCATTTGGGGAGACGGCTTGCAGAAGCGCGCGGGCGTTGGGGCCCATGACAGCGAGAACGCCTTCGCCAGCTGTGACATCGGTGATGATGGCCATGTCGCCGCCCAAGTGGCGGCGCAGCCATGTTTCATCCGCCAGCCGCGTAGCCGCCGGTGTGACGACGAGATAAGCCGTTTCGGACAGGCGGGTGACGGTCACATCGGCCTCGATACCGCCTTTGGCATTGAGGAACTGGGTGTAGACGATCTTGCCTGCGGGCACAGACATGTTTGCGCCACAGACGCGGTTGAGGAAGGCTTCGGCATCCGGGCCTTCAACACGCAGTTTGCCGAAGCTCGACATATCGTACATGCCGATATTCTCGCGGATGGCGGCGTGCTCTGCGGCGCGGTTTTCAAACCAGTTCTGGCGCTGCCAAGTGTATTCATACTCGGCTTTCTGGCCCTCGCGGGCGAACCAGTTGGCGCGCTCCCAGCCTGCGATTTCGCCCATGACAGCGCCTTGGGCGAGGAGCTGATCGTGAAACGGTGTGCGGCGGATACCACGGGCTGTGGCTTTTTGCAGATAGGGGAAGTGGTCGGCATAGAGGAGGCCAAGCGCCTCTTTTGAGCGCTCAAACAGGTAGTGTTTGTTGCCCTGAAAAGGCTGCATGCGGGAGATATCGACATCTCCCAGATCAAACGGTTTGCTGCCTGTGTCCATCCAGGCGGCAAGCGCCATGCCGGCGCCACCAGCCGACTGGATGCCTATGGAGTTGAAGCCAGCGGCGACCCAGACGTTGTCCATCTCGGGCGCAAGGCCGAGGTGATAGGCGTTGTCAGGGGTGAAGCTTTCGGGGCCGTTGAAAAAGGTGTGAATGCCTGCCTCGCCCAGCATCGGCATACGGTTGATGGCCATTTCGAGGATCGGCTCGAAGTGGTCGAAATCTTCCTGAAGCTGGTCAAACTCGAAACTGTCGGCGATGCCGCCCATGCCCCAAGGCTTCGCACGCGGCTCGAACGCGCCGAGCATGAGCTTGCCTGCGTCTTCTTTGTAGTAGGCGCATTCATCGGGCACGCGCAGCACGGGAAGCTGGGTGAGGCCAGTGATGGGCTCGGAGACGATGTAGAAATGCTCGCAGGCATGAAGCGGGACGTTGACGCCCGCCATGCGGCCAACTTCGTGGCCCCACATACCTGCGCAGTTGACGACCATATCAGCGGTGATTTCGCCTGCGGTTCCGTCTTCGCCCTGCCAGCTGACAGAGGTGATGCGGCGGCCTTTTTTGGCAAGGTGAGTGACGTTTACGCGCTCCTGAATGAGAGCGTCGTGCTGGCGTGCACCTTTGGCGAGGGCGAGGGCGATATTGCCCGGGTCGCCCTGACCGTCGAGCGGGAGATAGACGCCGCCTGTGACGCCGTCGATGTTGAGATGCGCGTAGCGCTCTTTGATCTCGGTTGGGCTGATCTCTTCAACAGCGACCCCAAAGGCGCGGGCCATGGCGGCGGAGCGGTGCAGCTCTTCCAGCCGCTCGCCTGTGAGGGCGGCGGTGATGGAGCCGACGCGTTTGAAGCCTGTGGCAACGCCTGTTTCTTCTTCAAGGTTGCCGTAGAGCTCTTGGGAGTACTTCGCGAGCTTGGTCATGTTGGCGGTAGCACGCAGCTGGGCGATGAGGCCTGCGGCGTGCCATGTTGTGCCTGAGGTGAGCTGTTTGCGCTCAAGCAGGACAACGTCTTTCCAGCCGAGTTTGGTGAGGTGATAGGCCACCGAACAGCCGATGATGCCGCCCCCGATTATGACGACACGGGCTTTGGTGGGGAGAGTTGGCATATGATTGACTCCAAGACTGGTCGGGCGCTTTGGGCAGATCGGCGGGGGCCAGCCCCCGCACCCCCGGGATATTTGAGGCAAAAAGAAAGGTTAGACGATGATGTGGCCTGCGGCTTTGAGCTGGTGGGCAAGTTCTTTGATATGGGCGGGGCCAACCTCGCAGCAGCCGCCCACGATGGTTGCGCCCTGGGCGACCCAGCTCATGGCGAAAGCGGCGTAGGCTTCGGGGCCAAGGTCTTGGCGCTCTTGTAGGGCGTCAACCGTGGGGGCCTCTTTGAGGAAGCCTTCGCTGATACGTGTGAAGCCGTTGGCGTAAGCGCCAAAGGGCAGTCCCATAGGCGCGATCAGGTCAAGTGCGGCGGCCACGGCCTCGGGGCGGGAGCAGTTGACGAGCAGTGCGGCGGGGGCAAATTCGGCGACGATTTGGGCCAGATCAGAGACGGATTCGCCTGAGCGCAGCTTGGTGCCGTCGTCGTCATTTATGGTAACGGAAAGCCAGACGGGTTTGTCTGTCGCGGCGCATCCTGACAATGCGCCGCGGGCATCGTGGAGGGATGAGACCGTCTCGATGATGAAGAGATCGGCGCGGGGTGCGAGGGCTGTCACGATTGTGCTGAAAGCTGCGCGCGCCTCTTCGAGCGGTGGGGCAAGATCCGGGCGGTAGCTTGCGCCGAGGGGGCCGAGTGTGACGGCAACACGCCCTGACCCGTGCTCGGAGCGGGCCGCGAGGGCTTCGGCCATGGCGGTGTCGAGCAGTGTTTTGTGCTGCTCTTCAAGGCCGACGCGCGCCAAGCGGTCAACGTGCACTGCATAGGTATTGGTTGAGGCGATGGTCGCGCCTGCTTTGAAGTATTCAAGGTGCACGGCGCGCACCACTTCGGGCTGCTCCATCATCACGGCGGTCGACCAGAGTGGCGTGGGCTTGCTGCCGGAGCGCTTGACGATTTCCTGGCCGATGGAGCCGTCAAGGAGGGTGATTTCGGTCATGCGCGGAGTCTTTCATTTGTGGCGTCCCAAAGGGGCGTGTCAGCTTGCACCACGGCTTTGTGGCGGGTTCCGTATATGTCGACTTCCAGCTCTGTGCCAGCGGTGGCCAGATCGGCTCTAACCATGCCCAAAGCGATAGATTTTCCGACACGGTAGCCCCAGCCGCCAGATGTGGTTTCGCCCACAATGTCGCCGCCCGAATAGATGCAGGACATATAGGGCGCGTCGGCTTCGCCGGCCTCGACAATGAGGGTGACGAAGCGCTTTTGGCTGCCATGTTGCTGCTCGGCGAGAAGGGCGGCTTTGCCGGGGAAGTCTTGGGGCTTGTCGAGTTTTACAAAGCGGTCAAGGCCACCTTCAAAGAGGGAGTAGTCTGTTGAAAGATCGCCCTTCCACGCGCGGTAGCCCTTCTCAAGGCGCAGTGAGTTGAGCGCCCACATGCCGAACGGCTTGGCGCCTGCGCCTGTGATGGCCTCCCAGATTTCGGGGGCGTCGTCATTCAGGCAGTGGACTTCCCAGCCGAGCTCGCCTGCGAAGGAGACGCGGAGCAACATGCAGGGTTTGCCGCAGACTTCGGCCTCCTGTGCGGAGAGCCATGGCAGCGCCATGTCGGCGTTTGTCAGGGGGGCGAGGATCTCGCGGGATTTGGGGCCAGTGACCAGCAGGCACTCGTATTTGTCGCTGCGATCCTGCACTTGCAAGCCTTCGGGCAGGTTGTGGCGCAGGACGTCGCGGTCGTGCCACTGGGCCACGCCAGCGGTGATCAGCCAGATGTTGTCGTCATCGCGCGGGATCACGGACATTTCTGTCAGGATGCGGCCGCGGGGATCGGCGAAATAGGCAAGGCCGACGCGGCCTGCATTGGGCAGGCGCGAGCAGGTCAGGCTATCAACATGCGCCCGCGCGCCTTTGCCTTCGACGGCGAGGCGGCTGAAGCCCGAGATGGCCAGTATCCCGCAATGGTCGCGGACGGCCTCGCACTCTTCGCGGATGCGTGGCTCCCATGGGCCTGTGCGGTTCCATGTGTGGGTGCTGGCTTCTGAGGTGTCGTCGCCCTCTTGGGCGAACCAGTTGGCGCGCTCCCAGCCGTTGTAGGCACCCATTTGTGCGCCTGCGCTTTTCAGGCGGCTGTGGAGCGGGCTGAGCTTGCGGTCGGGGGCGGCGGGCCAGCGGTGCCACGGGAAGTGCATGGCGTATTCGTTGCCGTAGACTTCCATACCCTTGAGGTTGCAATAGTCCTGATCGGTATAGTCGGTGTAGCGGCGCGGATCGACGGCCCACATATCCCATTCGGTTGCCCCATCGACGATCCATTCGGCCATGACCTTGCCCGCGCCGCCGCCTTGGGCGATGCCGAAGGTAAAGACACAAGCTTCAAAGGCATTTGCGACACCCGGCATAGGGCCGATGAGCGGGAGGCCGTCGGGCGCGTAGGGGATGGGGCCGTTGATCACACTCGAGATGCCCGATGTGGCCATGAGCGGGACGCGTTCCATGGCATCGGTGACGATATCTTCTATGCGGTCGATGTCTTCTTGCCAGAGCTGGAAAGAGAAATCGTCTGGCATGGGGTCGCTCGGATCGACCCAGTGGGCTTTGCAGTTTGGCTCATATGGGCCGAGGTTGTAGCCGCCTTTTTCCTGACGCAGGTAGTAGGAGACATCAACATCGCGGATCAGGGGCAGCTTGCCACCGTGTTCTTTTGACCAAGCCTCGATTTCGGGGATCTGCTCGGTGAGCAGATATTGGTGCTCCATCACCATCATCGGCACAGTGCGCCCGCCATAAGGCTTGAACCATTCACCGACGCGTTGGGCATAGTAGCCTGCCGCGTTGACGACATAGTCAGCGGCGATATCGCCTTTCTCGGTATGGACGACCCAAGACTTGTCAGCCTGTTGCGTCACGCCCGTGGCAGGGGTGAAACGCAGGATTTTCTGGCCCATGTCGCGCGCGCCTTTGGCGAGGGCTTGGGTGAGTTGGGCCGGGTCAATGTCGCCATCTGTCGGGTCATAGAGCACGCCCATCAGATCGTGGGTTTCAAGGAAGGGGTAGCGCTCTTTGGCTTGGGCTGGTGTCCAGATTTCCATCTGGATGCCTTGGTAGCGGCCCATGGAGGCGGCGCGCTCGAACTCTTGCATACGCTCTTTGGTATGGGCGAGGCGGATGGAGCCTGACTGGTGGTAGTTCATCGGGTAATCCACCTCATCGCCTAGGCGGGCGTAAAGCTCGGTGGAATAACGCTGCATGTTCATGATGGACCAGGAGGTGCTGAAGGTGGGCACATTGCCTGCGGCGTGCCATGTGCTGCCTGCGGTCAGTTCGTTCTTCTCGAGCAGCACACAATCTGTCCAGCCTTTGAGGCCAAGGTGGTAGAGCACGGATGCGCCGACCACGCCGCCACCTATGACAACGACACGGGCTTTGCTTGGAAAATCAGACATGGTGTTTACTCCCAGATGAGGCGTGCCGCTAAGCCGCCGAAAACGATAGCAGTGATTTTGTTGAGCGTGCCGCCCAGACGGGCGAGGTGATTGCCTGCAAAGCCCGCTGTGAGGCCATAGGCGCTGGTGATGACAAAGCCTGTGGCGTTGAAGAGGAGGCCGAGAAGCAGGATCTGCTGCCAGATTGGTCCTGCCTCGGGGCGTGTGAACTGTGGCAGGAAGGCAAGGATGAACAGCGCAACCTTCGGGTTGAGCAGGTTTGTGAGGTAGCCGCGCTTGAGCGCAGAAAAGAGTCTTTTGGCCCCGACGGCTTTTTCAAGCGCTGAAGGCGCGCGCCATGTCTTGACCGCCAGAAAGATGAGATAGGCCGCGCCGATGTAGCGGATGGAATCATAGGCATGCGGGATCGCCATGAGCGCTGCCGAGATGCCGAGGACGGCAAACATAACATGGGTGAGGCCGCCCAAAGTGATGCCGAGTGCGGCTGCAACCCCTGTGCGCGGGCCGCCCGAGATGCCGGAGGCCATGGCGAATGCGACATCCGAGCCGGGCGTGAGATTGAGCAAAACACCAGCGCCTGTGAAGGCGAGGATGAGTGCAGGATCCATGGCCAGAAGTGTCTCTAACATGGCGGAACCCTGTGTTTGTTTTGGGCTGCTTTCATGAGGGCCGCCCCGTGTAGCCGCCGAGCGCAAGGCCATAGGCGATGAAGCAGAGGCCCATCACACGGCGGAACCACGCATTGAAGACAGCGCCGAGGGCGAGCTTGCCGAGGCCTGCCCCGAGGGCGGTATAGGTGCAGTAGCTGAGGGTGGTCAGTGTGAGCGCTGTGGGCACTATAGCCCACATTTGCGTAGCGATCGGGGTGGTCGGGTCAACAAACTGGCTGAAGGCGGCAAGGTAGCCAGCCACTGATTTCGGGTTGATCGTGGCAATCATGAAAGAGCGGAAAAACAGCGACTGGCTTGTTTGGGTCGCCGCTTTGATAGGCAGATGGGCCATGAGGATTGCGCGCAAGCCGAGATAGACAAGGAAGCCGGCTCCAACAAACTTGAGCACGAGAAAGGCAGTGGGCGATGCGGCGACAAGCGCTGTGATGCCAAAGGCCGAGAGCGCCAGAAAGAGCGAGGCTTGGCACAGGATCGCGGCAACGGCGGGCAAGCTGCGCAAGAAGCCGCGCTGCATTCCTGTCTGGATGCAGTTTACCGCGTTTGGCCCCGGGGTGGTGACAAACACCAGCCAGAAAACGGCGAAAATACTCCAGGCTTCAAAGCTCATATCAATTCACTGCCTTAATATACGGGTGGCGCGATGACCCAGATGGCCACGGCGGGTGTGTCGTAGGGGTTGATCCATTCAAACGGCTCGCCGCGAATGCGGAAGCTGTCGCCCGGTTCGATGGTGAAGCGGGTTCCGCTGATAACAAGATCAAGCTTGCCTGCGAGCAGATAGCCGACCTCTTGTGTGGGGCGGGTGACGGCCTCGCCGATGCGGGAGTGTGGCGCGAACGTAGAGTGCACCATCTCGAAATCATCGGTGAGATCAGGGGAGAGAAGCTCTTCAACGAGCCCTGCTTCGCCAGATCCTATGGGCCTGCGCGCGCCTTTGCGCACCACATAGCCCGCTTCATCAGCGGGAGCAGGAGCGTGGCTGAAGAGCATGGAGACTGACACGCCAAGCGACTTTGCGATGTGGCGCAAGTCGTTGATAGACGGTTCGGACATGTCACGCTCGACCTGACTGAGCCAGCCAACAGAGCGCCCGAGCTGCTCGGCCATATCGCTCAGCGTCAGCCCGCGGGCTTTGCGCAGGGCGCGCAGATCGGCACCTAGGGTCTGAACGGCGTGTGCAGTTTGGTTCATCCGACTCTCGTGAAATTTTGGCCTACAATTTCACGATGGCTCAGTTCTGTGAAATTTCAAAGCATTTTTTCACAGCGATGTTGGCCAAGTTTTGAGAGCGTCAGGTCGCCGCAAGCTCTGCGCTGTCTTGCTTTGCGAAAACCTCAAAGAGGATCGCCTCAAGCGCGTTGGCATCGTCTTGGGTAAAGGCTGCGGGTTTGTCACTGTCGATATCAAGGACAGCGATGACATCACCCACGGCGTTGAACACGGGCAGCACCAGCTCGGAACGTGTGCTGGAGGCGCAGGCGATGTGGCCTTCGAAAGCCTCGACATCATCGACCAGCTGCACCGTTCGGCTGCGCGCGGCTGCGCCGCAAACGCCGCGTGTGAAGGGGATGGAGAGGCACCCGTGCCCGCCTTGGTAAGGGCCGATCTTGAGCATGCCCGGGGCTGTTACGCGGTAAAACCCGGTCCAGTCGAAGCGGTCATCGGCATGGTGGATCTCACAGGCGAGAGTGGCCATCAGCGCGACCGCGTCGGTTTCGCCTTCGGCGAGGCTCAGGATGGTTTTGGCGAGTGTGCCATAGTCTACAGTCATCTGTTTGCTTTCGTGCATAGGACGGCGCGGGGCATTGCCCCGCACCCTGAGGTGTTTTGGCCCAAAGACGCTTAGACGCGTTCGATCGCTATGGCTGTGCCTTCGCCGCCGCCGATGCAGATTGCGGCGATGCCGCGCTTGAGGCCGCGTTTTTCCAGAGCGTTGAGCAGTGTCACGATGATTCGTGTGCCTGATGCGCCGATGGGATGGCCGAGCGCACAGGCGCCGCCGTTGACGTTTATCTTGTCACGGGAGATGCCCATTTCGTGCATGAAGGCCATCGGCACGACTGCGAAGGCTTCGTTGACTTCCCAGAGGTCTACATCTTCGACGCTCCAGCCGATGTTTTTCAGCAGCTTTTGTGCGGCGGGGATGGGCGCTGTTGCAAACCATCCTGGGGCTTGGGCGTGGCTTGCATGGCCGATGATCTCGGCGCGGACTGTCAGGCCCTGTGCCTTGGCTGCCTCTTCTGAGGCAAGCACCAGCGCGGCGGCTCCATCGGAGATGGATGAGGCATTGGCGGCTGTGACTGTACCACCCTCGCGGAAGGCAGGCTTCAGTGTCGGGATCTTTTCCGGGCGGGCTTTGGCGGGCTGTTCATCTTCAGAGATGACCACCTCGCCTTTGCGGCTTGTGAGCGTCACAGAGGCGACTTCACCATCAAATGCGCCAGAGCGAATGGCCTCAAGCGCGCCGTTGAGTGAGCCGATTGCGTAGTCGTCTTGGGCTTCACGCGTAAATTGGTACTTTTCGGCGCAGTCTTCTGCAAAGGTGCCCATCAGGCGGCCTTTGTCATAGGCGTCTTCAAGGCCGTCCAGAAACATATGGTCAACGACTTTCTGGTGGCCGATGCGGGCGCCAGAGCGCATTTTTTCTAGCAGGTAGGGCGCGTTTGACATGGATTCCATGCCGCCTGTGATCATGGTGTCGGCGTGGCCAAGAGCAATCTGATCTGCGCCCATCATAGTGGTCTTCATGCCAGAGCCGCACATTTTGTTGACGGTGGTGGCGGGCACATCTTCGCCCAGCCCCCCGGCAAAACCCGCTTGGCGCGCGGGTGCCTGGCCCTGGCCTGCGGGCAAGACACAGCCCATGAGCACTTCATCGACAGTTGTTGCACCAGCGTTGGCCAGCGCTGCGCGAATGGCTGCGCCACCCAGTGTGGAGGCGGGGACGCCATCAAACACACCTTGAAAGCCGCCCATAGGGGTGCGCGCCGCGCCTGCGATCATTACCTTTTTCATGAAATAGTCTCCTCCGTTGGGGCCTGAATACCGAATAGAAAGGATTGCCGTCTAGTGTTTGTGATCAAAGGCGTATTTCTACGATAACGGAGAGCGAGATGGAATTTAGCTGCACCGAGACGGGTGATCTCTTGTTTGTAAAGGTTCTGGCAGAGCGGATAGACGCGGCTGCGGCGCTTAAATTCAAGGATTCGCTGCGGGAGATAACGGGTGAGGCGAGGTCTAGCCACGTTGTTCTGGATCTATCTGCTGTCAATTTTATTGACTCAAGTGGTCTGGGCGCTGTTGTGGCGGTCATGAAGTTGATGGGCACGACCAAGCGCCTTGATCTGGCGGAGCTGACACCGACTGTTGATAAGGTCTTTCGCCTGACGCGGATGGACTCGATCTTTACAATTCATGAGCGGGTTGAAGATGTTTCGCGGCTCTACAAAGTGGGCTGAGCTTCGGCGAGGATGGGCAGATGACGCTCCTTAGGCGACAGAGCAGTGCCGATGTGTGCTTCGAGTTTCCCAGTGGGGAGGAAGAAGTGCGCAAAGCGCTTTGCGAGCTCACGAAGACGCTTCGCGAGATGGAGCTAAGCGCTGACGACATAGGGTCTGCCGAAGTTGTGCTGGGCGAAGTGCTTAACAATATTGTCGAACATGCATATGGCGCAGGCCGCAGTGGACGGATTGCCGTCTGTCTGCACCGCGCGGGGCATGCCCTGCGCTTTCATGTGTTGGATGAGGGTGAGGCGCTGCCGCGTGCGCGCTTGCCAGAGGGGCGACTGCCAGCTCTGGATGGAACGCTTGAGGAGATGCCTGAGGGCGGCTTTGGCTGGTATCTTGTCCACCACATCGCCAGTGATCTGGCCTACAAGCGCACCGAGGGGCGCAACGAGCTTGCCTTCTCGATCTTCTGTGACGGTCAGGGGTGATCCCTTGAACTGCTTCGGCTTGCTGTGGCCAAATTTCTTGAAATTGCCGCATTCGGCACGAAGATTCGCCTGATTCAGACGTCATACCTAGTTTCGTAGCTGCATATGGCTTCCCTCGGCGTCGCGTGTTAACAGCCCCCACCCAGTGCGCGGCGTCGAGGCACTTACCTCCCCCCCAAATCGCAAATTATCAAAACTGCATTGGCATTGGTCTTTGTGGCGCTTACTCTTTTGGCAAAGCGAAACAGGGGTGACCAAAATTATGCGCGACTTTCATTTTCCGGGGCGTTCGCCCGTCTTGGCGAGCAATGGCATGTGCGCCACATCGCATCCTTTGGCGGCCAAAGTGGCTGTTGATATCATGGAGCGGGGCGGCAACGCTATGGATGCGGCCATCGCCGGTGCGGTCCTGCTGGGCATTTGTGAGCCGCAGATGACAGGGATCGGCGGGGACTGTTTTGTCCTCTTTCAAGACAAAGAAGGCGGTGCGATCCGCGCGCTGAACGGATCAGGTACGGCGCCAGCGGCAGCGGATATCGAGGCGCTGCGCGCACGTGGAGAAAAGACAGTGCCGCTCAACGGGCCCGAGGCGGTGACCATCCCGACCGCGATGGACGGCTTTTGCCGTTTGTCTGAGGACTATGGCAAGCTCGGGCTTGACGCGATCCTTGCCCCTGCGATCCGCTATGCGGAAGAGGGTGTGCCTGTTGCGCCGCGTGTGGCCTTTGACTGGCCCGAAGCGGCCAAGGCGCTGCAGGGGCATGGCAAAACGCATTACTTGATTGATGGCAAGCCGGGTGAGGTGGGGCAGATGTTTCGCTCACCCGCGCAGGCCGAGGCGCTACGGCGCGTGGCCAAAGACGGGCGCAAGGGCTTTTATGAGGGCGAAGTGGCCGAGGATATGGTGGCGGCACTTCAAGAGTTGGGCGGTGTCCACGAGCTGAGCGACTTTGCGGGGGCAACCAGCTTTTACACCGAGCCTGTACAGAGCCATTACAAAGGGGTGGACCTTTGTGAGCACCCGCCCAACGGGCAGGGCGCAACGGCGAATCTCATGCTCAATATTTTGAGCCAGTTTGACCTTGCAAGCATGGAGCCGTTTGGCGCGATGCGGGCGCATATCGAGGCAGAGGCAACGAAGCTTGCCTATGACGCGCGCAACCGCTTCATTGCCGATCCTGATATGACGAAGCGGCTCGCGCATATGCTGAGCATGGATACGGCCAAGAAGCTGGCGGGGCTGATTGACCCCAAACACGCGATGGACGCGGCCGCGCCTCTGAGCGAAGCCGTACATAAGGACACGGTTTACATCACGGTGGTGGACAAGGACCGTATGGCTGTGAGCTTTATCTACTCTATTTTCCATGGCTTTGGCTCTGGTATTGCCAGTGAAAAATTCGGCATTCTGCTGCAAAACCGTGGCGCGGGTTTCACGCTCGATGCGGCGCACCCCAACGCTTATGGTGGCGGCAAGCGCCCGATGCACACCATCATCCCCGGGATGCTGGCCGAGAACGGGCGCGCTGTGATGCCATTCGGTGTGATGGGTGGCGCCTATCAGCCCTGTGGCCACGCACGGTTTGTGACCAACATGCAGGATTACGGCATGGACGCGCAGAGCGCGATTGATGCGCCACGGTGCTTTGCCGACGGCGGTGAGCTGAAAGTCGAAAAAGGCTATAGCGAAGCGGTGCGCACCGAGCTGGCGGCACTGGGACATAAGATTGTTGTTCCTGACGGGCCTTTGGGCGGGGCGCAGGCGATCCGCATCCGCGCAGATGGTGTGCTCGAGGGGGCATCTGATCCGCGCAAAGACGGCGCGGCGCTGGGGTATTGAGCATGGCAATTACACCTGTGAAAGAGCTCGTGATGCGGGCAAAAGAAGAGATTGAGACGCTGAGCCGCGACGAGGTCTGGCGGCTTGCCGAAGCGGGAGAGGCGCTTGTGGTGGACATTCGCGACCCTCGCGAGCTTGAGCGCGAAGGGCGTTTCCCCGGTGCGATGCATGCGCCGCGGGGGATGCTGGAGTTCTGGTTTGATCCTGCCAGCCCCTACCACAAAGAGGCGTTTGTCACGGAGAAGAAGATTATCCTGTTCTGTGCGGGGGCGTGGCGCTCGGCTCTGGCGACGAAGGCGCTACAGGACATGGGTGCTGAAAATGTCGCCGAGATGGAGGGTGGCTTCGGGGCCTGGAAGAAAGACGGGCGCCCCGTGGAGTAGGGCTGATCGGCGTTTGCTTTGCACACACCGACCCGCTGGGGGACGCTGTCCCCCAGACCCCCTGGGATATTTTTAGCAAAAAGAAAGTTTGACCGGCTTTTGACCGTGTCAGTTCATTTGGAACTGAAGCGGGTACTGGCCGTCGCGGAACGGGCCGAAGAGATCGGGGATGTCCGGGTGATCAACGGGCTCGCCTGAATAGTCTGCGACGAGATTTTGCTCGGAGACATAAGCGACGTAGTAGCTCTGATCATTTTCGGCCAGCAGATGATAGAAGGGCTGCTCTTTTTTGGGGCGGCTGTCTTCGGGGATTGCTTCGTACCATTCGTCGGTATTGGAGAACTGTGGGTCCACGTCAAAGACTACCCCGCGGAAGGGGTGCTTCTTGTGGCGGACGACTTGCCCGAGGTGGTATTTGGCACGTTTGCGTATCATCATAAGAATTGCCCCTATCTGAGCAGCTTAACGCTTTCAATGGGGGTCTGTCTATTTTTGAGCGCGTTTTTGCTGGAAACACTGTGTGACGGGCTTTCCAACAGTGCTGTGTTTTACAGGTCAATACGGGCAGAAAAGCGCTTGAGGCACGGGAAATTGATTTAGATTTTTTGGCGGATGCGCTATGTTTGAAAAAAACAAATAAGCGAGGGGCAGATGAGCAGAATCCTTTGCGCTTTTATGATTGTGGCAACTTTGGCGGCCTGTGGCAGCCCGAGAGGGACAAGCGCGCCGCGCAACCTTGATAATGCCTGTGCAATCCTCAAAGAGCGCCCGACATACTTCCGTGCCTTTAAGGCGGCAGAGCGTAAATGGGGCGTGCCTGTGCATGTGCAGATGGCCACCATTTACCAAGAGAGCAAATTCAAATCTGATGCGCGAACGCCATTTCAGTATTCGCTTGGTGTGATTCCTGTTGGCCGCCAATCGAGCGCCTTTGGGTATTCGCAAGCGCTTGATGCGACTTGGAAAGAGTACCAGCAGAAAGAAAACAAGCGCATGGCGAAGCGCAACAACATTCGCGATGCGACAGATTTCATGGGCTATTACATGAATATCACCCGGGAGCGGAACGGGGTTTCGCTTCATGACGCGCGCAACCAATATTTGGCCTATCATGACGGGCACACAGGCTTTGCGCGTGGCACGTACCGCCAGAAAGCTTGGCTGATGCGTGTTGCGGGTGAGGTTGGCCAGCGCTCGGAAATGTATAAAGCACAGCTTGCGAGCTGCCGCCGCTTGCGCTGAACGGGTGGCGGGCGCTTAACGCCCGCGCTCTTTTGTGTTGAGGGCGATGTCAAAAAGTCTGTTTGGCAGGCTGCCACCTTTGGTGAGCGCGCCCAAAGACACCGTTGTGCTTGATCCGCCCTGATCGTTGATGACCCATTGGCGCAGCTCGACGGGGTCACCCGTGAATTTCAGTTGGATGTTGCCGTATTCGGGGTGTGCAGGGTCTTGTGCTGTGATGGTCGTGGCGGTGCCGTCATAGCTGTGCCCCACAATCATATTGGCGCGCGCGAGGTCAACATTGCGGGCAAGGATGATCGACAGGGGGGTTTTGCCGAGTGGATAGCTCTCGGGGCCCTGATTGGTTTTGGGATCAAAGATCGCCACGGTATTTGCGCTGGCCAGTACGAGCGTTTCTTCGGGCGGGTTATACTCGAAGCGGATTTTGCCCGGGCGCTTGATGTAGATCGTGCCTGTGGCGATTGTTCCGTCTTCATTGATCTGTGTGAAGGTGCCCTGAGCAGTCTTCATCGCGTTGAGATATTGGGATAGGGCCGCAAGCGAGAGCTTTTCTGCCATGGCCGGGCTTGTAAGAGCGAGCGCCAGTACGGGCGCGAGGAAAATATGTTTGAGCTTCATAACCGTTACCTAAGTATCCCGATGTGTGTTTGCACGTTTGATATGGGGTTAGAATACGAAAACACCGACTGTTAAGCGATAACAAGCCGGTGTTCTTGGAGATTTTGAGGCAGAAACCTGCCGAAAGCGCAGATCAGTGTTGCTCGGGCACGAGGATTTCACGCTTGCCCACATGGTTTGCGGCCGAGATGAGGCCTTCTTCTTCCATCTGTTCCACGAGCTTTGCGGCTTTGTTGTAGCCGATGGACAGCTTGCGCTGGATATAAGACGTGCTGCACTTGCGGTCTTTGATCACGATGGCCACGGCCTGATCGTAGAGGGCGTCTTCACCATCCGTGTTGCCGCCGAGGCCAAGCACTGCATCGATATCGCCTGCGTTGTCATCGGGCGGGCCCTGCACAACACCAGAGACATATTCGGGCGGGCCATAAGCCTTGAGGTGGTTGACGATCTCTTCGACTTCTTCATCGGAGACAAACGGACCGTGGCAACGGGTGATTTTGGCACCGCCTGCCATGTAAAGCATGTCACCCATGCCAAGCAGTTGCTCGGCACCCATTTCACCAAGAATGGTGCGGCTGTCGATCTTGCTTGTCACTTGGAAGCTGATCCGCGTGGGGAAGTTGGCTTTGATTGTGCCGGTGATCACGTCAACAGAGGGGCGCTGTGTGGCCATGATGATGTGAATGCCAGAGGCGCGCGCCATTTGGGCGAGGCGCTGGATGCAAGCTTCGATCTCTTTGCCTGCGACCATCATGAGGTCGGCCATCTCGTCAACGATGACAACGATATAGGGCATTTTCTCGGGCTTCATTTGCTCTGTTTCGAACACGGGCTCGCCTGTGTCGTCGTCAAAGCCTGTCTGGACCGTGCGAGAGAACATTTCGCCTTTGGCGAGGGCGTCAGCCACGCGGGAGTTGTAGCCGTCGATGTTGCGCACGCCCATTTTGGACATTTTGCGGTAGCGCTCTTCCATTTCGCCGACGGTCCATTTGAGGGCGACCACGGCTTTCTTCGGGTCGGTCACAACAGGAGAGAGCAGGTGTGGAATGCCGTCATAAACGGAAAGTTCGAGCATCTTGGGGTCAATCATGATCATGCGGCAGTCTTCAGGCGTGAGCTTGTAGAGCAACGAAAGGATCATGGTGTTGATGGCGACGGACTTGCCCGAGCCGGTTGTGCCCGCGATGAGCAGGTGGGGCATTTTGGCGAGGTTGGCCACGATGGGGTCACCGCCGATGTCTTTGCCCAAAGCGAGCGGCAACTTGTGGTTGCCATCGCCGTATTCGCGCCCCGAGAGGATCTCGCGGAAGCCGACCATCTCGCGGTTGTCATTGGGCAGTTCGATGCCGATGACCGAGCGGCCAGGGACCGTGCTGACGCGGGCCGACAGGGCCGCCATGGAGCGGGCGATGTCATCGGCGAGGCCGATCACGCGGGAGGCTTTGAGGCCGGGAGCAGGCTCCAGCTCATACATCGTCACAACGGGGCCGGGGCGCACAGAGACGATCTCGCCTTTGACGCCATAGTCGTCAAGGACAGACTCAAGCATGCGGGCGTTTTCTTCCAGCGCCTCATCGGAAAGGTGGTGGCGCTCGATGTGAACCGGATCGGCCAGCAAGGAGAGAGGCGGCAGCTCATAGGCGGGGCGCTTGTCATCAAACGTGAAAGCGGGCTGCGCTTCGGCTTGTGCGCGGGCTGATGTTTGCACCGGCTTTTTGGGCGCGTGCTGCACAACCTTTTTTGGCTCGGCTGTGGGGATGCTGTAGCTCAGTGGGGCAGGGGCCTCTGCAAGGGGCAGAACCTCTTCGAAAACTTCGGTCTCTTCAAGGTAAGGCGCTTCGGGTGCAGGCGCTTCAACGGGGGCAGCGTAGCCCGCGGCTGAATAGCTGTTTGTGAGCTGTGGCTCTGGCGGCAGCTCAACAGCAGCAGCCCCGGTCAGGGGTGGCTCTGCGCGGGTGAGCGGCTGGGGTGTTGTGTTGGCAATAAGCGGTGCCGGGCCATGGCCACGGCCTTTGGTGAGAGGCGCAGCATGGGCGGATTGCATGGACGGGATCTGACGCACGCGCGACTTGATGACATCCGCGATCTTGGCTTTGATGCGGTCATCGCTTGGCGCTTCTGGCTCGCCTGCTGCGCCAAAGTTTGGCTGCATTTCCACAAGCTCGGGCTCGAGCGCGTGCTCTGCTGCCACAGGTTCGGCGCGGCGGATCAGATTGGGCATCAGAGAGCGCAGGCTTGGCTTTGCTTCGGGGGCCTCTGAGGGTGTTGGCTCGTTGTAATGTGGTTGCGCGTAGGGGTCTGCTTCAAGCGACTGGGCGTCTTGAATTGCGGTCCATTCGGCCGCTTCGGCGCGCGCGATGGCGCGCTGTTCACGGCGCAGGCGGTTGCGCTCTTGCATCGACTGCGCGGCCGAGACCGCACCCGTAGCTGTCTTGCCAAGCAGGTTCATGGCGAGGGCGTAGGCCATGATTGTACCAATCAGCAGAAAGCGGCCGATATAGCGCAGCTCGGGGCGCGTGAATCCGAGGATAAAGAGGCCAAAGGCCAGCATGGCCGCGCCAAGAAGCAAAGACAGAACTTTGAGGCCGAAGGTGGCACCGACAGGCAGAATGCTGAGGGCGCTGCCAAGCACTGTGTCACCAAACAGGCCGCCAAGGCCGAAAGAATGCGTCCATGTTTCGCCGGGCACGAGTGTTGAGGCATAGATCGACAGCAGCGCAAGCCAGATGGGCGCAAAGATCAGGCGGCCAACGGCGCGGTCTGCACCGTAGTGAAGGGCAAAGCGTGTGCCCCATGCCAGCAGCGCGGCGGCGATGCCGAGGCTGCCCCAGCCAATGATCATGAAGAGGGGGGCCGCTATCGCAGCGCCGATCCCGCCCATCCAGTTTTGGACGGGGGCGTCTGTGGCCGAAAGCCACGACGGGTCATTGGGATTGTAGGAAAAGACCATCGCAGCCGCGGCCAGAGCCGCCACGATCAGCCCGATGCCGATCAGCTCTTTGCCGCGCTTTTCAATGGCTTCTGCCATGTTGCTATCGAGTAGCGGATCGCGTCCGCGTGTCTGATATGCCATGTTCCCTCGTCCTCAGCTTTGTAAGCAGCTTTTGAGGGCCAGAAGCCCCTGCTGCATTTCTTCTTTTGGGGCCACCATGGCGACCCTGATGTAATTCTTGCCCGGGTTGCGCCCGTCGGCGTCGCGGCTCAGGTAAGCGCCCGGAAGCACGCGTACGCCCGTCTCGCGCCAGAGCTTTAGCGCGGCGTCTTCACCGTCTTCCACAGGAAGCCAGAGAAAAAAGCCGCCTTCGGGGCCTTGGTAACCTGTAAAATCAGCCATGAGTTTGTCGGCGATTTCGTATTTTTCCTGATAGAGCGCGCGGTTCTCAGCCACATGTGCCTCATCATCCCAAGCGCGTGCAGCCACGGCCTGAAGCGGTGTGGGGAGTGGCGCGCCCGCATAATTGCGCAGCTGTTTGAGGCGGCGAATGCTCTCTGGCCCACCCGCAACAAACCCGGAGCGCAGGCCCGGAAGGTTTGACCGCTTGGAGAGCGAATGGAAAATCACAACACGCTCTGGGCTTGCGCCCATTTCGGCGGCCACATCCAGCGCGCTGGGGGGCGGGTCGTTGCGGTAGATTTCCGAGTAGCACTCATCGGCGAAAATCTGAAAATCAAACTGTTCGCCCAAAGCGATAAGCTCGCGCAGATAAGCGCGGGTGGCGATGGCACCTTGCGGGTTGCTTGGGGAGCAAATGAAGGCTGCAGCCGTTTTCTTGAGGATATCGGTGGGCAGCCCTGCATAGTCGGGCAGAAAGCCTGTGGCCTCGGTTGCTGCGGCAAAAATCGGCCGTGCGCCAACGGAGACAGCACCCACTGCATAGACCTGATAGAACGGGTTCGGCATCAGGATATTGGGGCGTTCGCCTTGCAGTGCTTCAGGGATGAGCGCCATGCATGCGTTGTAGAGGCCCTCGCGGGTGCCGTTGAGCGCAAGGATCTGCGTGTCTGCAGCCGCTGTGATGTTGAAGCGGCGTTTGAGCCAGCCTGAAATGGATGTGAGGAGCGCTTCGCTGCCGTCATTGGGCGGGTAGCGGTTGAAGCCTTGGACATTGGCCGCCAACTCTTCACCAACCCATGCGGGGAAGGGGTGTTTGGGCTCGCCGATTGTCATATGTACAGGCTCACCGCCTGCTGGATGATGATCCAACAGCGCGCGCAAACGCGGGAACGCATAGGCCGGAAGGTTCGAGAACCGCTCGGGAAACATATTCAGACTGCCTCAATTTCGGGGTCATTGGCGCCCCGTTTGACCCCAAATTACTGAAGCAAGGCCGCCGCGTCCAGAAAAACTGTGTGGATTCAGGCAGTTTGTGGCATTTAGGACATGGCGGCCTCTGCGGCGGCAGCCACGCGGAGCAGCTTTTCCTCGCCAAAAGCCGCGCCCACAAGCTGAATTCCACAGGCGGGTGTGCTTGTGGGCAGGGTTATGACCGGCAGGCCAAGCAAGTTGCCGATGCGGGTGTTGCGCAGGGCGAGCAGGTTTTCTGTGATGTAATAGTCGCTATCGGTGAGCAGACGCGCGGCATTGGGCGGCAAGATCGGCGCAGTGGGGGCCAGAACGGCGTCAAAGCCAGCGACGCGGGCAGCCCATGTTGCGCGGGCGCGCTCGACACTGTGCCACGCCGCGACATAGTCTGCAGCGGTGTGCGAGGCCCCTGAGCGAAAGCGCGCGAGGATTTCGGGGAACATCTTGTCTGGTGCGGCCTCAATTTCGGATTTCCACGTTCCGTAGGCTTCGGACGTGAAGAGAATGGGCGAGAGTGGCATGATCTCGGCAACCTCGGGCGCTTGGATGTAGATGATCTCGGCCCCTGCCTTTTCGAGCTGCTGGAGCGCTGTTTCAAAGGCTGTTTTGGGGGCTTCGCGGATGTCGTCAAAGGCGACCGTGTCAAGCACGGCAAGGCGCAACCCCTTGAGAGAAGCGCCTTTAAGATCAGCAGCTTGGCCGCCTTCGAGCGCGGCAAGCATGAGGGCGGCATCTTCAACGGTGCGGCAGAGCGGGCCGATAGTGTCAAACTTTGCGGCCAAGGGCACAACCCCTGTGAGGGGGATGCGGCCAGCCGTTGTTTTGAGGCCGACAAGATCGTTCCAGGCGGCGGGGATGCGCACGGAGCCGCCTGTGTCAGAGCCGATCCCGCAGGGGGCCAGATTGAAGGCGACTGAGGCGGCCGCGCCAGAGGATGAACCGCCAGAAACGGCGGCCTCATCGCTGACGCAGGGGGGTGTTTCGGTAACGGGATTGAGGCCGAGGCCAGAAAAGGCGAGCTCGCTCATATGGGTTTTGCCAAGGCAGATAAGCCCTGCTTTGGTGGCGTTGGCGAGCACCCATGCGTCGCGGTCTGGTACGCGGTCTTTGAGCAGGGCTGAGCCTGCTTCTGTGGCGGTGCCTGCGGTGTCAAAGAGGTCTTTCCAGCTGATAGGCACGCCATCGAGCGGACCGCGGCGCAGGCCTTGTTTTGCGCGCTTAGAGGCGGCCTTGGCTTCGGCTCTTGCGCGCGCTTCGGTGAGGCGTGCGTAGATGCGGGGGCCAAAGGGGTGGGCTTTGATGGCTGTGAGATATTTTTCAGTTAAATCAATGGGATCAATCTCGCCTGCGGCGATGCCCCGGCCCAAGTCAGCCATGCTCATTGTTAGCCAGTCTTGCATTCTATGCCCCCGATTTTGCGTGTTGTGGCTAGGGTAGCGGCGTTCTGCTGCATGGACAATCCCGCGTGGGCTGGCATAGTGCGGGCTATGACATATGACAGTGATATCGCAATCGTAGGTGGGGGGCTCAACGGCCCTGTTTTGGCGCTGGCTTTGGCCGCGCGCGGGCGGCGTGTGAGCCTCATTGATGCCCAGCCAGAAGCGCTGCGCAAAGCCGCCGCTTTTGACGGGCGCTCCTATGCATTGGCGATGGCCTCTGTGCGGCTTTTGGCGCGTTTGGGCCTTTGGAACAAGGTGTCCGAGCAGGCCCAGCCTATGCTTGAAATCAAGGCGAGTGACGGGCGCGCAGGGCAAGGGCCAGCGCCGTTTTTCCTGCATTTCGAGCGCGGTGAGCTGGAAGAAGGCCCGATGGGCCATATGCTTGAAGACCGCCACCTGAGGCGCGCTTTGCTTGAGGCGGTTGCCGCGCATGAGCTGATTGAAACGGTTGAAGGCAAGGTTGTTTCTCAAGAGACAAACGAGAGTGGCGCGTGGCTGACTTTGGCCTCGGGCGATGTGCATTCGACACGGCTGATTGTGGGGGCCGACGGGCGCACCTCGGGCACGGCTGAGCGCGCCCGAATCAGGCGGACAGGCTGGGACTATGGCCAGACGGCGCTTGTCTGTGCGATCGAGCATGAATTGCCCCATAATGGCATTGCCCATCAATTTTTTATGCCCGAGGGGCCGCTGGCTATTTTGCCGCTTGTCGGCAACCGTAGCTCTATTGTCTGGTCAGAGCGGACAGCGCGGGCCGATGGCATCAATGCGCTGAGGGATGAAGACTATCTGCAAGTGCTGCGTCCGCGCTTTGGCGACTTTTTGGGCGAGATCAAACTGGCGGGGCAGCGCTATGCCTATCCGCTCAAGCTGACCATCGCGAATTCCTTTACAGATCAAAGGCTTGTGCTGGTCGGCGATGCGGCGCACGGGCTACACCCTATTGCGGGGCAGGGCCTTAATGCGGGGCTGCGCGATGTGGCGGCTTTGGCCCATGTGATCGACCATGCCGAGCAGCGCGGCGAAGACTTTGCCAGCGCTTTGGTGCTGGAGCGCTACCAAGGCTGGCGCAGGTTTGACACGGCCAGCTTGGCCGCCAGCACCGACCTGACCAACAAGCTGTTTTCAAACGACAATCCGCTGCTGCGCGCGGGGCGTGACCTTGGCATGGGGCTGATCAACGCGATGCCCGGCCTGAAGCGCGGATTTATGCGCGAAGCCGCCGGTTTGAACGGTGATTTGCCCGACCTCATGAAAACGTGAGAACCAAAGGTTAACGCGTTTTTGCGGCCCTCACGGCAGGGGGGTGAAACCCGTGCACAAAGCGTGCACCACCTGTGCACCGGCTGAACAGGTTTTGGTGGCTTCGGGCCAGTGTTAAGGCAGCGCGCGGTGGTGTCGGCAGGCTTTAAGCGAAGATTTGTAACATGGTGGGTTGCCCATAGCGCGCGGGCTCTGTGCGGCATATATTGGGCTGTGAAATGGCGGCACTGGCAGAGAGCGAGGCGAAGCATGAAGACGGCAAGCAGAGGTCTGGGCGTGGTGTTGAGCGCAGCCCTTTGGCTGGGCGGCGTGCAGAGCGCGGCGGCTTGCGCCTTTCACGGCTATACGCCCAACCCGACATTTGTTGACCTGTTTCTCGGCACCGAGCAGGTGGTTGTTGCGCGCCCCTCTGGCGCTGGGCCACGTGGCTACACCGCTTTGGAGACCTTGCTTGGCCCTGATGTTGGCGATGTGCCGATTGAGGTGTCAGATGCGGTGCGTCGTGCGCTTGCGGGCCAGCCCGAGGCCACTGTGCTTTTGGCGCGCGATGGCTCTTACGGGCCTTGGCTTGAGATTGTGGTGCTGGATGCAGGCTACCGCCGCCTTGTTGAGCAGGTGGCTGAAAAGCAATCTGTCTGGCTGTTGGGCGATGAGCAGGACAGGCTCGAATTCTTTGCAAAACGGGTGAATGACACGCATCCGGCGATCCGTGATATTGCGCTGCGCGAGCTTGACCGCGCGCCCTATGCGGCGCTCAGGGCGCTGCGGTTGCCCAAGATTGACGGTCTGGGGGCCGCGCTGGAAACGGGAGATGAAGCTTTGATGCCCATCCGCGTTTTGCTGGCGGGGCTTTCGCAGGATGCGGCCCTTGGTGCGCTTGTAAAAACAGGGCTTGATGAGGCGATCGAGGGCCAGCTGCCTTACGTGGGCGCTTATGTGACTGCGCTTGTCGAGCTTGAGGGCGCGGAGGCCGTTGCGGGCGTGTTTGAGGCCTATCAGAGAGCTGGCGTACACACCGAGCTGACACGGGAGCGGCTGATGCAGGCGCTTTCGGTGCAGTATAAATCGGCTCCGCGCAAGCTGCGCCGCGCGATTGCAGGCGAGGTGGCCAAAGAGCTGCGCCAAGCGCCCGAGTTTGGCCGCGCAGCCAAGCGGCACTTCAGCTTTGGCGGGGCTTGGCGGCCCTTTAAGTAGGGCGGCGGGTGCTTGCTGTGCGCGGCTTTGTTGCTCTTAGTCTTCCAGCTTGCGGGCTTCGTCAAAGAGCATAACGGGGATGCCATCGCGGATGGGGTAGGCGAGGTTGGCTGATTTGCTGATCAGCTCTTGCGCTTCGGCATCGTATTCCAGCCGCCCTTGGCCCACGGGGCAGACGAGCGCTTCAAGCATGTGGCGGTCAAATGTAGGTGTGTCACTCATTGGAGTATATCCTCGCCATCGCCGCCGCTGTGCAGGGCGAATTCGATCAGGGTCACGAGGGTTTCGCGACGGGTGGAGAGAGAGGGCGCCTCAAGGAGCGCCTGTTTGTCTTCGGGGGCAAAGTCGAGCAGCATCGAGAGCGAGTTGATGAGCAGCTCGTCGTCGGCGTCTTCCAGTGTGTCCCAGTCGGTGTTGAGGCTTTTCGAGCTGAAGTACCGGCCCAGAAGCGCCAGAAACTTGCTGCGGTCAAAGGCCGGGTCGTGCTCTTCGGGGCCCATATCGGCGGCAAACCCCTCCCAGCTGACTTCGGCGCGGCGGTAGGGCGCGAAGCCTTCTACCTGAGAGGTAATTCTGAACCGCGAGACACCTGTAAGGGTGATCATGTAGCGGCCATCGTCGGTTTCGTTGAACTGGGTGATGCGGCCTGCGGAGCCGATTGTCATGAGGGCGTTATCGGCGCTGTGGGGGCCTGTATCGGGCTGAACCATGCCAATGAGGCGCTCGGGTGTTTTGAGCGCGTCATCAAGCATGGTGAGATAGCGCGGCTCAAAGATATGCAGCGGCATGTTGGAGCGCGGCAAGAGCAGCGCACCCGGAAGCGGGAAGACCGGAATGACGCTGGGAAGGTCTTTGAACTTGCGCATAATGTGCCTCAGATCAGGATCATGGAGCCGAGCTTGCGGCGGCCTGCCAGCGCGATCGGGTCTTGGGGGGGAAGGGCATCAAACAGTGTGAAGAGCTGTGCCTTGGCTGCGCCATCGTTCCACTCGCGGTCGCGGCGGAAAAGCTCGAGAAGCTGGGCCACGGCCTCTTCAACCTCGCCTGCTGCTTGCAGGGCATTGGCGTAGTCAAAGCGCGCCTGGTGGTCATCGGGGTTTGCCTCGGAGGCGGCCTGAAGCTCGGCCACGGGGCCAGCATTGGCTGCTTGCTTGGCCAGCTCGAGCTGGGCATGTGCGGCCTCAAGCTCGGGTGCTGCGCTGATTTCGGCGGGGGCGCCGTTGAGCGTGGCTTCGGCCCCTGAGAGGTCACCCTGCGCAATGTAGCTGCGCACGAGGCCACCGTAGGCTGCGGCGTGGTTGGGCTCTTCTTCAAGGATGGCGGCGAAGGTTTGTGCGGCATCGGCGGCTGCGCCATCGGTGAGCATTTCTTCGGCAGCAGCGACAGCCTCATCAAGCCCGCCCGACGCGTCGCCACCGGCTGCATCGACCACGCGCTTTACGAAGGCGTCCAGCTCGGAGGCGGGCACTGCGCCCTGGAACATATCGACGGGGCGGCCCTGATAGAAGCCGACAACTGTAGGGATCGACTGGATGGGCAGGCCCTGCTGGGCGAGCATCTGCGCGAGGCGCTGCTCCTGGTCGACATCGACCTTGGCCATTTTGACGGCACCCTTGGCCTTGGTGACAGCCTCTTCGAGCATGGGGCCGAGGGTTTTGCAGGGGCCGCACCATGGCGCCCAGAAGTCGACGATGACGGGTGTTTCCATGGAGGCCTCGACCACGTCTTTCATGAAGGTGGCTTCGGTTGCGTCAAAGATAAGGTCGGCAGCGGCGGGCGCGGCGGGTGTGAGATTGAGGTCCATCGGAGGCTCCTTCGGAGAAATATGTGTTACTCTTTATGTGAGGGATGCGCGCCTCGCTTGCAAGGGGGTGGGGCGTCGTGAGCGCTGACAAAGCGCGATGTTCGGGATCAGCGGTGATTGTATGTCGGCTTTGAGGCCAAACGGGACGTTTGGTCTTAGCCTTGCACGGGATCAAGCCGAAATTCCGTCAGATCACGATCCCACGGTCTGGCGATGCACGGCTTAGCGAACGGCAGCTAAGTCTCTCACAGCCGCCGTTGAACACGCCTAAACATCAAACGTGGCAAACACCGGCGCGTGGTCTGACGGCTTTTCCCAGCCGCGGGCGGCGCGCAGGACGCGGGAGGAATGGGCCGCGTTTGAGATGTCGGGGGTGGCCCAGACATGGTCGAGGCGGCGGCCTTTGTCGGCTTCGTCCCAATCTTTGGCACGGTAGGACCACCACGAATAGAGCAGGCCTTCGGGGATATCCTGACGTGTGATATCAACCCAAGCGCCCGCGTCCTGGGTCTGGGCGAGGGCTTCGACCTCGACGGGCGTGTGGCTCACGACTTTCAGAAGCTTCTTGTGATCCCAGACATCATCTTCGCGGGGCGCGATGTTCAAGTCGCCCACAAGGATCGCCTTTTCGGGGCGCTCGGCATGGAAGGCATCGCGCATCTGGGAGAGGTAGTCGAGCTTCTGGCCGAATTTCTCGTTGACCTCACGGTCGGCGACATCTCCCCCCGCAGGGACATAGAAGTTGTGAATGGTCACGCCGTTCTCAAGCTTGCCTGCGATGTGGCGGGCGTGGCCGAGCTGGGCGTAGTCTTCGGCACCTGCTTCGACCATAGGAATTTTGCTCAGGATCGCGACGCCGTTGTAACCCTTTTGGCCACGGGCAACCATGTGCTCGTAGCCAAGCGCGCGGAAGCCCTCGAGGGGGATCTTATCAACGGGGCTTTTGCACTCTTGCAGGCAAAGCACATCGGGGGCCTCTTCTTGGAGAAGCTTCAGCACGATTGGCTCGCGCAGGCGCACGGAGTTGATGTTCCAAGTGGCAAGGGTAAAAGACATGGCTGCGCTCCTGATATAAACCTCGATCTGGGTAGCATATGGCCGAGGGGGCGAAAACCGCGTTTGTGCTTCGTTGCACCGAGGCTTAGAAAAGGGTCAGCACACGTTGGAGTTTGGCCTTGGAATATCTTTCACATGCACACCCCGAAGAGCCACATTTTGTCGGGCGAACAGGCTGGCTCAGGGCGGCTGTCTTGGGCGCAAACGATGGTATTGTCTCGATATCTGCGCTGATTGTCGGCGTTGCTGCGGCAGACCCTTCGGCGCGGGCTGTTCTGATTGCGGGTTTTGCGGGGCTGACCGCTGGAGCCATGTCGATGGCTGCGGGTGAATATGTCTCAGTATCTTCACAATCTGATACGGAGCGCGCCGATATTGCGCGTGAGAAAGCGTTGATCAAGGCCAATCCTGAGAGGGAAATTCAGGAGCTTGCCACGATTTATCGTGCGCGCGGTTTGAGCGATGAGACAGCGCAACTTGTGGCCCACGAGCTGACAGATCATGATGCGCTGGGCGCACATGTGCGCGACGAGCTGGGGCTGAGTGAGGCTTTGAGCGCGCGGCCCATGCAGGCGGCTTTGACCTCGGGTCTGACGTTCACGGTTGCTGGGGGTATTCCGCTTGTGGCGGCGGTTTTGTCACCTGTGGATTTTATTATCCATATTGTTCTGGCGGTGACAGTGCTGGCGTTGGCTGTGCTTGGCGCAGCCGGCGCCTTTGTGGGTGGTGCCCCAACGCGGCCAGCCGTGCTGCGTGTGGTGCTCTGGGGGGTTTTGGCAATGTCGGTGACCGCGGCTGTCGGAACGCTCTTTGGCGTGGCCATTTGAAAAAAAAGGCCGAGCGCGAAGCTCGGCCGAAGTCCAACAGGGAGGTGCATATGATGACCCGCATATGCGACGGGATAGTTAACTTGTATAATCGTGTTTCGCATGCATCTTTGATGCAGATCAAGTCCCCTTGGTATCTTAGGATACCAAGCGATATCCTCCCGACTCGGTCACGAGCAGGCGCGCATTCGAGGGGTCGGGTTCTATCTTCTGACGCAATCTGTAGATGTGGGTTTCCAATGTGTGGGTTGTGACGCCTGCATTGTAGCCCCAAACCTCGTGCAAGAGCACATCACGCGGCACCACACCGTCGGTCGAGCGGTAGAGAAACTTGAGAATGTTGGTCTCTTTTTCCGTCAGACGTATTTTTTTCTCGTCTTCTGTGAGCAACATTTTCATAGACGGTTTGAACGTATACGGCCCGAGGGTGAAAACAGCATCCTCGCTCTGCTCGTGTTGGCGCAGCTGGGCGCGGATACGGGCCAGAAGCACGGGGAACTTGAACGGCTTTGTCACATAGTCATTTGCGCCAGCGTCGAGGCCGAGGATTGTATCGGCGTCGCTGTCGTGGCCAGTGAGCATGAGCACGGGGGCTTTTACGCCTTGTTTGCGCATGAGGCGGCAGAGCTCGCGGCCGTCGGTGTCGGGGAGGCCGACATCAAGGATGATGAGATCATAGAGCCCCTCCTTTGTCTTTTGCATGGCTGTGGCGCCGCTGTCGGCTTCAAACACGTCAAAGTCTTCTGTCATGACGAGTTGTTCGCTGAGCGCTTCGCGCAGGTCGTCATCATCATCGACAAGCAGTATTTTTCTGAGTTGCGCCATGGGGGCCTCCAAGTGTTGCTTGTGTTCAAAGTAGGGCCGATCACGGCGGTGACAAGTTTTGTGGCAAAGTTTCACGCGCTCGTGTAGTGGGCGGTGTTTTTGTTTCAATTCTGTAATTTGTTTGCGTAAAGGTAGCGCATGAGACTTGGCCCGGACATAAACGAGACTTTGGCACGCGCGCGGGCTGATCTGCGCATTGGCGTGCCTGTGGTGTTTACCAGTGCGGAGGGTGCGGCGCTTGTTATGGCGGCCGAGACAGCCGATGAGACACGCCTGAGCGCATTGCGGGCCGCTGGCCTTGGCCCTGTGTTGGCGATTACGGCACGGCGCGCCGAAACGCTGAAAGCGCGGGCCTATGACGGCGATGTTGCGCGGATTGTGCTGCCTGAGGGCGCTGATATGCGGTGGGTGCTGGCTGTGGCCGACCCCAAGGATGACTTGCGCTACCCTATGAAAGGCCCGCTTGAGAGCGTGCGCACGGGTGGCGCGGCCCTGCACCGCCTTGCGCTGACGCTGTGCAAGGTGGCACGGCTTTTGCCCGCAGCTTTGGTGGCCGAGGTCGCCGACCCCCTCGCGCTTGCCCGTGCCGAGCAGCTGACGGTGGTGGACGCGGACGCGGCGCGCTTGGCGCTAGAGGTGAGCGCAGAGCTGCAAGAGATCGTTGCGGCGCGGGTGCCGATTACGGTGGCCGAAAACACGCGGCTGCACGTGTTTCGCCCCGAGGATGGCAGCGAAGAGCATTATGCCATAGAGATTGGGCGCCCCGACCGCTCAAAACCTGTGCTGGCGCGGCTGCATTCGGCTTGTTTTACGGGCGATCTGATGGGCTCTCTCAAGTGTGATTGCGGGCCACAGCTGCGCGGGGCTTTGGCGCAGATGGGCGCTGAGGGCGCGGGTATCTTGCTCTACCTCAATCAGGAGGGGCGCGGGATCGGGCTTGCCAACAAGATGCGGGCCTATTCTTTGCAAGATCAGGGCTTTGACACGGTTGAGGCCAACCACCGCCTTGGCTTTGAAGACGATGAGCGCGATTTTCGGGTTGGCTCGGCTATTCTGAAAGAGCTGGGCTTTGGCGCGACCCGTTTGATGACAAACAACCCTGCCAAGATCGACATGATGGAAAAGACAGGTGTGACTGTGGTTGAGCGCGTGCCGCTTGTTGTGGGCGAGACGGCGCATAACCATGATTACCTCAAGGTGAAGGCGGCCAAATCGGGGCATTTGCTGTGAGTGTGGCCGACCTTGTGCTGACGCCCACGGGGCTGCGCTTTATGGGGCGTAAATTTCCTTGTGTGATTGGCAAAGGCGGTATTCGGGCCGATAAGCGCGAAGGCGACGGAGCGACGCCTTTGGGTAAACACCGTATTCTCGGGATGTATTATCGGGCTGATCGCATTGTTCAGCCGCGCAGCTGGGCGCGGGCGATCGGGCCGCGCGATCTCTGGAGCGACGAGAGCGGCGATGTGGCTTACAACCACCATGTGCGCGCGCCCTATGCGGGCAGCCACGAGCAAATGCGCCGCGCCGACCCGCTGTATGACCTGTTTCTGGTGACAGATTGGAACTGGCCATCGGCAACTGCGGGCAAAGGCTCGGCTATTTTTTTGCATCAGTGGCGGCGTGCGGGCTACCCGACCGAGGGCTGTGTGGCTTTTGCGCGGGATGATCTGCACTGGATTGCGGCGCGCGTCGCCTATGGCGCGCGGCTGATTGTGCGCTGAGGGATGGCGCTTAGGCTGCGCCCAAGCGCGGCGGCGGGGGCCAGCCCCCTAGATTCAAAAGCCCTATGGCTTTTGAATCCTACCCCCGGGATATTTGAGGCAAAAAGAAAGAGCCAGATGCGCCTGATTTTTAGGGGTATTGTCTGGCGGCTTTCGCTGTGGCGAGGGTTTTGCCGCCCTTTTTGGCGGTGGCTGTCCATTCGTAGGTGTGGCGGCCTGAGGGCGGGCAGGGGCTTTTGTATTTGAAGGTGCCTGCCGGGATTGTTCCGTCGCTGCTCATTTTGACCTTACCGCCGCCGTGGTTGTAGCTTGGGACGTCAAGATCTTTGAGCCTGAGGTGAATGCGGGTTGTGCCCGCGGGAACGCCTTTGAGCGTGAAGGCGGGGTTGCCCACGGTGTTGGGCCTGCCTGTGGTGCAGGAGGGGATGTTGCCCCAGCCATTGAAGCTAAGCGACATCTCGGCCTGGGCGGCGCTCGCGGTGAGGGCGAAGGCGGCGATAAGGGTTGTGATGGGGCGCATGGGCTACTCCTTGAGTGACTCGCGAAAAACCACAGGAGCTTAACCCGTTCTTAGGGTTTATGGGTGAAAAATAATTCCAAAGCCCAAGCACGCAACTTGGGCCAGTGCAAAACCCGGGCGGACGCGCCCACTGAAACGAGGCGGGAAACCATGGCGATGGCCACAAATGCCTTGATGCAGGCAGGCTTAAAGCTCGTAGGCGCGCGCGCCGAAGATGGCAGAGCCGACGCGCACATGGGTGGCACCAAGCGCAATGGCGCTTTCAAAGTCGCCGCTCATGCCCATGGAGAGGCCTGTGAGCCCGTTGCGTGCGGCCATTTTCGCGAGGAGTGCGAAGTGTAGGCTGGGCTCTTCATCGACGGGCGGGATGCACATGAGGCCTGCGACGGGGAGGTCAAGCTTGGCGCACTCGGCGATGAAAGCATCTGTATCTGCGGGAAGTACGCCCGCTTTTTGGGGCTCTTCACCTGTGTTTACCTGCACAAAAAGCCCCGGGCAGCGCCCCGTTTCCTGTGCAATTCGAGCGATGGTAGTCGCTAATTTCATGCGATCAAGTGTGTGGATAAATTCGCACAAATCGAAGGCCTGACGCACCTTGTTGGTTTGCAGCGGGCCGAGAAGATGCACCTCTGTATCGGGGTAGCTTTCGCGGAAGCCGGGCCACTTGCCAGCGGCCTCTTGAACGCGGTTTTCCCCAAAGGTGCGGTGCCCCTCTTTGAGCACAGCTTCGACGCGCGCGTCGGGTTGCACCTTGCTTACGGCGATCAGCGTGACGGAGCCAGCGGGGCGCCCGGCGGCGGCCTCGGCTTTGGCGATGCGGGATTTGATTTCGGTGAGGGACATGGGACGCTCCTTTGTTGGCAGCAAATAACAACAGGTGCGCACAAAAGAAAAGGGCAGGCGCGAGGCCTGCCCTTAACTTAGTGGATGTTCAGCTTCTAAAATTAGAAGTTAAAACGTACACCGAAGTCAGCGTATGTTTCGCCGTCGAACTGCTGCACGATACCACCGCGGAGCGATGTGCCGCCACCGAGGTCGTGGTTGAAGTCGATGCCGAAGCTGTCGTCAGCTGCGCCATCTTCGTCGGCGTAGTAAGCTTCAACGTTTGTTGCTGCGCCTACGTCCATGCCGCCTGACAGAACGATACGGTCAACGCCAGCGTTTGTTTCAGCATAGGCAAGGCCTACTGATACTGGGCCGATTGTGCCGCCAACAGTCGCTGTGTACTCAACATCTGTTGCTGCGTTTGAGTCTTGGTAACCAAGAGCAACTGTCCAGCCGCTGAATGCGTATGCGCCGTAAAGGGCAACGCGGCTGTTTGTGTCTGAAGCCGAGATGTGAGCTGACAGGTCGCCAGCTGAGTACATAACTTCAACGCCGTTTGAGCCTGAAGCGCCGTTACCTGTTGATGAGTACGCGTCTGCACCGCCAACACCGTAAACTGTGTAGTCATAGCCAAGGCCTGTGAGGCCCATGTCTACTGGGTACTGGCCAGGCATTGCTTCGAGAGCGCCGATGATGTTGCCAACGCCAACTTCGAGGCCACCTGTTTTTGCGTAAAAACGGATGCCGTTGAAGCCGTTAAGAGCTGAGCCTTCAGCTGATTGCATGCGTGCGCGTGCACCGAATGTAACGCCAGCGTCTGATTCTGCTGAAACGTCAACGTTCAGACGGAGACGTGAAGTTACGTCTGTTGAGCTGCTGCCTGTGCCATCGTCGCTTGTGTACGCGATACCAAAACGACCGTAGCCGCCGAACGTTACATCAGCTGCGGCAACTGAAGCAGTTGCGACGAGAGCTGTGGTAGCGAAAAGACTACTGTTAGCGCGTTATTAGTAAAGTGGGAATATTGTATGCAACCACGTTGCTAGGACTTCTTCCAGCGACATGACCTATAAAATACGCGCACTGCCCTTAAAACGGCAGAAGGAGCATTGATGATATCGTTCTTTAACAGGCCCACAGGGCCCGACCTTGAAAAGAGTAGCACGGGAGTCAAGCTGACGCTAAATCAGTTCTTTGATGACCTGTATTTTCCCCATGCCAAAGCCACCAAAAAACAACCCCATCACGACTGGAGCATCTACAACAAACACCTGCGCGAGAAGCTCGGGCGCTACCAGCTTGATGAGCTGCTCAACCCCATCCTAGATGTCTGGGTACGGGAGCAAGTTGTTAACGGTTACCAGCGCAGCACGGTTAACAAGCACATACACTTGGTTAACAGAATGCTCAGCCTCGCGCGCCATTGGGGCTATCTGCCCGCCCACAATCCGCAACAGGAAAATCTCAAGCGCCTCTCTATCGGCGACCACACACAGCGCTTTCTGAGCGCTGACGAGATCGAGCGCCTGCTTTCGGCCTGCCGCGCCAACCAACATCCGTTTCTCTACCTTTTCGTGCGCTTCCTGCTTCTCACGGGCGCACGCAAAGGCGAGGCGCGCTTGGCGCGCTGGTGTGATGTCAACTTCGAGAAGCGTATCTGGACAGTGCCGCGCAGTAAAAACGGCCGCTCGCGGCGTATTGTGCTCAGCAATGCGGCCCTCGAAGTTCTGTCTGACGTTCGCAAAAAAGCAGATATGCTTATGTTGCCGAGTGAAGCCGATGATTTTCTCTTCACCAACCCAACCACGCGCACGGCCTACCAGAGCTTTTACGCGTCATGGTTTGTCGCGCGTGATTTGGCTGGGCTCAGCGATCTGCGAATTCACGATTTGCGCCACACCTTCGCAAGCCTGCTCATCAACCAAGGCGTCAGCCTTTATGAGGTGCAAACGCTTCTGGGCCACAGCTCGGTGCAGATGACACAGCGCTACGCGCACCTTGCGCCTGACCTGCTGCAAAACCGGACCGAAATCGTTGGGGGCATTGTCGGTAGCAGCCACTTCTAAGACCGCCACCACATGGCGGAGCGCCCCGCGCGCTCCGTCAACCCTTTGGGGCTGACAGCCCTACCCGGAGCCGTTAAAGACAAGCCCAGTGGCTCCGTGGCTCAACTGGATAGAGCAGCCCCCTCCTAAGGGGCAGGTTGCAGGTTCGAATCCTGCCGGGGTCGCCATTCTCTTTGCTGTCTTGACCAAACCACTCCACACTGGGACAAGGCGCTGCGGAGTGCTATGAGCCAAAGGCGGCACAATGTGCGCCGCCTCTCTTTATCAGAATTGAAAGCCTAGACATGAATATGCTCAAGACAGGCAAAAGAGGCTCAGGCGTTTTTGCTGAAATTCCCCTCTTTCACGCCGACAGCCAGCGCATTGGATTTGCAATATGAACGCCCCCAAAGAGATCAAGCTGCGCCACATTGTGCCAAGTGTGGTGACAGCGTTTTCCATCTGTGCAGGCATGTCTGCCCTGCGGATGAGCCTTGAGGGCCATATCGAGCTGGCGCTCTATTTTGTGCTGCTTGCGGTCTTTCTGGATGCGGCGGATGGCAAGCTGGCTCGGTTTCTTGACAGCGCCAGCCCCTTTGGCGCCGAGCTTGATACGCTGGCCGACTTTTTCAACTTCGGCATCGTGCCCGGCGTGCTGCTGTACAACACGCTCTACATCGGCAGCGACTATGCGAGCCTTGGCTTCCTCGCGACGCTGGTTCTGGCGGTCTGTTGCGCGCTGAGGCTGGCGCGCTTCAACCTGTCGATGCGCAGCGCCGAGGTGACGCTCAAGCAAGACGACCACTTCGTTGGCGTGCCCGCGCCCGCGCTGGCCTGTTTGGCGCTGATGCCTGTGTTCATGCACCTCTACGGCTTTCGCGAGACCGATCTGCCCATCGTACGCGCAGTCTACATCATTGGTGTTGGTTTGCTTGCTGTGAGCACAGTGCCAACGTTTTCGATCAAACACGCCACAATCAAGCGCAGCCACCTGCCGTTTGCCGTTGTGGCGGCCATGCTGCTGGTGATGTGTGTGATCGTTTACCCTTGGCCCACGCTGATCGTGGCCAACTGCCTCTACCTGCTGTCGCTGCCTTTGTCTTACAGGGCCGCCCGCAAGCAGGCGCGCAGCTAAACAGAAACGGGCAGCCCAAAGGCTGCCCGCATGTGCTTGATACTGTCTTCGAGCGTCAGACGTTGTCTGGGTTTGGCAAGATCATATTCAGGATCAGACCAGCCACACCCGCAAGACCAATACCTGCCAGCGTGAAATCACCGCCCAGCTGAAGGGTCATGCCGCCAAGACCGATCACAAGGATCGTCGAGACAATCACCATGTTGCGCGCTTCGCTCAAAGCGTCGCCCAGCTTGGCCAATACAGACAGCCCGACAACAGCGATCATCCCGAACAGCAGGATCATGATCCCGCCCATAACAGGCATAGGAATGCTCGCCAAAGCCCCCCCGATTTTGCCAACAAAGGCGAGCACAATCGCAAAGATCGCGGCCCATGTCATGATGGCAGGGTTAAAGGCACGCGTCAGCGTCACAGCGCCCGTCACTTCCGAATAGGTCGTGTTGGGTGGGCCGCCCAAAAGGCCGGCCGCCGCTGTGGCAAGGCCGTCACCAAGCATGGTGTTCTGAATGCCGGGCTTCTTCATATAGTCACGCTTTGTGACATTGCTGATCGCCAGGATATCGCCAAAGTGCTCGATTGCAGGGGCAATCGCCACAGGCAGCATAAACAGGATAGCGGCCCAGTGGAATTCCGGTGTCACGAAGTTCGGCACAGCAAACCAGGCCGCGTCTTTCATGGCGCCGGTGTTGATGTAGCTCTCGCCTGTCGCCAAACCGAGAATAACAGCCGCAATATAGCCCGCCACAACGCCCACAATAATCGGCACAATCCGCATGATCCCGCGGCCCAGAATAGCCGTGAGCATGGTTGCGCCAAGCGCGACAGCTGCGAGCAGGAGCGCATATGACTTCGGCATGATCTGCGTATCACCGGCAAGACCCGTCGCCATGTTTACAGCCACAGGCGCAAGCGAAAGGCCAATCACCATGATGACAGGGCCAACCACAACAGGGGGCAAAAGACGCGTCAAAAAGCCTGATCCAAAGATACGGATGGCAAAGCTCAGCACCACATAAAGCAGGCCCGCGCAGGCCAAAGCGCCCGTTGTGGCAGGCAGACCCCATTCGCCAACGGCAAAAATGATGGGCGCGATAAAGGCAAAAGACGATGCCAGAAACACAGGCACTTGGCCCTTGGTCACAATCTGGAAGATCAGCGTGCCGATCCCTGCGGTAAACAATGCAACACTTGGGTCAAGCCCAGTCAAAATAGGCACAAGCACCAAAGCGCCAAATGCCACAAAAAGCATCTGTCCGCCCACAAGCGCCTGGCCGATACCAAACTTATAGTCCACGCCTTCTGGCGTATTTTCTGTCTGTGCAGTCATCTTTTGTCCCTCACTGCTGCTTGTCATTGCAGCGCTTGTATAAGCAGAGAGGCAAACGGGTAAAGCGTTCAAAAGAGCTGGATGCACCATACCATCATGCTTGCCTACAATATCCCATCTATGCAAACCTTGCTCAAGTAAGGGCCTTCAATGATGAAACTCATTTTTTCACTTCTGTTTTCTGTGTCTGTCTTGGTCTTGCTTGTGTTGCCAAAGCCAAGCACTGCACAAGACTATAAGTTATTGTTCCAGCAGTTTCAGCCTGGCACCCTTACACGTGACGACAAACGTTTCCTTCAAGCGGCACTCGCTTTTCAGGGCCACTACAAAGGCCTATTCGATGGTGACTGGGGCAAGCTCAGCCAAAGCGCCATGCAAGGATATTCGGCACGTAACTTTGACACAGGTGTTGAGCCTTGGCACATGGCCGCTCTCGCATTTTCCTTCTTTGACGAGGTCGAGAAAAGCGGCTGGCAGATGTATCATTCCGAATTGCTTGGCATGTCCTATCTCTGGCCATCAACAACGCTTGTCTCGGATAAGCCGACCAATAACTTCATCAACTTTCGCCATAGTCTCAGCAGCTTATCCTACTCTGTCGGCGTGCTTGATCAGCACATAGCACAAAACGTTCACGACTTTACCCAGAAGCGCCACGCCGCATCAGGCAAGCCCTACACCGTGCGCAAAACAAATTTTGCCATCTCCACATCACAGCTTGCCGATGGCAGTTACCTTTACACTCGGTCCAATCTCGTGAATGGGCGCTGGTCTACCGTCATGCTCTCTGCCTCACGGCAAGACAAGCCACTGCTTGATGCTGTCTCCTCAAGCATAACAACAGGCTATGGCCGCCCCATTACCGTGACAGAGAACGGCGTGCTCGAAGCCGTGATCCTCAAGACAATTGACGCGCTCGATGAAAGCAAAACCCAACCAAATAACGCCACTCAGCCCGCGGCAAAGCCACCCAAATCAGGCGGTAGCTCTGGCACAGGCTTCGTTGTTTCCTCAAAAGGGCACGTCCTGACCAACGATCATGTCATCGACGGTTGCACCAGCTTCACCATTGATGGCACGCCCGCAAAGCGCATCGCCGCCTCGCCCGAGTTCGACCTTGCCCTGCTTCAAACCACGTTTGAGCAGCCCAAGCCTGTCGCCGTCTTTTCAGCCACATCTCCGCGCCTCAACTCCGATGTCACAGTTGTCGGCTATCCTTACGGTGGCGCGCTCAGCGGCCTCAATGTCACGCGCGGGTCAGTCTCCTCGCTCAAGGGGCTGGGCGGTGACGCCACTCGCCTTCAGATCACAGCACCCGTGCAGCAAGGCAACTCTGGTGGCCCGCTTGTGGGTGCCGATGGCGAAGTCGTCGGCGTGATCGTTTCCAAGCTCGACGTGCTCAAATTCGCTGACGCCATCGGAGATATGCCTCAAAATGTGAACTTCGCCGTGCGTGGAGAAATAGCCAAGCTATTCCTCTCACAAAATGGCGTATCGCCTGCACTAAGTCTGGATGACAACACACTTGCGCCCACCGAAATCGCCGAGCGCACCGCCGCTTTTACTGTATTCATTGAGTGTAACTAGGCCACAATCTCGCTCGCAAAGTCGCCCCTGAGCGCGCATTCCAGCAGCTCCAGCTCATCCGAGCAGTCCGCATAGCGCGCAGCCATCTGCGGTGGCAGCACAAAAGCATCACCCGCTTGCAGCGCGCGCGGCTCTTGGCCTTCGGCATGAAGCGTCATTGTGCCCTCCATCACGAAGGTAAAGTGAATGTCGGCATCCGTGCGTGTCGCAGGCGGCTCACCGCCCTCAAACCGCACAACCTGAATACCCGCCACACCCTTGGTGCCGGCCGCAATCCCCGTGTCGCGGCAGGTAAAGCCCGGCACGCGGAAGGGCTGCCAAACAGCGCCGTCTTTCACATGGTGCACAAAGCGCTGGCCCTGCCATTCACGCGCCGCGTCGCCTACGCCGTTGGGCAGGGTAAAGTCATGGTCAATCGTCGTCACATGGTCGGCTGGCACGCCAATTTCGATCACCTCGATATCAGGCGAAGCATGACAGACACGGTGGCGGATTTCGGGCGGCTGGATCACGCAGTCACCCGCGTGCAGGCGCATCATATCGCCTTGGTCTTCATAGAGCACATCAACCCAGCCCTTGTAGCAGAAGATGAGCTGGAACCCGACGGTGTGGTAATGCACCATATCAGGCACATCGCCGCCACCGGGCACACGGATGTGGCTGGCAATAATCGCGCCGCCCAGCCGTGTGGGCAGCAAGTCGCGGTAGTTCATCCCGGCACGCCCAATCACCCAAGGGGCTGAGTCCCGCAGGCGGCGCACATCAAACATATGCTCGGTTTCAGGCATAACCATGGGCGGGTTGAGCTCGGCTATTTCGATACGCGTGCCGTTGGGCGCGGTCAGCTCCCGCACGCCATCGGCAAACCCGTCAGGGTCTGTCGTCAGAATCCTGAGCGTCCCCGCAGGCTCGCGCGCGCCTTTTTCGATGCGAATGCGCAAACCATGCCCCGAAAGCACCGCAACGCGCGGGTCATCGGCTGGAAAAATCTCGTCCAGCCGCATCCCGAGCACCTTGGTGTAAAACGGCAAATCATCGCGCAGCTCGTCAGTGGGCAGGCGGATCTCGGCGCGGATCTCGCTCATGCCGCAAGCCTTCCCCGCGCGGCCTTAAAGCCGTCACGCGCCCGAATACGCTTGGCATACTCGTCCATCTTTGCGCTGCTGTGCTCAAACTTGGCGCCTGTCGCCCAGTTGAGGCAATGCAGCAGCAAAAAGTCGGCAATGGTGATCTCTTCACCTTGCAAATACGGGCCTTCCATACGGTCGGCAATACGGCCGATGTTCCGCTCGAACTCCCACTTCAGCGAGTCTTTCACAGCCGGTACGCGGTGTTCCTCTGGCAAGATAAACGAGTGGCGCGCAGCCGTCCAAAGGACAGCATCGACCTCATCAATAATCTGGTGAAACCATGCATCCTGCTTGGCGCGCTCGATCGTGCCAGCGGGGTAGGTAAACTGCCCGTGCTTATCGGCCAGAAACGTCATGATTGCAGAAGAATCTGTGATCAGCTCTCCATCCACCTTCAGCGCAGGCACCTTGCCCGAAGGGTTCACAGCCCTCATCTCGTCACTGCCGGGCTTCAGATCATGGTGGGTAAACTCTACGCCCATCTCATCCAGCAACCAAATCACCCGAAACGCACGGCTCGCAACACCTCCGAAAACTTCATACATGGCTTCTCTCCCTTGTTCACAGGTTAAGTGACATCAAACTGAAAGAAGCTTCAAGAGCCAAACGCGCTGGAAGGCGGGTGCAACCCGCCCAGCGGCTAACGCCGCGCCGCAAGCCCTGCGAGGCGGATGAGCGTGCGCTCCACAAGCGCCATCTGCGGTGCGGTCTGCCCTGCGCTGCGCAGTTGCAGGTCGGTCTCGATGAGATAGCTCAGCGCTTGTTCAAGCTTGGCCGCGCCCCAGCCCTGCGCCTGTTTCAGCATCCTGTCGCGGCGCGGGCCAAAGATCGGCGGGCGCAGCCGTGCAATCCCTTGGCTGGCCCCCGCAGGGTCACTCGCCGCCGCGTAAAGCGCTTTAAAGTGCCGCGTTGCACCAATCACCAGCCCCACAGGCTGGACGCCTTGCGCCTTGAGCTTGGTCATAATCGGGTGAATGTCGCCCATCTTGGCTTCGGCAACAATATTGAGCAGATCATCCAGCGCAGCCTCGGTGCTCTGCGGCGCGCAGGCCTCGACATCGGCGCTGCTCACTTCGCTCGTGTCGCCGTGCTTGTAGAGCGAGAGCTTTTCGACGGTCTGGCGAAAGTCTCCCGGCCCCAGCTCGCGGCTGAGCGCGGTAAGGTCGGTCATGGCATGGCTGCTCACCTGCGCCAGCCCGCCCTCTTTCAGCATCGCTTCGATCTCGTCGCGCCCGGGTGGGTCATCATAGATCCCCACAGCATAAGCGTTGCGGTGGCCTTCAAAGGCCTTGCGTATCTTCGAGGTCGCCTTGAGCTGCCCCGCTGTCACAATGATCTGCGCATCGCCTGCGGCCCAGTCTTCAAGCGCTGCCAGAATAGCGGGTGCCGCCGTGTCGTTGGCATCTTCCACAAAGGCAACGCGCGGCCCGGGGAAAAAGCTTACCGCCTTCACCGCATCCAGCAGGGCCGCAGGGTCTTTGCGCAAGTCGCCCGCAGGCATCCGCACAAGCCGCATCTCTTCGTCGCCCTTGGGGCCGATCAGCGCCTTGATCACCTCTTGCCGCTTGAGCGCCACGCGCATGGCATCACTGCCATAAATCAAAAGCCCCGTGCGAGATGCATCCGGCTTTTTGAAATATCCCGTCGCCTCGCGCCCCGCCAGCTTCATGCCGCAGGCTCAAGCTGCGCGACAGCCAGCCGCTGAACGATCTTGTCACCCAAGATAACCATCAGCCGCTCTGTGGCGTTTTTCTCGGCGGTCTGGGTTGCCGCTGTGCTGCCCGTTGTCGAGTAGCCTACAAAGCTCTGCACAGTGCCGCTGTTGACAACCTTGCCACCCTCAACCGCGCGCAAGGCATAGGTCGCCTTGCCCACAAGGTTGAACCGCGTCGCAACGTTGTCAGCCGTGATGGCCATACGCTCGTCTGTCAGCTCGATCGAGATGGCGAGCGCATAGGTCGGGTTGGCGCTGCGCCCCATCCGTTCTTCAATGTGGCGCACCAGCAAATAGCCCTCGCGGTCACGTGGCGGGTCAACATCGATTGTGCCCAGCAGCGCCCGCGCCTCGCTCTGGGGCGCATAAACTGGCGTAAACCCGCAACCGCCAAGCGCCAAGGCGCTCAGCAAAAAGGCTCTTCGGTTAGGCAACCACATTCACAATCCGCCCTGGCACAACAATGACCTTCTTGGGCGTCGCCCCGTCCAGTGTTCTGATGACAGCTTCATGCGCCAGCGCCAGTTTTTCAACCTCGGCTTTGTCCATATCCTTGGGTACGCTGATTTCCGCGCGCCGCTTGCCGTTGATCTGGATCGGCATCACCACCTCATCCTCCACCAACATCGCCGCATCAGCCACAGGCCAAGGCGCCAGCGCACAGAGGCCTTCGCCGCCCAGCATCTCCCACACGGCTTCTGCCAAATGCGGTGTCATCGGGCTCATCAGCTGCGCCAGCACCAGCGCGGCTTCGCGCTTGGCTGCGCCACCCGCCTTTGACTTGCCCAGCGTGTTGGTAAAGCCATAGAGCTTCGCAATTGCGGCGTTAAAGCCAAAGCTTTCAACACCCATCGTGACATCATGGATCGCCTTGTGCATCTCGCGCAGAAGCGCTGTGTCATCGGCCTCGCTGCCTGTCGCGGCGGCGTCAATCTCGCTGGCAATACGATAGACACGGCCAAGGTGCTTATGCGCGGCTTCAGCGCCCGAGGCTGTCCACTCCACATCGCGCTCGGGGGGCGAGTCTGACAAGACAAACCAGCGCGCCGTATCGGCGCCGTAGCCCTCGATAATGTTCAGCGGGTTCACCACGTTGTTCTTGGATTTTGACATCTTGGCGGAGGGCACAACATCGGCCTCGCGCCCGTCTTCCAACAGCGCTTTGCCGTCCTTCAGTGTCACTTCCTCTGGGTAGTGATACACAGGCCGCCCGTCTGCGCCCTCGGTTTTGTAAATTGCATGCGTCACCATGCCTTGCGTAAACAGCGCATCAAACGGCTCTTTCGCGCTTTCTGGCAAATGTCCGCAAATCTGCATCGCCCGCGCAAAGAAGCGCGCATAGAGCAGGTGCAAAATCGCGTGTTCCACACCGCCGATATACTGGTCAACATTCATCCAGTATTTCGCATCTTCCATATTTGTGGGCGTCTCGGCACGCGGCGCTGTGAAGCGCGCAAAATACCATGAGCTGTCCACAAATGTGTCCATCGTGTCGGTCTCGCGTTTGGCGGGCTTGCCACATGCGGGGCAAGGCACATCGCGCCAGGTCGGGTGGCGGTCAAGCGGGTTGCCCGGCACATCAAATGTCACATCGTCAGGCAAGACGACGGGCAGGTTTTCCTTCTTCTCGGGCACAACGCCGCAAGCCTCACAATGCACCACAGGAATGGGGCAGCCCCAATAGCGCTGGCGGCTCAGCCCCCAGTCGCGCAGGCGGAACTTGGTCACACCCTCGCCAAGCCCTTTGGCTTCCATAAAGTCGATGGTCGTGTTGATCGCCTCTTCACCCGTGGCCACATCAAGGCCGGCAAAGTGGTTTACCCAACGCACTTTCTCGGACTTTGTGGGCACAAAGGCTGTTTTGCCAACGGGCGTGTCATCCTCAAGAGCAAAGAAGGTATCTACCACAGGCAAGTCATACTTACGGCAGAAATCAAGGTCGCGCTGGTCATGGGCTGGGCAGCCAAAGATCGCGCCTGTGCCGTAGTCCATGAGAATGAAGTTGGCGATCCAGACAGGAAGTTCCTCGCCTGTCAGCGGGTGCTTCACCTTGATACCCGTATCAAGGCCCAGCTTCTCGGCGGTCTCGATGGCTTCTTCGGTCGTGCCGCCCTTGCGCGCCTCGGCAAGGAAAGCATCAACAGCCGCATCGCCCTCCATCGCCTTGGCGATGGGGTGATCAGGCGAAATACCCACAAAAGACGCACCATTCAGCGTGTCAGGGCGGGTTGTGTAAACCGTAATCGGCTCACCGCCATCCACCCGCTCAAACGCAAACTGCAAACCGCGGCTCTTGCCGATCCAGTTCGCCTGCATCAGCTTCACTTTGGCAGGCCAGTTGTCGAGCCCGTCGAGCGCGCCCAAAAGCTCATCTGCCATATCCGAGATCTTGAAGAACCACTGCGTCAGCTCTTTGCGCTCCACAAGCGCACCAGAGCGCCAGCCGCGCCCTTGCTCGACCTGCTCGTTGGCCAGCACCGTCATGTCCACGGGATCCCAGTTCACCACAGCATTCTTGCGGTAGACGAGGCCCTCTTGCAGAAAATCAAGGAAAAGCGCCTGCTGCTGCCCGTAATACTCGGGGTCACAGGTGGCAAACATACGGTCCCAGTCCAGGCTGAGGCCGAGAGGCTTCATTTGCTCGACCATGTCGTCGATGTTGTTGTAGGTCCATGTCTTCGGATGTCCGCCAATCGCCATCGCGGCGTTTTCGGCAGGCATCCCGAAGGCGTCAAAGCCCATCGGATGCAAGACGTTGTGGCCCGTCGATATCTTGTAGCGCGCGATCACGTCGCCCATCGTGTAGTTGCGCACATGTCCCATGTGCAACTTGCCCGACGGGTAAGGAAACATCTCAAGCACATAGTACTTGGGCTTCCCTTCCTTGCGCTCGGCACGGAAAATTCCGGCCTTGTCCCATGCCTCTTGCCATTTGGCTTCAATCTCGGCGGCGTTATAACGGCTCATGGCGTGTCTCTCGGCTGATGTGTGGTGTTGAGCGCGGTGATAAAGGGTTTTCGCCGCAGGTTAAATCCTCAAATGCCTTGCGCAGGACAGCAGCCCAAAAATTCAGCGCTTACAAATGCAGCATTTGCCGAGATTTTTGGCAGCAGTGTAACGAATTTACGGAAATATGCAGGTGCAGCATTTTTTACCTTGAGGTCACGCTGCATTGCGGCAAATCTTAACTCACAAACGGTGTTTCTTCTTCTCCTCCCTCTGAAGTGCACCGCAACTAAAAGCTCTCTACGTGGCACTCCTCCTCCCGTTGCGTCGAAGGCAAAAAAGTCCAACAGGGCATGGCCAGATGTGCGCACATCTGGCCATTTCTGTTTGAAATGACCATTTTATCCAAAAAAACCTGCCTCTTGCCGTTCAGATGCCATAGTCTCTGGTCAAAACACAGCCAAACAATGCTGAGCAGACCATATGAAAATTCTCTTTATCCATCAGAACTTCCCGGGCCAGTTCAAACACCTTGCTCCGGCTCTGGCCAAGCTCGGTCATGACACTGTTGCGCTCACATTGCGGGTGGAAAAACCCACCAACTGGAACGGCGTGCGCGTTCTGCCCTACAAGATCACAGCGCGCGCAGGCCAGAATGTGCACCCGTGGCTGGTGGATTTCGATACGAAAGTCACCCGCGCCGAGGCCTGCTATCATGCGGCCTCAGAGCTGCGCGAGCAGGGCTTTACGCCCGATCTCATCATCGCGCACCCCGGCTGGGGCGAGTCGCTCTTCCTCAAAGATGTGTGGCCCAAGGCCAAGCTCGCCATCTATTGCGAGCTCTACCATCAGGCCGACTACCCCCACACCGGCTTTGACCCCGAGTTCCAACCCGAGGTCAAACCGACAGAAGCGCTGCGCCTGCGCCTCAAAAACGTAAACAACCACGAGCACTTTGACATTGCCGATGCGGGAATCAGCCCGACCGAGTTTCAGGCCAACACCTTCCCGTCCGAATTTCGCAACAAGATTACGGTCTGCCACGACGGTATCCACACCGACGTGCTAACCCCCGATGAAAACGCATCGCTCACACTCGACACAGGCGAAACGCTCACCCGCAAGGACGAGCTGATAACCTTTGTGAACCGCAACCTCGAGCCATATCGCGGCTATCACATCTTTATGCGCGCTCTGCCGCGCCTGCTCAAAGAGCGCCCCAATGCCCGTGTGCTCGTCGTCGGCGGCGATGATGTGAGCTACGGTGCCCGCCCGCCCAAGGGCCAGACATGGAAGCAGATCTTTATTGATGAGGTGCGCAGCCAGATATCTGATGAAGACTGGGCCCGCGTCCACTTTCTCGGGCGTATCCCCTACGGCAAGTTTCAATCCCTGCTCAAAGTCAGCCGCGTGCACATCTACCTGACCTACCCGTTCGTGCTAAGCTGGTCTCTGTTTGAAACCATGAGTGTGCAAGGCGCAGTTGTCGCGAGCAACACAGCCCCCGTGCAAGAAGCCATCAAACACGGCGTGAACGGCCGCTTGGTAGACTTCTTTGACAAAGATGCGCTGGTTGAAGAGGTCTCACGCCTGCTCGACAACGCAGAGGAGCGCGCAGAGCTGGGCCGCGCGGCGCGCAAGCTCATCACAGACAACTACGATCTGACCAATATTTGCCTGCCACGGCAGCTCAAATGGGTCGAAGAGCTGGTTTAAAGCTTGCCGTCCGCAATCCGCATCTGGCGTGCGCGGTTCAGAATAGCATCTTCCACAGCGCGCTGCGTTCCGGCGGCCACAGGGCCGCGACGGCTGGCCAGCGCCACATTGAGCGAGCGCGCATCAAGCGCCGGGTCGCCAATGTAAACAGTGGCGCGATACGCCGTGCCGCCACCGGGCGGGTTGCCATAGCCAAAGACGATAACACCGGTAAACGGATCAATCGACTGCACAGGCATAAAGCTCAACACATCCAGCGAAGCCTGCCAGAGGTAGCGGTTCACCTGCACCTGCGTTTCTGTCTTGCCACCACGGAACGCGTCCCAAATGGTGGAGCCGTCTCCATTGTCGCCCACATTGGGCGTCAGGGGGCGCCGCACAGTGCTGCCCGTGTCATCTTGCTGCGTGGCTGCGGGGCCAACACGGCCAAACAGACCGCTTCCACCGCCACAGGCAGTTAACGTGGTGGTTAATAGCAGGATGATAAAAAACCTGAGTGCGCGGCTGGGCATAGGGTGTGTTCCACTCTTCGATTACGCCACCGTCCTACCCAAGCAGCACGCTCTGAGCAAGCCTTTATGACAGCGCTATATATATACGGCCTATTTCGGGCGCCTTTCTGGCCCCCGCTGCACTGTGACATCTGTGCACCAACTTTTTCCACTTTCCAAAGCCCCGCCCCGGCGCGCTTGCAATGAGACCCTGTTTGGAGCGAAACACTTTTCATACCCAACGCGGATTCCCCGCTTGGGCCTATGACATGAAAATCGAGGGAAAAATCATGAAAAAGATTCTTTTCGCTACTACAGCGCTAGTGGCAACTGCATCAGTCGCAGCTGCAGACGTAACATTCTCAGGCTTTGCATACGCAGGTGTGCGCAATGTTGAAGATGCAGACACAGATTTCACACAGAGCGTTCGCATTGTTGCTGATGCTTCAGTTGAAACAGACGCCGGCGTATCTTTTTCTGCTCACAAGCGTCTTGTAAACGGCAACGGCTCTGCTGATTACGGCTTCGTAAAAGTATCAAGCGGT